>CAXMRT010000027.1:0-2112 GCA_964196025.1 uncultured Gemmatimonadales bacterium | reverse complement strand
AACGTGCATAGAAGGGGTGTGAGTCGGCGTCCGTCCTTTTCTCCAATGTTTGGAATAGCGATCTCGTCGCGAACGAAGACCACCAGAACTTCGAGCAGGTTCGTAACACCTGAGGGCACGCGGGCATTCTTTTTGTAGAGCATGCAAAACATGACGACGAGGAATGTTGCGGCGATTAGCATCATGACCATGTGGAGGGTCAGGCCAAACGGAAGCTCGTGAATAGGGACAAAGGGCAAGTGCCACGCGGTGCTATCACTCACATGTGCGGAGATGTATTCGGTAAGTTTTTTGATAATCAGCTGCTGTTCAGAAGCAGCGGTGGCTAGTACGTTCATGGTGTGGTCAGATGCTCCGTTGAGTACGGCTGTAGAGTGTTTGAATTTCGAAAACCATGGAGATGGTATGGGCTGTTAATCCGATCAGGATCATCTCAAAGGGATGTGGGAGTCCGAGGCCAATTGCAAGGATCATGCCGATTACGATCACGGCCAAGCGAAACCCGCCGCCCAGAAGGGTGATTGCGAAAAACTGATTGACTGAGCGCCCGAGGGCAAGCGTGTTGAGTGTGCGAGTTGCAAGTGTGTTTAGTGCGACCAAGCCGAAGGCAACAAGCCACGTGGAGAGTGGGAAGGGGTTTACAAGAAGTGATGCGACGAGTGCGCTGGCGGTGCCGCCGAGGAGCAGAGAGCCCGCTGCTCTAGCGTTCGCTTTGTTGTCTGTCGCTGCTTTAGTGTTCATCGTTACGCGTCCCGACTGATTCCTCTTCCGAATCAGAACCCACTCTTGTCGCGGCATTGAGTTTCCATAGCTCGTAGCCGATGTAAAAAACTGCACAGCCTACCCCGGAGAGGGTGAAGATGATGCCGCCTCCAAACTTCTTATCCAGCCATACTCCGCCGAGCGTGAACCCGAGCATTGCGGCTGCAATCGTTGTTCCAAAGCCTGCTAGATTTCGTTTGAATCCTGCATTTTTAGGTGGGTCATCCACGTGCTAAAAGCCCCTTCACATCCGACTGGAAGACCAACAAGATATACACTGCTGGGTAAGAGTCAAGTGCTTTTGATGACACTGGCTGGTGCTTGCTCCTGTGGGTGGCTTGCGGCATGATGAGGGGGTGAAAAACGACACTCAATCTTGGACGCTGACTGACCCTGTGACGGTGTTGCCCCAGGTTGGAGCAGCGCGATCTAGGCAATTGGAGCTGTTGGGGATCGCATCCCTTGGCGATCTTCTGCTTCATTTACCACATCGTTATGAGGATCGAAGCCGGGTTCTACGAATTGAAGAGATTGAACCCGGAGAGGCATGTTCGGTATTTGGAGAGGTTATAGCGGCGACCCAACGTCGGATTGCCGGTCGAGGTGTGCTTTTTGAGGCGAAGATTTCGGACGATTCAGGGGTTCTTCATTGTAGCTGGTTCAATGCAGCCTATTTGGGGGATGTATTGAAGGAGGGTGTGTCGGTTTTTTTGTATGGCCGCGTTGACCTCTATAAGGAAAGGCTATCGATGAATCACCCCGATTATGAGGTGATGGATTCAGACGTTTCGGATTGGGCGCCGGCGGGTGTAGTGGCTGTTTATCCGGGGACGGAAGGGATGAGCCAGAAGCTGTTTCGAGGTTGGATCGAGCTTGTTTTGGCGCGTTTTTCGGATTCTCTTGATGAACGGATCCCCGTTGATATCCGTGATCGGTGTGGCCTCAAGTCGCTGTCGTGGTCGATCCGGCAGGTTCACTGTCCGGATAATATAGACTTGGCGCTTACAGCCCGATTCCGGATGGTTTTCGAGGAATTTCTGGAAATTCAGCTGATATTGGCGTTAAGAAAATCACACTATAAGACCCGATTAGCGGGCATTGAGCATGCGGGAGACGGTCATTTGACGACTGCACTGCTTGATTCCTTACCATTCGATTTAACCGAGGATCAGGCGACAGTATTGAGGGAGATACAGTCCGATATGGCGCTTGGAAAACCCCTTCATCGCCTTTTGCAGGGAGATGTGGGTTCGGGCAAGACGGTGGTGGCTGTGCTCGCGATGCTCACCGCGCTAGAGTCTGGATCACAATCGGCACTGATGGTTCCAACAGAAGTACTTGCTGCGCAGC
>CAXMRT010000026.1:0-33877 GCA_964196025.1 uncultured Gemmatimonadales bacterium | reverse complement strand
TACTATACCATAAACGTGGCTCCACAGACAATCGGCTCAATCCCGATCGAATACCTCGATTTCAGCCCTTTACAGCCTCCCGGGCACTTAGTACATTCCGCGGGTACCACCGATACATCCACGAATTACGGAGATCTTTGCATGCAACACTACGCCCTCACCCTCACCGCTAACACCCTAAGCCTGCTCACCATCCAGGCCGAAGAATCACCCTGGGATATGAAAGTCGAATTATCCACGTCCTCAGTCTCTGGCAACACCGACTCCAGCTCGATCGCCGGAAAAATGGATGTCGTTCATACACTGGGCAAGAACCGGCAATGGTTCAAAGCATTGGTTCTAAAAAACGAATCGAATGATGAAAAAACCGCCGATAAAACCGATCTCAAGCTCGCCATTGAACACGACATAAACACCTACCTCACCGCCTTCATTCGAGAGGATTATATCCTAAACGAATTCTCTGGTTACAACTCCCGCTCCGCCACGTCTTTGGGTCTCGGGTATGACGTCGTTAAAGAGGAGAACCACCTTCTACGCTTGGACTTGGCGATGGTATGGAATGCGGACGACACGATTGAGGATACGGCCCTCGACGAGCAGTACGGAAGCTCAAAAATCGGGTTTGGGTATGACTGGACGATAACGGAGACTATCGCGTTTCACCAGACCCTGGAATACAGTCAGGCGCTCGATGGCGACGAAAAGGCCTTTTTCGATTCTGAAACGCATGTGAATTTCAGCCTAACAGAACGCTTCGGCTTCGGCCTACGCTACATCGTGAACCATCAGTCTGAACCACCGACAGACGATCTCGATAAGACGGACATCACCTTCTTAACATCGTTGATCATTAGTTTGTAGTCGACCGGGGCACGCTCGGGGTGCTGGGCGAAACAACGCGGACCGTCAGTCCGAGACTTTGGCTTTGGCTTTGGTTTTGGCGGAGGCCTTCTTCCGCGCTGGCTTGGGCGTAAACGACATGTTTCCGTTTTCGAAAAACCGCAGAAACTGCACCAAGCGCTCCATCACAAAATTATCCACCACATGCTCCATTCGGCATGCATTCTCATCGGCGACATCTTCCGGGACCGCTAACACGTTGACGAGAAAATCTGCGAGAACCTGATATTTACCCACCAGTTGTTCCGCTATCTGTTCGCCACGTTCGGTCAGTGTCGCGTAGCCGTAAGGCTCATACTCAATCAGTCCTTTTTCGGATAAGGCCTTGAGCGCTCCACTCACGGAAGACTTGGTCACGCCGAGATCTTCAGCAATATCCTTCACCCGAGCCACCTTGTGCTCTTTGATTAGGTTGAAGATCACTTTCAGGTACATTTCCTGATGATCGCTGAGCTGTTTCGATTTTTCGCCGTGCATAATAAATCCTATTTTTTCTAGAGATCCTTGCTGTCAACCTACGCGGCATGCCCCTCACTTGGCAAGTTGTATCTGAAAAACCAACGCTCAATCGGCCAGAACTCCGCAAATCAGCCAGATGATCATACCGAAAGTGGCCATGAGTTTGAGCAGCACAACCAGGACTCTTGCCACCACCGTCGCAGTCGCGACTCGAGCGGCATCTCCGCCCGTCTTCTCTATATCTCGCTTTTCGATATAGTAAACAACGGCGAAACTAAATACCAACATGCCGATCACGCTCCCGATCACGGGGATCAAGGCGCCTCCGACAAACATGCCCACAATGCCGGCAAAGAAAGCGGCCCACACACTCGCCTTCGATCCACCCGTGCGCTTGACGCCTAGGGAACCTGCCACGGCGTCCAACACTTCTACAACGATGCAGATGATCGCGAAAAATATCACCGTCACCCAACCGGGAAACGCACCCCCTCCTATCAACATCAGGATCAAGGACGCCAACAACACCAACCACGTTCCGGAAATCGACAAGACGGATAAGATCACAGCAGCGGCACAAAGGAACCAGACGACACCGACGAGGCTGTAATACCCGAGCCCTTCAAGGAGCGTATCCCACCATTCCATCTTTATGGCCTCGTATAGGGCTCGGCGCCCGGCGCGGAGTTGTCAGCATTCAAGTGGTCAACGCCCGCCTGTACCGATCGCTCAAGCTCTGCGGTCAGATCCTGCATGGCTGTTCGGGCTTTGCCAGCATAACGCTCCATCCAGTCGCGCAAGTCGATCGGCGCGTTGATGTGCATCATCCCTCGACGATCCCCAAACGGGCTGATAATCCGCGTGTACTGATCTTCCATCAATTTCTCGATCGTCTCACCCACACGGTCAAGAGACGGTGCCTCGCCCAAATAATCTCCAGAGTAACTTAGCACACGAAAGGCGAGTATGGCGTCGTCCGCCCATTTGGCCGCACGTTCATGCTGATCGGCCTTGTTCATATCCAAACGGATCTGATGGATCTGACGCCGCATCTTCTGGAAACGCTCAAGCAGGGTATCGGTTGCACGCGGAGAGATCTCCATCTCACCCTCAGTGGTCGAGATTGTTTGTTCGGCAACCCGACCCAAATAGGCGGCGAGCGGCTCTTTTGGGTCGAAAACATCATGGTGCCCTCTACTCGTCAATTTGCGACGCAGCAGCTCGACACCGATTCGCTCGATCTCAACAGAAACCGGCACATGGTGGTCAACGGTGGTCTCCGCGAGAGCCGCCAACTCCGTGAGTTTCTCCGCCAAGGTCTCTCGAACGTCCGTCAGGTGCGACACTTTGATCGACACCGGCACGATATAAACCGGCACATCAGCACCGAGGTCCTTCTGCGCTTTCAGACCAAAATACGAGGCTCCATCTAGGAACGGGGTCACGCGATCATTTTGAAGATACACGTTCCCTTCAGCAAAAACCGTCAAGGCGTAGCGCCCGTCTACGAGTGTCTTGATGGCCGCTTTGATTGCGAGCTTGTCACTGCCTTCGCGGTCCACCGAAAAGGCGCCAGACTTCTGCATGATCCACGCGCGAAATGCATCCCGCTGAAACACGTCATAAGCCGCCATAAATAAAGAGGGCCGACCCAGCCGACGTTGCGCCTCAAAAATGAGCTGCGGGTCCGCATGCGTACAATGATTCGGAACAAATAATAGGCGCGCTTCCGGCTGCTGCGCCACAGCAGCCCACGCGTCATCCGTGGACATCTGGACGTCCGCAATCCGGAGCTCCGAACCCGACAGGTACGTTAACCGGTTGTACTGCTGAAACGCCCAAATGAGAAAACGGTTCGGGGCCGGCGGAAAATACTCGTACGGGGTATCTTTATATTCCAGCACCCGGGGTCCTCCCAGTTCTCAGTCCAAAAACCAGCTTACGCGTCCACTCTCTTAACAGACAGTATCTCGAGCGGCTCATCCGGCACATCACCGTGACCACCAACATCACCGGTATCCACACCGCGAAGGGCGTCCACGACATCCATACCTTCAACCACCTCGCCAAACACACAATACCCATAGGCTTGTGCGGTGGGAGCTTGAAAATTCAAAAAGTCGTTGTCCTTCACATTAATGAAAAACTGCGACGTCGCACTGTCCACTACGCCTGTACGCGCCATCGCTAGTGTGCCGCGGGTATTTTGGCGTCCGTTGTCCGCTTCGTTTTTGATCGGGTCCCGCGTCGTTCGCGGATTCGTGTCTCCCTCATAAAAAGCCTTGGTGAAACCGCCGCCCTGCACCATGAAGTTTTCGATCACACGATGAAAAATCGTGCCGTCATAATGCCCCGCATCGACGTAGCTCAAAAAGTTCTCTACCGAGATGGGTGCATCGTCCGCAAACAGCTCAATCTTCACATCACCTTTTGTTGTTGAAATCACTACCATTGTCTTCCCCTATCCATCATTTTAGTCAACGCGGTTGACCGTTACCATTCATCCGATTCCGACCCCGACATGGAGTCTGAAAATCCACTCAATAAATCTTTCTGTGCCTGTGCAAAACTTTTTGGGTGTACCGGTTCTGGCGACAGCAGTCGCGCGAGCCGAGCCGTCAACCGCATACGCGAGTTGATTGCCCATCCCGACGCCTCAAGAATGCCGCTCAGATTCCGCGAATACAAACGGAAGGCGGCAATAATCACGACGGGAACTAAGATGACAACTAAGCCAACGCAGAGGCCCGAGAGGGCCGCCATAGGCTCGATTTCCGAAAGCATCTTAAGCACCAAGGTCATCGAGGATCCCAGAATTCCAATCGCCATACTTCCCGACAACAATAAGTCCTTTGCCCCGCCGCCAGAGGCCACAGGCGCAGCGGTCTTCTTGGCCGGCGCTTTTGCCACCGGCTTGGCTCCCGGCTTCATCGAACTGCCAACACCCTTTTGCAAATTCTTCGAAGTCGACGACAAGCTGCCTTCCAACTGCTTCTCTGTGCTGGCGGTGAACTTCTGAGCCGCGGACGAGATCATCTTCGACAGCCGCACAAATGGCGCCTTAACAGCCTCCGTTAAGCTAATCGGGTTTTCCACCACCTTGACCACGCGGACATCCCACTGCTTACCCTCGAGATCAAACAGCACTCCGCGTTTTTCAACCGCGATCGTCCCAAGGTGTCGGCTAGTCACTGGCGTTACTAAATAGAAGGAAGGATCACCCGGCAAGCCGGTGACCTCTGAGTACATGAGATAAATGCCCGAGCGCTCAGCGATCTTTGCGTGCTTGGCAACATCCTTCACCCGCATATTGAAGTTGAAGGCTCGCCCATCTATCACCACTCGCCCGGCTTCAAACATGGCGTTGCGTGTCGGGGTGTACATGTCGGCGAAACTAATGAAATTATTACACAGGTCTAAGAAGCAGTGCTGACACAAAATCAGCTTCTCAACATCCTTCAGCGCCTTGAGCTCTTCGCCAGCCTCTACGTCCGCCGCAAACAAGGTCCGCAGTCGAGCCGGCAACTCACCGCTCACATAAGCCTCTAGGCGTTCGGCACCCAAACGTTCAACCTGTTCCCCGCTTTTCGACTCACGCCAATCGCCGTAAGGCATGAACATGAGTTTGATATTTCGCCATACGTCCGCATCCATAAATCCATGGTCTTCGGCATCGCGAACCATCGGGATATACACCTTTTCCTGAAAGAGACGCAGCACATCTGCATAATAAGGGTTAAGGGCAACGCCGAAATCCAATCGAACCCCATCCAAGGGCTTACTGATCGGCGCGTCCTTCATATACGAACGGCGAGCCTCACCATCCGTATACAGATCAGGTGAAAAAGCAGGAACCGGAACCTCGCGGTCCAAGGTCGCGTTCAACGCCGCAAGGCGCGACAACTCAAACCACTCATCAATTTTTGGCGCAAGCTCCATATAAAGGTCATAGGCCTCGGCCGTCTTTTCACCGATCGGATGCAAGCGGTCAAAATCACCCGCACCATCCGTGAACACTTTCTTCTTCCAATCAAGGAACGATTGAGCAGCATCAATGAATGCATCCAAATGCGCGGCATCAACGCCATCACACCCACTCACATCTTGAATCCCGCCGATGGTATCCATTACGTCGGTGATCAACTGATCCACGTCGTCGTCATCTACGCTGCCCGGCGGAATCACTCCATCGCCATTCCCGTCACCCTTGGCCATGATCGAGCTCTGATCGCGAACATTGTCTAGGCCAATGCTCGTCTCGCCTTTCTTGCCCAGATTTTCGAGAACCCGCTCCGCGGTTCGAAGCAGGTCTTTCCCGCTCGCGTCTTCCGCGTTGATAGTCTCAAGCGACAGTCGCTCAGCACGCGAACTCACCCCGGCCGTATCCGACAGCACCTCGAACAACCACGCTGCCGTCTGGCGCAGGTCGGTACTGATGATGCGATCATTACCATCGGAATCCATATGCGCGAGGAAAGCCGCGTCCACCCGCAGCTGATGAACCGGCGCGCTTGTCGCCATCCAATGCGTCTCATCAAGCGTCGAGAGTGCGCGCAAGTCATCCAAACAGTCGATTTTTAGCTGATACGATCCGCCATAATTTACGAATGTGTTCTGGGATTGTGCGAAATGTCTCATGTGCAGAATCCTAAGTCCTCCGGATGCGAATGGAAAGGTCGGATTCCACCAAATATTCGCCTCCACACTGACGTCCCATCGAGATGGCATGCCCAAAAGACTTGCCATCCACCACCCCCTTATGTCTCAATCCCCCCCATGCGCAGCATTGGAAAACTTGAAACCTCCGCACAGGCGAAAACCTTTGGAGACTACCTGTACTCTCAAGACATCGATCATAGTATCGACGAAGGGAAAGACGGGTGGACCGTCTGGATCACAGACGACAGTCAACTCGACCAAGCCCGCAAGGACCTCAAGTCCTACCTCTTCAACCCCAAGGAAAAACGTTTCACCACAAAGGTCACCCGGACGAGAAAGGTAGAGGACGCCTCTCAAGTCGTTCACATGCGCGATCGCTGGCAGGGCCCCAGCCTGCGAGACGCACCCGTCACCATGGTGATGATCGCAGTCTGTGTGGTGGTTTTCTTTATGAACGAAGGGGCCGAGCCGGTCGCCTTTCTTAATGCAGACAACGTTGGCGCGATTTACTCCTACCTCTTCTACTGGCCTCCACTGTTTCAAGCCGGCGAATACTGGCGCCTCGTCACCCCCATGTTCGGTCACTTCGGAATCGCTCACCTCGGGATGAACATGCTCGCTCTGTTCTCGTTGGGCAAAATTGTCGAAGCCAAGACCAGTACGATTTTCTATATCGTACTCACGATCCTCCTCTCTATCTGCGCCACGCTGGCCCACGACATCTTTACCAATCACCACTGGAACTCACTCGGCTACTCAGGCGTGATCTATGGGCTCTTCGGCTATGGATGGATTCGCGACCGCTGCGACCCGTGGTCGAAGATCAATATGCCGAGCCAATGGGTCAGGAGCGCGCTGACGTTTTTTGTTATCTGCTGGGTCCTGACATCAGCAAACATGATGAGTATTGCAAACTGGTCCCATACCGGCGGGCTCCTAGCGGGAATGGGAATGGGGTATTTACACGCAATCCTGAATCGTAGCCAACGAGAAAGTCAAAGCGAATGAAATACTTACACACCATGGTCCGCGTGAATGATGTCGATGCATCAATGAATTTTTACTGCACCCTGCTCGGCCTACAAGAAATTCGCCGTAAGGAAAGCGAGAAAGGGCGCTTCACGCTCATATTCCTTGCGACCGCAGAAGGCGAGCCCTGCATCGAACTCACGCATAACTGGGACAACGACGCCTCCTATGATGGCGGCCGCAACTTCGGGCATCTCGCTTATGAGGTCGATGATCTCTACGCTCTCTGTCAGGCACTACAGGATTCCGGCGTGACGATCCTACGTCCACCACGCTGCGGGCACATGGCCTTTGTGCGGTCTCCGGACAACATTTCCATCGAACTCCTGCAAAAGGGTGAGGCGCGCGAGCCGCAAGAACCGTGGGCTTCTATGCCCAGCACCGGCGAGTGGTAAGATGCCAGAGCTACCCGAAGTCGAAACGGTCTGCCAAGACCTTCGAGACGCCGGACTCTGCGGGAGCATCATCACTCAGGCCCGCGTCCACTGGCCGCGCACGATCGCGACAAGCTCACCCGCCGTATTCTGCAAAACAATCGCGAAGCACCAGATCATGGCGATTCGCCGACGCGCTAAATACATCATCCTCGAGCTAGCCCCTTCTGAAAACCTGGCTGGTCCCGCACTGTTTTTATTGATCCACCTGCGCATGACCGGTCAGCTCAACATCGTCATGGGGACGCCCAAGCGAGACACCCACGAACACATCATCCTTTCTCTCAACAACAACACGCAACTCCGTTATAAGGATACACGCAAATTCGGCCGCTGGTACCTCGTCTCCGATCCAGAGGAAAAATTGGCCCCCATTGGACCCGAACCTTTTGCAAAATCCTTCACCCCCAAGCTCCTCGCCACCATGCTCGCAACCCGCTCGCGAGTACTCAAGCCGCTCTTACTCGATCAGAATTTCCTGGCCGGCCTCGGCAACATCTATGTCGACGAAGCACTCTGGGAGTCCGAACTACACCCAGAAACTCCTGCCAGTAGCGTCACGCCAGAACAGGCCAAGCGCCTCCATCGCGCCATTCGACTCGTCCTCAAGCGCGGTCTAAAAAACATGGGCACCACTCTCGGAACCGGCAAAGCCAATTTCTACAGCGTCGGCAAACGCAGCGGCCGCAATCAAGATCAACTCAAGGTCTTCCGTCGCACCGACGCCCCCTGCCCGCGCTGCACCACCCCCATCATTCGACTCATCGTCGGCCAACGCAGCACCCACCTCTGTCCCAGCTGCCAAGTCGTCAACTAAACAGCCGCTCCCTTCATAACGGATTCCCACTTGCTCCCTCCTTTCAATCAAGGCAAGCTATCGACATGACGACCACGGCAAAACAACTCCTAGGGGCAGCCTTTGGCATACTAAGCATAGCGGCAAGTGCTGCGACGCTGAACTACGACCTAGGAAAACAGATTGCCACTCTTGATGACTCGGCGATCGATGAGAGTAGCGGGCTGGCGGCTAGCCAGTCTGCGACCAACGTCTTCTGGACGCACAACGATTCGGGTGGAGGCCCTAAGTTGTATGCCTTCGGTAGTGACGGCAAGGCCTTGGCGACCCTACATGTTTCGGACGCCAGCGCACGGGACTGGGAGGATATGGCTTCGGTGACGATTGACAAGAAACCGGTCCTCATCATCGGAGATATCGGTGACAACTCGGCTCGACGAAAGGGCGCGACGATTTACCTGCTCGATGAACCCACACTCCACGCGCGAAGCGCGGTCTCGATAACGGTTAAACCGACTCACACCCTCCCCTTCTCTTATGAAGACGGCCCGCACAACTGTGAATCCATTGCGGTCGACCCTATCACGAAGACACTGTTTCTCGTCTCCAAGAGACAGGCTAAAACCTGCAAGGTATACTCCCTGCACTGGCCAGAGAAGCCCGGTAAAGCTGCGCCGCAAAGCGCGAAAGCCATCGCCACGCTGACGATTCCAACCACAACCGCCATGGATATCTCGCCCGACGGCTTACGCGCCATCATTCTCACCTACGGCGATGCATACGAATATACCCGCAAGAAAGGTGAGAGCTGGGCGGAAGGGTTTACAAACACTGCGCGACGCATCCGCATGCCTCTCCGAATGCAAGGCGAGAGCATTTGCTACGGCCGCGACGGCCGCACCCTTTATCTAAGCAGTGAGTGTCCGCGCACCGTCGGTAGCATCCCGTCGCCTCTACTGGAAGTGCCCGTCCAAGAGCCATGAGACCTCTGCTTCATATATTCCTGCACTTCTTGATCCCGCTCGCGGTTCCGTACGTGTTCCGAATGAAAAACAAGGGGCGAACGTTTTTGATTCTGTGCTCCACGATGCTTGTGGATCTCGATCATTTGTTAGCGGATCCGATTTACGACCCGAATCGAGCCAGCATCGGCTTCCACCCACTACATTCTTATCTCGCCATAGGGATTTATGCGTGTTTGCTTTTCGTGCCGAAAGCGCGGCTGGTGGCAATCGGACTTCTGATTCATATGGGACTGGACGCCGCCGACGCCCTATTCATGCACTAAGCTTAGCGACTGGACGGCCGCGAGCCGCTCTTACCCCAGTAGCCACCCGGCTTACCCGATCCGGACTTTTTAGTGCCAGAAGAAGGGCCGCCCGAACGGCCGCCTGAGTTTCCTTCTGAACGTCCTTCAGACCCGCCGCTTGAGCGTCTCGGCCGGCTGTCGGAACTGTCACTCGACCGCCCATCGGAACTCCCACTCGACCGTCTCGACCGCTGACCACCACGATTTCCGCCACCGCCACTCCCGCCACTTCCGCCACGGCGGCCACGACGCTGCTCGCCACCGGAGGACGGATTGTCGGATTGTGGGCGGGGTTTCACGGAGAAGCCCTCGACTTCCTTCACTGTCACTTGCTTTTTCAGCACTCGCTCAACGGCGCGCAGTAAATTGGCTTCCTCGTGCGTCACTAAGGAGATCGCTTCACCCGTCGATCCCGCCCGGCCTGTTCGGCCAATGCGATGCACGTAGTCTTCCGGCACATGCGGCAATTCAAAATTCACGACATGGGGTAGACGATCAATATCCAAACCGCGCGCCGCAATATCAGTCGCCACCAAGGCGCGAACCTTGTTCGCCTTAAAATCTGCCAATGCACGCGTACGAGCGCCCTGACTCTTGTTACCATGAATCGCGGTCGCGGAAATCCCGTCTTGCTCTAGCTGCTTGGCCAATCGATTGGCACCGTGCTTGGTTTTTGTAAACACCAACACCTGACTCCAGTCACCCTGGAGGATGAGATGCGACAAAAGATCACGCTTGTGCGATTTCTGAACATGATACACGCACTGATCCACACCTTCCGCAGCTTGATTCTGACGGGCCACTTCCACCATTTTTGGTTCGTGAAGAATGGTGTCTGCCAAGGTTCTGATCTCTCTGGAATAAGTCGCAGAGAAAAAGAGGGTTTGACGTTTCTTCGGTACCATCCGAATGATCTTCCGGATATCATGAATAAACCCCATGTCTAACATGCGGTCGGCCTCATCCAGGATCAACACCTCGATGCCCGACAAGTTCAAGGCCTTCTGCCCTGCTAGGTCTAGCAAGCGTCCCGGCGTGCCGATCACAATGTCGACTCCTTGACGCAAGCGCTTGATCTGTGGGCCCGGCGCCACTCCGCCGAAAATAACCGTCGACCGAATACGCAAACCCTGACCGTACGTCTCGATGCTCTCAGCAACCTGCGCCGCCAACTCACGTGTCGGCGCGAGGACCAAGGCTCGCGGGCGATTGTCTGTCGCATCTCGTTCGCTCAAGATATTAAGTAATGGGAGGGTAAAAGCCGCGGTCTTTCCCGTTCCCGTTTGCGCGCCAGCAAGAATATCATGGCCTGCTAGAATAATGGGAATGGATTGCGCCTGTATGGGTGTCGGCTCTGTATAGCCCTTTGCCTTCACGCCGGTAAGTATGTCGGGACGGAGTCCCAAGTCATCAAATGACATAGTCTGTTCCTTATGATCTGCCAACCACGTTCATATGGCCGATCCTAAAGGCAAGACGTTAAACTTAAGTGCGGACGACGTGAAAAAAGTTCCACGCCAACGCAGGTGTTGAATCGGAGAACACCCAAAGAGCCGCGTACTAGACCACAGCCACTAAGCAATGTCCAAAGTAAATCATGAAAATATTTCAAGCGCGACATCACCATAACTCTTGCCGTTGCAACACCTCGCCCCTACTATTCTCAATATGGATACCCCCGATGAACCAAATGACGTTGAAACTCCGCCGAATAAGGACGATAAGACATTCGGCATGCTGTGCCACCTCCTCGCCTTTGCAGGCTGCGTCATTCCCGTCGGCAGCATTGTCGGTCCCTTGGTAATGTGGCTGATTAAGAAAGACAGCTCGGATTTTGTCGACCGCTGCGGAAAAGAGTCAGTGAACTTTCAAATCTCCATAGCCCTCTACTCCCTTGCGGCAGCCCCGCTCTGCTTCCTTTTCATCGGATTCTTGATCTTAATCGCCATCGGCATCTTCACGCTTGTCTGCGTGATCCAGGCATCTATTAAGGCCAACGAAGGCCAAGACTATATCTATCCCTACTGCATCCGCTTCATCAAGTAGACGACACCCTGCACCCGGCCATATCCCCTACATAGTGTATATTTTTGTATTTTGGGTTGAAAGTGGCACCATATGTGCTTATAATAACGTCGTGTTGAACGCATCGTAATCAGTAAGGAGGCCAAAATGAAAGTTCACCTCGAACAGAATGTCTTCGGTGTATGGACGCCAAAGATCGGTCAGACGCGAAATTTCGCCCAAAATGGGACGAAAGAGGACTATCCAGCCAATACTGGGTCGCGCGTAAAACCTCAAAACCCTGACAAAACACTCCGCTAAACCGCGGACTGTGGTCGAACAGAGCGGCACGCCGTTGTGAAGACCTGTTGCAAAATGGGGCAGGATGTCCTTATTTTGTTCCATTTCACGACCGCGAGTGGTAGCTATTGTGCTCGTAGGAGCTGGTTCTTTTCGCATTTTTATTAAACTTGTGCGGGGTCACGTTATGAAAATACTCACTTTACGGCATTTCTGTGTCGGCATGTTCACCTCTATGGTCGTCTTCACTGGCTGCGAAAGCCCAGGAGACCTTTTTGACAGCGACGACGACAAAACCACGGAAGCCGCCGCCTCCACAGCAGACGGGAGCGAACCCGCTGCAACCGCCAACGTGAGCGTACCTGGATCTGTCGACCTCGGTAACGTGAACTGGCTACACGCTAATGTGTCGGGTTGGGCTCAAACCGCCAACCTCTCTTCTGTCAGCGTCAATGGCGGCAGCATCACTCTCGCCTATAACAAAGCCAATGTGTGGCCTGGAGCAAACGCAGGCGGCGCAAACGTAAACGCTAACCCCTGGATTTTTGTGTTCCAAGATGGTCGCTGGCATGCGGCAACATGGGAATGGCTGCGCGTCGGACAAATCACCAAGTCAACCGGTGCCGTAAACGGCAACCATATCAAGCAGGCACCACTGACGGGCTTCTCGCCACGTTCCGGCGAGGTCTATGGGTTCATGGTGAGCGGGCTCGCACGCGACAGTACGCGTAACGTTCAAGAGCGCTCCAATATTGTGATGGTACGCTGGCCGTAAGCCGCGACCGTCAGTACGCCCTACACACGCGCACGGTCAACCCCGAAAAATAGTGACGCTACCGTCGGCTACTTTGGCTTCCAACCACCGACGGATCCATACGCGTATTTCTTTTCGAACGATCGGCACGAGAAGCAAAAACCCTATCGCGTCAGTGACCAACCCTGGTGTGATCAAGACCATGCCCGCCATGAGGATCATAAAGCCATCGATCATATGCGGCGCAGGCGTACGCCCCTCCGCCACCTCCGACTGAAGGTTCACGAGGGTCTGCCGCCCTTGCTTACGCGCCAACCACGCTCCAAACACCCCCGTCAGTAAAACCAAACCAAATGTCGGCCCAAAACCGAACTCGTCATGAACACGCACAAGAATCGAGAGTTCCACGATCGGCATCACCACAAACAATATAAGTAAAACAGGAAACATGGCGTTACTCTACTCCAGCGTTTTCACAGTTTCAACCTGAGAGATCGACCAATCTCCCTCGACTTTGCGTAAGGTGATGCGCATTTCACGCACATGGTAGTCAGTCTCACCCGCAGTCGTGGTGAACGTAGCGGTTGCGGTCAACAGAACGTCAGCAAGGGTGTCGCTCTTGAATTCAACGGTCAGATCCCGAAAATCGAAATCAGCCGCCTGGAGCATCTGCCGCCCTTGAATCGCAGCTTGCGTGATCGCTTTGCGCCCCGAAAGATCGGGAACGGGGTTCCCGACATGAATCACCGCGTCAGGGACAAAATAGCCGGCCGCAGACTTCGCTGCCAAGGCCGCGCTGATAATCGTTTCATCCTTCTCCACGTCCAGAGTATCCGCGAACGACGACAGATGTCGGCGAATCAAGCGCTCGTCTTGTGGAATGAGTAGATAGATGACGAGCGCCAACACAAGGACGCCTGCCACGATCACACTTGGTTTTTTCACCATCCTATTTTCCCCATTATTTTTTTTCGGCGCGCTTTACCCATCATATGGTTGTCGATGGGCATGCCTCGGTTATCACCAATCACAAGGAACTGATCGTTCTCCAAAACCGTTTCCTCATACGTCCACGGTGCTCGGTTCACCACATACGGTTCCTCACGCACCTCCCCATTCACGCGAGTCACACCTTGCCGAATCTCTACCGTCTCGCCAGGTAGCGCGATGATGCGCTTCAGGTACGCGATACTTGGGCCGGCCAAACGAATCGCAACGACATCCCCACGGGCTGGCTCCGAAAACCAGTAGGCGGTTTGGTTAATCACATTCAGCTGACCCGTTTGATACGTCGGCGCCATGCTTTCTCCCTCAACGATCATGGGTCGATACATAGCGATACACACAACGGTAACAACGAGCCCTACAAGACCTGCGCGTATACAGGTCCGCTTCAGGCTCTTACCAATCAATAGGGTTTTGAGAGTCATGCCCATCTGGGAGCCCTTCAGTTTCGGACATCAACCACGGCGAGGTCACCGGTCGCATTTCGACAGTAGATCAAGCCATTCGCAAGCGTCGGCGCCGTCCAGCATCGACCGCTCAGCACCGTCGTTCGTGACAGCTCTTTGTAGCTCTCCGGTGTGGGCTCCACCGTTAACAGCACTCCCTTGCTAGACAAAACCAGCAACGCGTTGCCCGCGGCGACAACCGTTCCGACACCCAAACCGCCCTGACGCCAACGCACCTTACCGGTTTCCATGTCCATACACGTAAACTTCACCACACGATCATTATGCGCCTTGCGGTCAAACCCATAAAGGCTCTTGCCAACCAACACGGAGGTGTCCATGTGATTACGCATCTCGGTATTGCGATACGCAACCTTGAGGTTCTTGCCATCAAATCGCAGCATCGCACAGCCCTTGTTATACGCGGTGGAAATGAAGATATTCCCACCTTGGATCACCGGTGTCGTCGCATTGGTGTCGTACGACGTCTTCCACTTGTACACAGCGACTTCTTTGCCGGTGGCGCTCTCGACGATCACCAATCCCAACGTATTCAATGTTGCGATGTACTCATTTCCGGAAAAAGAGAACCGCTGAGGAGTGCCGTAAGCCGCCGGATATTTTTTTGATTTCCAAATCTCTTTCCCGGTCTTTCGGTCCAAGGCCAGGATGACTCCAGCATCGACCAAGACTCGCTCACCGTCGATGATCACGGAACCCGCAAATCCCCACTCCGGCTGAGCCACTTTATAGTCATCCTGAAAATGTTTTTTCCATACAACCGACCCATCTGTCGCGCTCAGACAAAATAGATGGCCCTCCTTGCTCACCGTGAAGACGAACTCATCATCCATCGCCGGCGAAGCGGCCGGGCCCCCTTCATGCATATTGTCATGCAAACCACACGCATAACTATGCGTCCACAACTCTTCGCCCGTCACCGCATCAAAGCAGAACGTCGTGTCGGTGTTGCTCTTCCAGCCAACCGCGCACGCCTTGCCTTTGTATATAGACACCGCACCGAAACCTCGACCGATCTGCTTGGACCATGCGATCTTGGCGGTTTTTGGTAGGCGTGTATTCCAGTCCGTTTCGGTCGATACCCCATCCGTCTTGGATCCACGAAACTGAGGCCAGTCGGCCGCAGTGGCAATAGAAAGGTGTAGGCTGAGCAAAATGACTAGATATCGATACATGAGGGATCCTCCGTTATCAAGATGCTGACAGCGCGATGGACCGCGGTCCAACAGCGACATCAGGTTCCGCTTATTTTGCGACCCGTCTGTGCGTTGAGTCCGCAAAACACACAGGTACCCACAGCATCCACCACCAAGGGATTTTGACACCCCCCACAGGTGCTCGCGCTGGGCGCTTCAGGAATCGGTGCCGGAGCTGCAACCGGCTGCACGGGAGGTGCCATATTCAAATTGGGTGCGGGTGCTGGCGCCGGAGCGGGTTGCACATACTGAGGCTGGGCTACTGGAGCAACGGGCGCGGCCGGCACCGGAGCAACCTGAACTGGGGCCGCGGCTGCTGGAGCGAGCTGCACGGGCGCCGGGGCTTGAGGTGCAACCGGGGCTGGGGCTTCATGAGAAGCCTCATCACTGAAGTCCAGCTTCATTGTAGAGGACAAGGTGTCGTCGTCAAACGACTGGATCGTGGGAGCCGGCTTGGGTGGCGGCGCGCCGCTAGCTGGCTGCGGCGGAACGTTCATATCGGTCTGGCAGCCAGGACACTCGATCAAGACGCCAACCATATCCACCGTCGCTGCCATTTTTTGGCCACATGAGGTACAAAAGAATTTGAATTCATCCATAGCACAAGAATGTACCCAAAGCCTTTATGTCTGACAAGTGGTGAGTGCTAAAAGATCGGCTTTCTTTGGAGGTGGCTTGCTTAGACGCTTTTCTCGATGGAGGCCAATAAACCAAAATCCTGCAACTGTTTACAGTGCCGGCGCGCCAGCGTCTCTTCCTCGACTTCGGCCAACGCCTTTCCTGCGCGATCCGCTTCCATCATGATTTTATAGGCCAGAACGGCCGAGTGCGCGAATACCTGCATCAGACAAATGACCACGTACTCTCGCACGTTCTCTGTATCGTCAAAGAGCAAAACGGAATACATATCCGCCTGCTGCGTGCGTGACCTCACCTCTGTCTGAGGATCATTCGTGAGAGGAGCCTCTGCCATCACCACCTCAAGACCGGTTCACTCGTGTCATCCGGCACGTGACATATCAAAAGGATCAGAACCGCTAGGACTGCACAACCTTGACATTCACCGCTGCCGGCTTGTTGCCTTGGTCGTCAATCTCGAACTCTACCGGCGCACCCTCTTCCAGTGTGCGAAAGCCTTCGGAACTGATACCACTGAAGTGCACGAAGTAATCCTGCTGGGAATCGTCTTCAACAATGAAGCCATACCCCTTTTTCTCATCGAACCATTTCACCTTACCCGTTGCCATTAACCTGCCTCCTTTTGTACTGGGGTTTCCTCCCTTGAACGGACCGGCATGAGTCGGCAAGCGTCTTTGCAACCAAACACCTTGCTGAGCACATATCGATTCCGACTGATCCACACATAAATCCGTTCAGCGATCCAGATGACGCCGGGCAGCCAAAGGAACAGCGCCATCGGGACCATGGGAGGCAAGCGCATGCCGACAACCCTCAAAGCGCGAGCGCCCCGTTGGATGCGACCGTCTGGGCCAATACTGTGAATCGCGGCCATGAGTTCGTCGTGGCTAAGACCAGGGGCAAGTGTCTGGATATCGGGACTGGAGGCAGGAACCAAATGAATGCGATGAAACCAATCAAGCCACGTGATGACTTTCATTTGAAATGTACACATCGGACACGTGTCGTCGTAGAGCAGATGCGTTTTCGGGTTCATGTTCATCCTGAAAAGTTAGAGCACTAAATCTTTGTTACTGCATGAGTATAATGCACTAAGGACGAATGAGCACGCCCCAAATCAGGAAAGTTAGGTCTCAGAAATCAGCGCCAGAGAGCGCTCATCGAAAAGTTTTTACCGGGGCAACTGGTCGGTTTCGTATTGATTTCCCCATGTTTTTTGACTGCAGACCGCTTTATGGATGTTCGGGTCATCAGATAGTCAACGAGTGCCTTGAGGCTTCGAGACTGAGCAGCAGTGGGTCGGCTGGTCTCAAAATTCCCTACGAGGCAAATCCCGATACTCTTCGCATTGAGCGCCTCGCTGGCGAGGTGGCCCCCCTTGATCTGGCGCTTCCATCGGTTGCCCATGGCGACTAAACCGTCGGTCATGCCCTGGCCGTTACCGATTAAAAAATGATACGCCATGCCATTCACCATGTGCCGCTCCTCCTTATGATAGCGTTCGATGCCTTTGACGGATCCGCGCGCTGTACCGGTGTGGTGAATCACGATGTACGTCCACTTGCGCGACGTCACACGTTGGCGATCCATCTGGCTCTTAAATCCCGCCGGCAGCTGAGGTCGGGAAGAACGCGTCGGGCCGGCAGCGGTCGTCGACCCTGCTCCTGGGATACGAAGAACTTGGCCAATCGATAAACGATCCGGGCGCGCTAAGCTGTTCAGTCGAACCACATCGGCTTGGCGTACGCCATAGCGCGACGCAATTCCGCTCAGCGTGTCACCGCTCTTGACGGCGTGTTGTCGGTTACGCGGCTCGGTAGAAGGAATTCGGATCACCTGCCCAATCGATAATCGATCCGGGTTGCTTAAACGGTTGTGCACGGTGAGCGTGTTCGCGCTCACGCCATGCGAACGCGCAATAGACGCGAGTGTCTCTCCCTTGCGCACGAGGTGATTGATATCAGCACGGGCCAGACTCGCGCACAGAAAGACCATCAAACAAACCGCGCCCCAACGGCGCCGTGTCCTTGGTCGGCTCACTTATTTAACCAACTTTATCAGAACCACCGCATCCGCGGGATGCTCTTTCGCCCAGTCGACATTGGGAAACAAGGTGTTAAGCAACTCGGCGGACGGGTTTGCCTGTCGAGTCCGGAGCGCCTGCGTACTCGCGCGAATGAGTCGCGACGAGTCACTATACGATATAGAGAAGGAGTCAACCACGGCGGTGCGCTTTCCCGACGTAAGATCAACCGCAAAACGTGTCCTCAAGCCTGTTGCCGCCCCCACCTTGGTGGGCGGCACGAGCTTAGCCCCCGCCTTGGTGGGCGGCACGAGCTTAGCCCCCACCTTGGTGGGCGGCACGAGGTCAGCCGCCACCGAAAGTTTCTTCACCCCGCCAAAGGTGCCCTTCTTCGCGACACGGTAGCGCCACTCTCCCGCAACACCCGCACGACCCACTAACGCCATGACAACCCCGCTCCCGTCAGCAAGCGGCTTGACATAGCCGAGCACAGGCGGTCGTTCTCCTTCAGGCATCGTGAGTCCCACATAGCCGTGAACCTCGACACTCACAGGCTGGCTCGCGGAAGGGTCATGTCCTATCGCAAGGAACTCAGGCAAATCTCCCGACCCTTCTCGCAAGTCGTCTATCTTAATAGAACACAAGCTCCACTTGTCTCTCACAATGCGCACCTTCTGTCTCACATGCGGCGTCCCAATATACACACTCCCTGAAGCCCGCGTTAAGCTAACGACTCGAGCGTCCCCCGCCGGTGGCGCTACCCCACGAATCCAGAATGCGATGCGTTCAACGCCCTCTAACTTTTTCTGATTCAGGTACAAACGTACGGAGTTCGGCTGGCCTAATACGGCCCCTTTCCAAAGGTTCACCTGGTCCGAGCTTTTGCCCCAGGGAGTGACTCCAGCACAGGTTATCGTTCCGCCACGCACATCCTTATAGGCTTCGATTGAGCTCGGCTTAGAGACAATAGTGGTGTGGGTAACCGCCGAAGACAGGCGATCCACCGGATCCAACACACTGCGAACTGCCGCGGTCGTCGTAAACGCCCCTGGCGGTAAAGGTTTGTCGTGGATTTTCACCAACTCTGTCGTCACGCGCGGTCCTTCCACAGAGGCTGTCGTAATGTGTCGATACACTGTTGGCGCTGGTCCAGCGGCCGGATACAGGCGCAGCAGTTGAAGCGAGTTCAATCGCAGTGTCGTCATCACTAGACCCGTCGGCACCGCTGGGTCTTTCGATGAAGCAACGGCTGTCAGTTTTAAGGTCGGGCTAGTCGGCATACTAGGGTCATTTTCACGACCGTTGAGCTGCACCGTGTCCAGCTGTCCAAGAGTCGCACCCTTCCACGGCACCGGCACCGCCACCAAGACATCCCGGCTTTCATCACGCCTACCGCCAACAACCAATAAACTCACAAGGTTATCACTATTCTCAGTCGCTACCCAATAGGTATCCGCCAACGCCACGTTGCCCACAACCGGCACAACATTCGCGATCACGCGCTGTGCACGCCCCGCGGTCACTGGCGACAAGATCTTCATGGCCTCCCAACTCAACGAGGGTGATGAGCTCCCTTCGGGAAAAAAGGCACCGCCCCTATTCCCGCCTGAAACGATGAGATGCCGGCCACCCGCCATCCACCACTGGACAGCCGCATCAGAGAGCATCCATGCATCCAACCGCTGAACCGTCACATCTGCACGCGACCCTTCGCTTGGTAGCAACGTTAGCCAATGATCAAATCCACCGGTGTAATACCCCTTACCCCATAACACCGTTCGGATTTGACCCGGCACCATATCGGTCCGAGCGCCATACTTGCCCCAGGCCCGGGAAAGCGACAAGCCGTTTACATGTTCGATAGCAACCGCGTCAGCGGCAAAACGAGCGCGGTCGACATGATACGACACGGACGCATTTGGCACGCGGGTTCGGATCCACTTCGCCGCATTCGACACCTCGACTTCGTTGCCCCGCAAAATCCAGTGCCCCACCACACCGCCATATCGCTGCGCCCACAAAATCCATGTGCCTTGATCTCCTGCGGCATCTATCTCAATCACCGGCAGCTCGTTACGCTTCAACGCGCTCATCGCAAAATCCCGCCAGTGGCTATCCGCTGTCTGGTGGGCGGGACTCAGCATGCCGATACCGCGCTCAGCATCATCTAGTTTCTTATAGGCCGTTGCCGCCTCCAATGGGCTCGAAGGTCGCAGAACGGTCGGCATCCCCTTGATGGCGGCCAGTTTAATCGTTGTGTCCCCTGGCGGCAAGGCGGGCAAGCGCACGTGAACAGAGGATACGTACTGTGCCACGGGAGGAGCCTGCCAGTACGCACCTTCCACAGCCAAGGATAAGGGTTTGCCCGGTGAATGACGGTTAATCCAAACCGCATCGAAGGTCAAGGCGTCGCGGCCAGTGTTTCGAATCACGAGCGTGTCTGTAATTCCCAGAACTGCAGCGCCAGGAATGAACACTTCCGACACGGTATGGCCCGCCGGCAACCAGCGACGCCAAACCACACGATCATTCCATTCGACCACAATCTGACGCTGTTCGAAATCCGCAGCGGCATGCTGATAATTAACTTTGGACACCGGCGCTGCCAGCGCGATATGCAGGACGGCATCAACGGCCTTCATGTTCTTGAGCGAAATCGAGACGGCTTGGTTGGTGCCTAAAGTTTGAACGAAGCTCGACGGGTCAGCAACAAAGATAACCGGTTCGGGTTTGGACACGGTTTTAAATTCGGAAGCGCGCGCGGTACCCGGCAAGGGCAACCCATTCAAACGCCCAGCTTTCCAAAGCAGCGTCTCAGGATCATGCCCTGCTAGTGCATCCACGGCGGAGCCCGTCTTCTTAGCTGCCACACGGTCACCCATAACAACAGGCTCTTTTCCAGAAGCGGGCTGACCCGTCGGCCCGCCTGACGCCGGCGGTACGGGTGTCGCCTTCGGGCCCTTCGGCGCGCCACGCGTTACGTATTTGTCTAAGCCAATATCCGGCCCAGCGACACTCAGAGGTTGCACACCAGATACCCGACCGCGGTCGGTGGTGGCTAACTGCGGGGGCTTCGAAACAGGTGGCTTTGCTGTCGGCCGCGGTTTTGAACCTGGCCGGCTGCTCACAACGGCCACCGGCGGGGTCGACACTGTACCAGGAGGAGTCAACGGTTGTTTATACTGCGTGGTCGGTATAGCCACCGTCATCGGTGGGGGACGCACCGGTTTTTTGCTCATAGCAACCGCAAGAATAATCAGGCCAACCAAGGCGACGCCGCCTGCGGATAGCCCGATCGCGAGTCCCTTACTGCTTCCCTCTGTTTTTTCCTGCTTCCGTCGGCGCTGGTATTGAGCGCCTTGTGACACCGCATGCACCCGCTCACGCGGCGTCTTGGGCTCGGCACGAACAGTCACCGCCTGAATCGTTTCAATATACTGGGCCATCGGTACGGTGTTATCAAAGTGCGTGATGCGGTCCAAGGTGCTGTTGCCCGCTTCAATCGGCAAGCCTTCGGGAAGCACGCCTTCACGAACTGCTTCCAGCGCTTCGACCACTTCATCCCACGCGCCAAAACGATCGGGTAGTTCCTTGGCCATCATTTTTTCGATCAAATAAATCATCTCTGTCGGAATACCATGGCGCGCCTCGCGCGGATCCTGAAGATGCTCATGAATATGCGCATGCCGAGCTTCTGCTTCGTCGAGATCCCCAAAAGGCACCTGCCCCGTCATGGCATGCCACAACACGGCGCCCAAGGCGTATATGTCCGCGTGGTAATCCAAGGATGACGACCCTAAAGCCTGCCGAGGCGACACGTAATGCGCGCTTCCAAAAATAGAGGCCTCTTGTGGGCGATGACTCAAGGTGTAAACAACCTCCGCCAAACCCAGGTCGGCAATGCGTACATTGCCCTCGCCATCAATCATGATGTTGTCTGGCGACAAGGAGCCATGCATGAGAGCCCCTTCTTTCCAGGCATTGTTTAAGACAAGAACCACGCATTCTGCCAAGTTAAGCGCATCCGTCACCGCGAGCTGTCCCTCCGCAGTAATCCAGTCAGCCACCGTTTGCCCGTCGATCAACTCCGTTGCAAAATAGATCACCGGTCCACTTACCCCGAAATCATATAATGCAACCGCTTCAGCGAGCTGGTTGTCGCGAATAAAATTGAGCTGGTCCACATGCTGCTCGAGCGAGGTCAGCGGATTCACGAACCGCGAGGGTATGACCTTTAGGGCAACCTCACCACCACTCGAGACCTGAGTCGCTCGCCAAACCTCAGTTCGCTCGCCACTCCCGATCTGCTCAATCAGCTCATATCCGTCGATTGTGTAATCCGTGCTCATACGTTTTTTATACGCGAAAGATCGCGCAACCCTCTTATACTGTGTCTGTTATGAATGGGGCCAGGAGGTTTGCTGGAGCATTCCACCTCTTTCTGAGAGAAGACCCCAATTCCGCTCCCCACGTGTCCCCAAATGGCGTTCAAATCCACAATGCGCAATCCTAATAGGATACTCAACCTAATTTGTGAGCAAATTGAGAGGTTTTTGAGGTCCGTTTCGGGACTCCCCAGTGGTCGTTCTATATGTAGGGAAATCCATTACAAGGCTTGTAATGGAATCCCCTACATTTTAGACTATTTGAGTCGAGAGTAGGGTTTAGACGTATCTGGAAGAGCTGGAAGATGGCAATTACTAAAATAGTCTCAGGGGGGCAGACCGGCGCAGATCGTGGCGGGCTCAACGCTGCGATCGAAGCTGGCGTTAAACACGGCGGCTACTGTCCGAAAGGCCGGCGGGCGGAAGATGGCTATATCCCCGACCACTATCTACTGCGCGAAATGCACTCTGAAACCTATCTCGCACGCACCGAAGCCAATGTCGTCGACAGTGACGCAACAGTGGTTTTCAGCCATGGCCCCGCAACGGGAGGCTCGCTGCGTACCATCGAATTCGCGATCAAATACCAACGTCCGTGGCTACACGTGGATCTAAACGTGGGCACCCACCGCCGACAAGTCAACCATGTCGCCCACTGGCTCCAAGGTCAGCAGGATGAGTCGGGTGAGTCGGTGGACATGCCGGCGAATGTGGTGTTGAACGTGGCAGGATCCCGCGGCTTCAGTAATCCGGAACTCGAAGAAACAGTGACACACATCATGTGGGACGTCCTGCGGAAAGTGAATCCGGACTGCGCACACCTATATCCTCTGCAAGAAACGGCGATGCTGTCCGACTAACGCGCAGCGTCTCCGCAAACTCGTCCATCTTCGGCCTACCCCCCATTCAATTGACCAGGCCTACACGCACCGCATGCAAAAAAATCGTTGATTTCCTTTTTTCGGAACAAAACCGCCCTCACCCGCGTCTAACCTTTACGTAACGGCTCTATCTATTGGAAACACTAAGGAAATGCCCATGAAAACGCGCGCACTGTTCGCTATCATCTCCCTCACCTGCCTGCTGGCTCTCGGGGTCAGCCCCATAGCCCCACCCGATCAGGACGCGATTAGACAGAAAGCGCACACTCTGATGAGTGACGGAAACCGCAAGGAAGCAGCCGAGCTCTTTGAGACCATACTCAAGGATCCATCAAGCTCGGGCAAACAGGCCGCGTCGGATCTTCGTAATCTCGTCAACTGCCTCAACCAACTCGGACGTCAAAAAGAGGTGGACGCTAAACGCGAAAAGGCAATCTCTGTTCATGGCGACCACTGGCAACTGCTTTTCGAAGCCGCAAAAAGCTACTTCAACGGCCAACACTATGGCTACGTAATCGCAGGCGCATTCGAACGCGGTCACCACCGTGGCGGAAACGCACGCTACGTGCCTGTTCAGGAACGGGACCGCCTACGCGCACTTCAACTTTACGAACAAGCAATGAAGGTGGCCGCAGAAACAGACCAGACGCTTTCGGGCGAGTTTTTCTCGGAAGCCGCACGCACGATGATGGGATACCGCGGCTACTACGATGCGTGGCGCCTTCAATATTTGACGGACATCGACACACTGCCCGACTACACCGACCCAGTCGGTCATCGCCAAAGCGGCGCCCGCGGTGCACCCGTCGACGAGGAGGGCAAGCCCGTCTTCCATCAAGTGCCAAAAAGCTGGAAAACAGCGACAAGCGACGGCGAACGCTGGCGCTGGCTGCTCGCGGAAGCCGCTCGCGTGGATTCCAGCCACGTCTCGTCGAGCAAACAGCAGCTCGCCGAATTCATGCTCGCCCAGTTCGGGGTACAAACCATGCAATCCTATGGTTGGTACTTTCATCGCCCAGCTCGAGACGATGACGAAACCGACAAGGCCGCCGCACGACTCTCTCTACAAACCCTCGGCGACAAAGAAACGATCGCAAAACTCGCCACGGGCATCTCACGCTTTAAACTCCCGGCCGACCTCAACTACATCACGCTCTTTCGCGAGCTGAAACAACATCATCGCATCGCCCAGATCTATGAAAATCGCCGACAGTACAAAGCCGCCGCAAAGACCTGGAAGCTCGCCGGTCAACAGGATCGCGTCGACCAAATCCGAAAAGACTGGGGCGTGTTCGAGCACACGCTCTCACACGCAGCCAATTCCAACCCTATTCTTTCCTACCGCTTCCGCAACGCCGAAACGGCCACGTTCACCGCTCATCGCATCGATGTGCCCAAGCTGCTAAGCGATGTTGAACTCTACATAAAATCGAAACCCAAACGCATCGACCATCAAAAGATCAACATCAGCCAAATCGGCTACCGCCTCATCCATAAAAAGGAAACCCGCTACATCAAGGAGCAGGTCGCACAGTGGGACGTCAAGCTAACACCCCGCGCCGGACACTTCGACCGTCGGATCGATATCACCGTGCCCATCAAGAAAGCGGGAGCCTACCTTCTTACCTCAACCATGAAAAACGGAAACACCTGCAAGGTTGTCGTGTGGATCAATGACACGGTGATCGTCCAAAAAGCTCTCGATAAAAAAACCTGGTTTTTCGTCGCGGATGCCGTCACAGGCGACCCTCTGCCAGACATGAACTTGCGACACTTCGGTTACAAGACAGAATGGAAACGCCAAACAAAGAACTACCTGATCCACACTAAAACGCACGTCGCTAAGACCGACGACGATGGGACCTCCATCCTCCATCCGGACGCCATACCCGGCAACTATACCTGCCTAACCACAGCGACAGATGCCACGGGCCGCTTGGCCTATCTCGGATTTCACGGTATCTGGCACGGTCAACGCCACGATGCGGCCTACAAGCAAACCAAGGTCTTTACGATCACGGACCGCCCTGTCTATCGCCCCAACCAAAATGTGAAGTTCAAATGCTGGATCCGTAAAGCTCAGTACGACAAGGGGAACGACTCCCAGTTCGCTGGCAAGTCATTCACGATCAAGGTCCGAAACCCAAAGAACGATGTCGTTTTCACAAAGGCGTTCAAAGCAGACGAGTTCGGCGGGATCGACGGCGAGCTCTCACTCCCCGACGATGCAACGCTGGGCGTTTATAACCTACAGGTTGAAAACTATGGTGGGAACTCCTTCCGGGTCGAGGAATACAAGAAGCCAGAATTCGAAGTCACCATCGACGCCCCCACCGAACCTGTGATGCTTGGCGAGAAGATCGAGGTTAAGATCAGCGCCAACTATCTCTTCGGGGCACCCGTCACCAAAGGCAAGCTCTCCTATAAGGTTCTACGCAATAATCATGATGCGAACTGGTACCCCGCGGCTCGGTGGGATTGGTTCTATGGTCCCGGCTACTGGTGGTACGCCTATGACTATCACTGGTATCCCGGCTGGCGACACTGGGGCTGCGAACGCCCCTACTCGTGGTGGTGGCCACAACGCCGCACACCTCCTGAAGTCGTGGCGCAAGGCGATGCGAAGGTTGGCAAGGATGGCACGTATACGCTGACCCTCGACACCGCAATCGCGAAAGCCATGCATAGCGATACCGATCACCGCTACAGTATTACCGCCGAAGTCACCGACGAGTCACGCCGCACCATCGTGGGGACGGGCAAAGTCCTCGTTGCCCGAAAACCCTTCAAGGTCTACGCTTGGGTCGATCGCGGCTACTACCGCGTCGGCGATGTCATTCATGCCAACTTCTCGGCTCGCACACTCGACAGCAAGGGCGTCGAAGGCAAGGGCACACTCAAGCTGCTCAAGCTGAGCTATAGGAACGGCAAACCAATCGAGACGATTGTTCAACAATGGAGACTCGATACGGACGACGAGGGACTCTCCAAACAACAACTCAAAGCGTCGGCGGCCGGTCAATACCGACTCTCCTACTCGGTGAAAGACTCGAAAGGTCACGCGATAGAAGGCGGATACGTCTTTGTGGTTCGTGGCGATGGCTTAGACGGCAAGAACTATCGCTTCAACGAACTCGAACTCATTCCCGACAAGCAGGACTACGCCAATGGCGATACGGTTCGTCTCATGATCAACACTGATCAAGCCAAGAGCACAGTGGTCTACTTTGCGCGCCCGTCGAACGGGGTATATCTGGATCCCAAGATTCTCAGTCTCGATGGACAGAGTACCGTCGAGTCACTCCTCGTCAGTCGCAAAGACATGCCAAACTTCTTTGTCGAAGCCTTCACCGTACGAAACGGGAAGATCTATTCGCAAAGTAAAGAGATTGTCGTCCCACCAGAAAAACGCGTATTGAACCTGGACGTGGAGCCCTCTGCAAACGAATACAAGCCGGGCGAAGAAGCCGAAGTCTCCCTTCTCCTAACGGACCACGCAGGTAAACCCTTCGTGGGATCGACCGTGGTCACCGTTTACGATAAAGCCGTGGAGTACATTTCCGGCGGCAGCAATGTCCCAGAGATCCGGTCCCACTTTTGGAAATGGCGCCGTCGTCACACGGTCCGCACCACCTCCAGTCTGCAACAGATGCAGCCTCTACTTATTCCAAAAGGTCAACGCAGCATGAACGTGCTCGGGGTCTTCGGTCATATGGTCGCCGACGATGAGTTCAAAGAAAAAGGGGAAGGTGCTTGGGCGGACAAGGATCAGAGAGTGCACAGGCAAAATGCACCTCGCTCGGCCATGAAAAGCATGGCCGTTGGAGGCGCCTATGCCTCGGCTGCCAGCGCCCCGATGGATAGCGCGTCAGAGATGAGCGAGGAGAGCTCCATGAACGAGCGGGAAGGCAGGCAGGATGCTGGTGGCCCTGCGGGTCAGTCGGCAATGATCGCTCCGACGGTTCGCAAGAACTTTGCTGACACGGCTTTCTGGACCGCGTCGTTGACGACCGACACAAACGGTCGCGCAACCATCAACTTCACAATGCCCGAAAGCCTCACAGGCTGGAAAATTCGAACATGGGCCATGGGTCATGGCACCCGTGTTGGTGAAGCCACCGCAGACGTTGTCACAAAGAAGAACCTGATGCTACGCATGCAAGCTCCACGCTTTTTCGTCGAGAAAGACGAAGTCGTTCTCTCTGCGAATATCCACAACTATCTCGATTCCAAAAAAGTGGTCACAGTGAAACTCGAGTTTGATGGCAAGGAACTCGAGCCCATCGATCTACCCGAGAAGAGGGTCACACTCAAACCACACGGCGAAATGCGCGTCGACTGGCGCGTGAAGGTGCTCAAAGAGGGCGAAGCGATCATTCGCATGTTCGCGCTGACGGATGAAGAATCCGACGCGATGGAAATGCGCTTCCCTGTCTACGTACACGGAATGCTCAAGACAGAGTCCTTCAGTGGAGTTGTACGGCCCGAGGCAAAGACCTCGAGCCTCACCTTCGTGGTCCCAAAAGAACGTCGCATCAACCAATCGCGCCTCGAAGTGCGCTATTCCCCTACCCTCGCTGGAGCCATGGTCGACGCCCTGCCCTACCTCGTCAGCTACCCTTACGGCTGCACAGAACAAACCTTGAACCGTTTTCTGCCAACGGTCCTGACCCAAAAGACCCTCAAGGACATGGGCGTGAAGCTCGCGGACATCGAAGCCAAGCGAACGAACTTGAATGCGCAGGAAATTGGGGATGACAAAGAACGCGCGAAACAATGGAAGCGCTACGATCACAACCCCGTCTTCAGCGAAAAAGAAGTCAACAAGATGGTGAAGCGCGGCATTCGTGATCTGAAAAACATGCAACTCTCCGACGGCGGATGGGGATGGTTCTCCGGCCACGGAGAACACTCCTATCCACACACAACGGCCTACGTTGTGCACGGTCTACAAATCGGTATAGCTAATGGCGCCAAGATCAAACCCGCTACCATAGCGCGCGGAGTCGAGTGGCTAAAACGCTATCAGAAAACCCAGGTAAAGAGGCTCGACAACTTCGAAACAAAAACCAAGCCCTATAAGCAGTTCGCCGACAACCTTGATGCCTTCATCTACATGGTCTTGGCCGATGCCGATATCCGCGACGAAAGCATGAACGATTACCTGTACCGCGATCGCACTAAGCTGGCGGTATACGCGAAGTCGATGTACGGCCTCGCGCTTCATCGCCAAAAACAAGTCCAACGTCGCGACATGCTCATCCGCAACATTGACCAGTTCCTGGTCGTGGACGACGAAAACCAAACCGCCTATCTCAATATGGAAAACAATCACTATTGGTGGTACTGGTACGGCAGCGAATACGAAGCACAGGCCTACTACCTGAAACTTCTTTCGGCCACACAACCAAAGAGCCCAAAAGCCGCAGGTCTGGTGAAGTACCTGCTCAACAATCGCAAACACGGGACCTACTGGAACTCCACTCGCGACACCGCGATCTGCGTGGAGGCAATGGCCGACTACCTCCGTGCCACCGGCGAAGCCAAGCCAGACATGACTGTCGAGATCCTGCTCGATGGCCGTAAGGTGAAAGAAACACGGATCACGGCAGACAATCTCTTTACCTTCGACAACAAGCTGGTGCTCGAAGGCGACGCGATTTCTTCTGGGAAGCACACGCTCGAAGTTCGCCGCAAGGGAACTGGCCCCGTCTATTTCAATGCCTACCAATCCAATTTCACGCTCGAAGATCACATCACAAAAGCGGGACTGGAGATCAAAGTGAATCGCAAGTACTTCAAGCTCACCCCCGTCGACCTCAAGATCAAAACGTCGGGATCACGCGGACAAGTGCTCGATCAAAAGGTCGAGAAGTTCAAACGCGTAGAACTCAAGAACCTCGATACGCTCACAAGTGGAGACCTCGTCGAAATCGAACTCACAATCGACAGCAAGAATGACTACGAATATATCCTCTTCGAAGACATGAAAGCCGCCGGTTTCGAGCCCGTAACCGTTCGCTCTGGCTACACCGGTCGCGATAGCGGCATGCGCGCCTACATGGAGCTGCGCGACGAACGCGTCTGCTTCTTCGTCCAGCAACTCGCCCGCGGCAAGCACAGCATCGCCTACCGTATGCGCGCTGAAATCCCCGGCCGCTTCAGCGCGCTCCCCACTAAAGCACATGCGATGTACGCCCCAGAGCTAAGGGCGAACTCCGACGAGATCAAACTCAACATCATCGACTAAGCGGCCGTCTAGCAACGCGCTCTCATACCGCAACAGTGGCGGGGTCAAAAAAGACCCACTTGCCACAAACAGTCACAGGTCCTAAACGCCTGCACCATGAAAGACGACACCGTAAGACCCGAGGATGTTCTTCGCTATTGGTTTGGCACACAGCCTGAGAAATCTCACTCGGACCCGGCCTTCAGTAAGCGTTGGTGGTCAAAGGATGAGCCGGTTGACAAAGACATTCTGGCACGATTCCTGGCAAGCACCATCGCCGCGCGAAACGGCGCGCTCTAAATTCGCCGCAGCCTTGTTTCAAGGTCAACAATTTCCCGATTCTCTTCTTCTCATTAAACTCCCAATGCCGTAACCTGCTGGCTGTGTCGAGAATCTGGCGGCAGAACTAATAAGGGAGCAAAAAATGAATACACTAGGAATCAAACTTTCGGTCATGGGCCTCTGTGCCTTGACAAGCGTCGCAGCTAAAGCGGATAGCATCGTGCAGCTGTCCTTGTTTAATCCCATTCAAATTTCGGATGCTGAAAAAGAAGTTACCGGCGTCCGTCTTAACTTGATCTACGGTGTCAACAAAAGCATGACCGGTCTCGATATCGGACTCGGCAACCGTACTGAAGGTGATAGTAAGGGTATTCAGATCGGTGCGGGTAACTGTTCGGATGGAAACGTCGTTGGCGGACAAATGGGAATCATCAGTCACGTCGGCGGAAACTTCTCCGGTCTAGGCATTGGCGGACTCAACCTTGTTGAAGGAACCGTGCTCGGTGGACAGTTCGGCATAGCCAACCATGTGAACGGGGATGCAACCGGACTACAGATCGGTGCAGGAAACCACGTTAAAGGCAATTTCACCGGAGCCCAGCTTGGCGCAGTGAACCTCGTCGACGGAAACGTCTCGGGATACCAGGGAGGCCTGATCAACATTACGAAAGGTAACTTTTCGGGTGTTCAAGATGGCTACATTAACTACACCCGAGGCACCTTCCACGGAGTGCAAGGTGGCTTTTTAAATATTGCTGGTGAGTTCCATGGACTCTCAATCGGGATCTGGAACCAGGTCAACACCCTGGCCGGCCTTCAGATTGGCCTTATCAACATCAACAAAAGCGGCGATCGCTTCGGCTTCATGCCGATCATAAACGGAACGTTCTAATACCCGATCGTTCACTGCCGGACGCCCTGCCTCATAGAGACACGGGCTGTCCGGCCTTTTTTTTGGTCACACCTCGTCTCTCGCACCGTAAGTTCAGGTACATGAACCGTTTTCTCCTTTCACTCTCTATGCTGGCCATGACAGGCACAACACAAGCCGCTTCACCTCCTGTTAATGTCCTCCTCTTCACTGCAGACGATCTGCATGCCGAATCGCTCGGCACCTATGGCGGCACGGTCAAGGACCTCACCCCGAACCTGGACCGCTTCGCGAAGCAAGGCCTTCAATTTAATCGCGCGCACGTCAACGCCCCCATCTGTGCGCCTAGCCGCGCCATCATCTGCACCGGTCTCTACGGTCACAACTCTGGCGCCATGGGCTTCATGCCGACTCGTGAAGGCATCCCCCACCTTGTTGAGCACTTCCAGAAAGCCGGCTATCTCGCGGGCGTTCTTGGCAAGGTGCCACACTCCACGCCGGTTCCGGGAACAGAGTGGGATTACTCTTTCCGCCGAAGTGAACTAGGTAACGGCCGCAGCCCGAGTATCTACTACCAGCGAACGAAGACATTTCTTGACCGTTGCAAGTCCGAGAAGAAACCCTTCTACTTCATGGTCAACTCCCACGATCCGCATCGCCCCTACTGCAATCCCGACAAGCTGCTCAAAGGTGCTGAAATGCCGAGTAGGGTCTATCGCGCTGAAGATGTCGAGGTCCCCGGCTTTGTTCCCGACCTGCCCGGAGTGCGCGCGGAGTTGGCCATGTACCAAAATTCCACACGGCGCCTGGACGACACCTTCGGAAAAGTCATGCAGGCCCTTGATGAATCCGGCTACGCCGATTCTACTCTCGTTCTCTTCATGAGCGACAACGGCATCGCCATCCCCTTCGCCAAGTGCAACGTCTGGTTCCATGCCTCGCGCACCCCCTTCCTGACCCGCCTGCCAGGAACCATCAAAGCCGGCACGGTCGACAACGACCATTTCGTTTCCACCGTCGACCTCATGCCCACCTTCCTTGAGCTCGTCGGAATTGCTGGGCCCGACAAACAGGACGGTCGATCGATTGTCACTCTTCTAAAAGGCGGCATCCAATCCGGCCGCGACATTGTTTATACCCAAATTGATAAAAAATCGAGCGGCGATGCCGTCCCCATGCGCTGTGTTCAAACCGCGAAATACGGCTACATCTATAATCCATTCAGCGACAACAAACATCGCTACCGCAACGCCAATGAAGGCGGCACAATGAAGGCCATGAATAAAGCCGCAGAAACAAACCCCGCCATTGCAAAGCGCGTCCAACTCTTCCGCTATCGCGTCCCAGAAGAATTTTATGATCTAGAAAAAGATCCTAACTGCCTCAACAACCTCATCGGCAATCCCGAATACACCGCCGTCATGCAAAAACTGCAGGCAAAACTCGAAACCTGGATGAAACAAACCAACGACCCCCTGCTCCCCGCCCTACGAAACCGAAACAATCGAGAAAAAGTCGACGCCACCCTCCACAAAACCTACGGAAAACCCAAGGCGAAGAAAAAGAAGCAGAAACAGTAAGGTGTCCGCTAGGGCGGAAGGGGCTACAACGGGTAGGAGGGTTGTTCATGACGCCAACCGCGTCATCCTTTAAAGGCGCTCGCCGCTACGCGAGCTGACGGCGGTCAAGGGACTGACGTGCCCTACCCTTGATCACCGAGGCCTACCCCTGTCCTCCCACTTGGAGACCTGACCCTGAATCCTCTCTGGAAAATGATTAACTCGACCGCAAGTTTTCAGGGTCGGCCCTCAAATTAGACACTAGCGACACTCGCCACGATGCCAAATGTAGTCGTACACGGGGCGAGTCATGCGCTATCATCCTCGGATTCTGATGACGTATCCCAACCTCTGGGAAAAATGATGGGCGGCGAACAAGACGTTCGATTAAAGGACAAACGATGAAGATCATGTTTAGACACGGACTTTTAACCCTACTCATTCTGGCTGTGGTGAGCGCTTCGGCAGCAGGAAAGAAAAAAGCGGACTGGCAATACCGAGAAACGGATCCAGTAAAAAAGATCTGCTTTGCTCCCTATACCGTCCACAACAACATCCTCAAAATGACCGTTCAGTTTTATCCACTGGCTGAGGGTGAAAGCCGCAAAGCGGAGCTTCAGGTCAACGATGGTAAAAAATGGAAAACCCTTGCCCACACAGTAGTAAGCGAAGAACCCTACGCAAACAAAGACAAAGATCTTCGGTGGACCGCACACTTTCGGGTTGGAAACTGGGACTCGTCAAAAACCGTGCCCTACCGCATTGTCGGGATTGACGGTAAGGCAACTTACGAAGGCAGCATTCGTCGTGACCCGGTCGAGAAGGAAGAAATAGTCGTCGCAGCTTTTACCGGTAACAGCAGCAGAGACCGGCGCATGAAGCCGGACCTCATTGCGAACCTGAAGGCTCAGGACCCCGACTTGCTTTTCTTCTCGGGCGATCAGTCATACGACCATCGAAACCACCTAGATGCCTGGTTACTGTTTGGCCGCCAGTTCGGCGAGGTCATCAAGGACCGCCCCACGATTTGTATCCCTGATGACCACGATGTTGGCAATGGGAACTTGTGGGGCAATAGCGGGAAACCGACTCCAGAGGGCTACAGGAACCCTGTCTTCGTTAAAAGCGTCGAGCACGCACAGACGAGCAACCTTCCGGACCCCTATGATTCGACTCCCATCGAACGCGGCATAGGCGTTTATTATACCTCGCTCAAAATCGGTCGAGTCGATTTTTCAATTGTCGAGGACCGTAAGTTCAAGGCGTCTTATACGGTCTTGGATAAGGAGGCGCTTCAGAAGAAGGGTTTGGTCTTGGTCCGGGCAGACCATGTGAAAACCGCACCGCCCAAGCCCGCGGATATTGACGTTCCAGAGGCACTTTTGCTTGGCGCACGCCAGCTCAAGTTTCTCGAGGACTGGGGGACACAATGGGATGGCGTAGATATGAAATGCGTCCTCTCTCAAACGATATTCGCAGGCGGCGCCCACATTCATAAGGGTGAACGTCTGGCCATGGACCTCGACTCCAATGGGTGGCCTCAATCCGGCCGTAATCGGGCAGTGAAGGCTATTCGTAAATCATATGCATTCCATATCGCAGGAGATCAGCACCTGGCCACGGTGATTCATCATGGTGTCGATGCATGGGGCGATGCCATGTACTCTTTTTGCACACCTTCGATTGTCAATTA
>CAXMRT010000025.1:0-8484 GCA_964196025.1 uncultured Gemmatimonadales bacterium | reverse complement strand
GCCAAACACCCGCTGGCGAAGACATCGACGTCTATACCTTTAATAATGCCAACGGCGTAGAACTACGCGTGATGACACTCGGCGCAACTCTGACCCATTTTTTTGCACCCGACGCTAAAGGCAAACTCGCCGATATCGTCCTCGGCTACGACACCCCCAGCCCCTACCTCACCAACAGTCCCTACTGCGGCGCCACCGTCGGTCGCTACGGCAACCGTATCGCTAACGGACGGTTCTCGATTGACAGCAATGAGTACACACTCGTAACCAACAATGGCCAAAACCACCTACACGGCGGCACGGTGGGATACGACAAGCGCGTGTGGGATGCGGAAATCATCGACGTGGAAGGCGGCTCAGCCGTCGCCTTCTCTCTCGTCTCTGCAGACGGAGACGAGGGCTACCCAGGCACACTCACGATCAAAGCCGTACATATGCTGACCGATGAGAATGAGTTTCGCATCGACTACTCTGCAACGACCGACAAGGCCACGGTGCTCAACCTCACGCATCACAGCTACTTCAATCTCTCAGGTGCCGGCGACATTCTGAAACACATGATGATGATCAACGCGAAAACAATCACGGCTATCGACGCAACGTCAATCCCGACCGGTGAGCTGATGCCAGTCGTCGACACCCCCTTCGACTTCACCACTCCGCAAGCGATCGGCAAACGGATCAACGGTGAGCACCCCCAACTCAAGGCAGGCGCAGGGTATGACCACAACTTCGTCATCGACCGGCCCGAAGGCGACACCAGCCTCATCGTCGCCGCACAGGTCAGCGACCCCTCCAGCGGCCGCACTCTCGAAGTCCGCACCACCGAACCGGGAGTCCAGCTCTATACCGGAAACTTCTTGGACGGAAGCATCACGGGCAAAGGCGGCACAGTCTACAACCACCGCAACGGTTTCTGTTTGGAGACCCAGCACTATCCCGACTCCCCAAATCACCCCTCCTTCCCCTCAGCGCAACTCAAGCCAGGCGAAACCTATACGCATACCGTCATTTATCGGACTGGAACGGATGGCTAAGCCTCTATTTGGCGGATATGAGCTTTCTTTGGCACGCTCGGGCACCCCTAAAATCGGCAGAAAAGGTGGATTCGCTCGATTTTGTCATACTTTTTAAACAAAATTTATGGCCATCAACGTTTCATAATGTATGATGTGCCCCTTGAATTTGGGCAATAAACAACTCAAATCTCGAACACGAGTCGAGTTAACCTTATAAGGAAAAATCATGAAGAACGCTATTTTCACATTCCTCGTCACCGTCTTTGCTGCCGGTAACCTCATGGCACAAGACGCCCCCGCGGCAGTTGCGCCAGAAGCCAAAGAAGCTGGCATCGCCGAGAAAAACGGCCTGAAGACCGATGCTCAAAAGCTCGGTTATGCAATCGGCCAAGACATCGGCCGCAACGTCTCACGTTTTAAAGGTCTTATGGATGTCGACACAATGATCTCCAGCATCAAGGATGCGATGGCCGGAAAAGAAGAAAAAATGACCCAAGCCGAAATCAGCGAAGTCTTCGTTAAGCTTCCCGCATTGATTGCTGAAGGTAACAAGACGAAGGGCGATGCCTTTCTCGCAGAGAACAAAAAGAAAGAAGGCGTGGTAGTCACAGACAGCGGCCTCCAGTACGAAGTCATTAAAGCCGGTGACGGCGCAAAGCCAAAAGCAACAGACTCCGTTACGGTCCACTATCACGGCACACTCATTGACGGGACCGTCTTCGACAGCTCTTTCGACCGCGGCACGCCAACGACCTTTCCTCTCAACGGCGTTATCTCTGGCTGGACAGAAGGCGTACAGCTCATGCCTGTTGGCAGCAAGTATCGCTTCACAATCCCGTTCAGCCTTGCTTACGGCGAGCGTGGTTCCGGCCAGACGATCGGCCCGAACTCCACATTGATTTTTGATGTTGAACTCATCAAAATCAACAACCCGTAAGGCCTCACGCCGAACAGCCCGCCAAGGTCCAGCGACCTTGGCGATGCGCACCCTGCCTCACGCTTGAGACAGGGATCCCCCCTCGAGTCTTCTGACATGGAAACCGGCTCCGAATTCAAATCCATTCTGAACCGTGATCTAGTCAACGCCGTCGGCAAGTCCCTTGCCGCGGTGGACGCCTCCTTCAAGCTCCGCTCGTTTGTTCAAGCGGTGATGACATCGCTCGAGGATCGCGAACTCAAAGATCGGGCAATTTGGATCGCGGAACAGATGCACGCGCACCTCCCCGACGATCTCGACACCTCCATTCGCCTTCTCACGGCCTCTCTGGGCGAAGAATCACGCGATGCCGAGATGTCCGGATTCAGCTCCTTCTTTTATATGCCGCATGGTTGCTTCATCGAACGCTACGGCCTCGATCACTACGACCTGTCGATGAACGCTATGGCCGAAATCACCAAACGCTTTACCTCTGAATTCGCCATCCGCCCCTTCATCACCGCCTACCCAGACGCCTGCATGAAACAGTTGATGGCGTGGACCACTCACGAAAACACACACATCCGGCGCCTCGTGACGGAAGGCACACGCCCCAGACTCCCTTGGGCCAGTCGACTACCGCAGTTTCAGAAAGACCCCTCACCCGTCATCGCTCTCCTCGAGAAACTAAAGGCCGACCCTGAGCTCTATGTACGCCGATCCGTGGCAAACAATTTGAACGACATCTCGAAAGACAACCCTGAGGTCGTCATCCGAACGCTCAAGAAATGGAGTCGTTCGCGCAACAAAGGCACGCAGTGGATCATCGGCCACGCATTACGAACACTCGTGAAACAAGGAAATCCCGATGCCCTAGAACTGCTCGGCTATCCGGCCTCACCATCGGTCAAGGTCTCAGGCTTCAAAATTGAAACACCCTGCATTGCCGTCGGCGAGTCACTTCACTTCACGGTCACCATCCAGTCCACGGCAAGCGCGGAGCAATCACTTATGATCGACTACGTGATGCACTACATGAAATCAAACGGCAAACAAGCGCCCAAAGTTTTTAAGCTCAAGAAGGTCACCCTCCAACCAGGGGAACGGATCACGGTCACACATCGCAAATCATTCAAGCTAGCCACAACCCGAAAGCTATACGCCGGCTCACACGCGGTAGAGCTGATGATTAACGGAAATGCGAAAGGCAAACGCTCTTTCGAGCTAGCCTAGCCCGACACGTGCATCAACAGTCGTGGCGAGGTGGCGAAGCGTGCTGTCAACGCGGTGCTTTCAGGTGAGTCGTCGATGCCGCCGTATAGATAGTCGGAAAATTGGCGGTACGCTGAAAAGCGACACAGTGACTGTGCGATCCGATATCGCTTCAGGAACCTGGTGCACGTTTCGGGCTAGCGTACTATCCAGGCGAACACGCCGAACATTGGGATCAGCCACACCGCCAACACCAATAGACACCCCTTGCCTTTAGCGCCCTTGTCATAACGGTCGCGAGAACGAGGTCCCCGTCTCATCGACAAAGGCTGGTTCGCCTGAGTCACGACCGGCTCGCTCGTGTCGGAAACTAATACGAGTTTCGCTGCTGGTGGGGCCACCGGCGTGACAGGCAATGGGGGTGCCTCTGTTGCCGGCATAGTCGGCTGCGAAACGCCCATCGCCTCTACGGCTTCTTTCGATTCCCTTAAACCAAGTCCTGTCAGCTCCCGATACAACTTGATCGCTGCAATTTTCTGTCCCGCACGCAGAAGGTCCTCCACGCCGCTTATCCCAGGTCCGGCATGGGTCGCCGTTACGGGAGCGGCACCCGCTGCGGGCTCATGCCCATCGGCGATCGCCTCGACACCTTCCTTCGCGTCCCGCAGGCTCAGCCCAGTCAGTGATCGGTACTTTTTGATCGCCATAATTTTTTGTTCGTCGGCCAACAAGGTTCGAATCTCTGCAAGTTGCTCCGCGCTTAAACTCGGCATCATCGATCTCCATAAGTTGGATTCACGACGGGTCGGCTAACCATAGCGGCGATGATTGCTGACAAAGGAGTCATGATTTTCGCCATCGTGTGAACCTCGCTCCAATGCGCCAGATAGAAGCCGAATGAATCATCTTTGACGAACGGCATGTTCGACCAGTCAGCATACACAGAGAATGCAGCGGCGATGAGACCGCAGGCCACTGCGCGAGACCATGTCCGCTGCCGCGCTAGAGCGATACAACCCATGCCAACCCCCACACCGATCACCGCCAGCCCATAAACCCCAACCTTGAGCGCCAAACCAAAAACCAAGAGCCCTACGATGCCCCCCGCACAGGCCCCTGACATCCCAAGCAACCACGCGCGCGTAGCTCTTGAGTCTTGGCGTGTCGGCTGTTCGGTCATCGGTAAGTTTTCGTCCTCAATCATCATCGGTCCATCACTACGCCTAATGTTCCCGAACCACAAGCGACAAAGATTATTCTCACACCCTGGGGAAACCTCGGCCGCCACAAACGCACCACCTACGGAGACCCTTGGCTCATCCGATTCGCTCGATCTTGAAGGTCTTGCTCATAGACCTGGTTACGCGCTTCCCAGACATGGAGCGTTGCGATCACGCTCGCGAGAAAGGCGGACACTAACGCGGCGGCGAACAACGCAACTAACACACTCTGCCCGGAGCGCCGGGTCACAAACGATCTCCACACGCGACTGCACGCACTCGATTGGTTTCGGAAAAATGATTTCGAATGCTCACCCACTCCATCCATAACACCGCACAATCTCCCAACTCCGAACGCTCGACGTCCACGCTACACGTCATCCCATCTGGAATCAGCGTCCGCTGCCGCAACGCCCCAGCCTCGGAAAGTCGTAATGCCCCGTCCACCAAATCCACCCGCGTCGCCCCCGCTGACAACATCGACCGATCGCAGGTCCAATCCGCAGCGCTCGTGTGCGCGACATAACCACGCCAAGAACTGGTAAGAATTCGCGCATGCTGATGCATGCGAGTCATGTCGGTGGTGTAAACCTGCCACTTCAACCCGATAAGAAATAGCTTTGTGGCTATGCCTAGAGCAATGGACAAGGTCGCCATGCTGGCCAGCAACTCTATAAGCGTATATCCCTTCCTCTTCATCGAGGAACCTCCACACTCGCCAGAATGGCATCATCTCTCTTGCGAACCTCGAAGCGAAAGGTTGTCGGATCGAGTAATACCGCGCCTTCAAGGATCTCTGAAACACCTGCGGAGCTCAACTCAGACTCTAACATCTTCTCAGCCTGAGCACGAGTAAAGCGCTCTTTCGCCGCCAAACGCTCCAGTGTGTTATCGAGAACCGTCAACGCCCGCTCCGTGTTATGGATATGAATTTTGAAACGGTTTGTCCCTCGCAAGCCCTTCACCAACGCCGAGCCGACGAACCCCAACATCGCAATCGCACACACGGTCTCCATTAAGGTGAATCCCGAGCGCGCCGTCATAAGAGCATCTCCGCAGCAGCAACCAGCATGCTAAACACACAAACCAAAAAGATGCCCACGAGCAACCCAAAAAAAACCGTGGTCGCGACGTCGAACTGCACCGCAAATCGCTCGGCGAAATACATGTTGTCTCGGTGAATCCAATCCGCGACGCGCTGGAAGCCCGCCGCAGGGCCGGACGCTTGATCAGCGTTTTGCAACAGCCACTGCTCCATCTCCGAGCCAACGCCTAAACGTTTCCACGCCACCAACCAATGCTCGCCCTGATTCAACCCATCGCCAAAATGCTCCACCCGAAGGCTCATCCAATGCGAACGCGTCGAGGTCGCGGTCGCAGCGGCGGCCGAAGGTAGGTCCATCCCACCCTCGAGATAGATGCACATGGACTGAACAACCTCACCGAGCAAAAATCGCTTCCGAACCTTACCAATCAGCGGCATCCATATAATGAAGTAGTCTCCAAACGTCTCAAATCGCGACAACCCCCATAAACAAGCTGCAATACACACAAAGGGCGCCAAACTCGAAAAGAGGATCGCGTACACACTCAAGGCGAAGCCGGCGTTGGGTGCCAGACTCACGCCATGGCCCATATCCATAAATACTTCGTCAAACTTGGGCAGAACGATCACCACCATAAACGTCAACACAAGACCAAAGGCTAGACAGCGCAGCAAGCCGAGAGTGAGGCCAGTCTTATCGACCCACGCGATACGTCGAGGGTAGGACATCTGAAAGGCCAGTCGAGGAAGCGCTTCACGAAGACCGCCACACGTTTCGGCATGCTCGACACCGTGAATATAGTATCCGGGAAATTGATTTCTCCCACATCGCTCCAACACCAAAGACAAGGGCTGACCGGCCCGCAAATCTCGAGTCATTTCGGACAAAATCAGTGACCATCTAAAATTCATCAACCAGAACCACGGCCTAAAAGGACGCCCCGGAGATCGCAAGGCCCGGAAAAACCGACTCTGGCGGTCACTGATTTTTTGAGGACGGGTAAAAAAGGGCAAGGTCTCCAAGGCATCCGCCAAGGGAATGCCACGCCGGACGGCCCAGGCTAGAACGTCCGCTACCTGAGCGGCGCGAACACCATCACGATCCAGCAAATCCGACCGACACCAAACACCCTCGCGCGGAACAACATCTGCCAACTGGTGCGCACTGCCGCTCAATACATTACCCCCCTCATACCGAACAGCATCGGAGTTAGCATCGCACGAATCACCTCCCAGACCGTCCAAACGGTCAAAATGAATAGCAGCGAGTGCAGAGTGATGAGCAGCGACCGTGTCCCACCGATGACTCGCGTCATAAAATACTGCGAGAGACGGTCAAACTCGTCAGGAAGCGTTTCCGCAGGCGAATGCTCAATAGTGAGCGCGATCAAATTGTCTAAGGGACCTGCCTCTCGAACGGCCACCGCCCAGTCTCCGCCTCGCTCTACCGACTCAGCGACCTCCATTAGCGCGACCTGCACCGATGTAGACTTCATCATCTCATGCACCTTACGTAACGCGTCGGGAACCGCCAGCCCAGCCCCTAACAACACGGACAAGCCCTTGCACATCAACACCGTGTCCTGGGCACTGACAAGGCCGCGCATCCCGGGCACGCGTTGCAGCACTCGCATCAATGCGGCCTGAGAAGATTTCATTCCGGACAAAAACCATAAAGAGAAAAAGGCGATGACGCCGTACACCGCAAGCACGAGAGCCGGAACCGCATGGGTAACGCCCGACACCCATATCATCGCTCTTAGCCCCAGGGGGAGCGGGGTGGGTTCCTCTCCGTAGAGGGTCCATTCATCAAAAAGCTGCGCAATTTCAGCGGAGTGCGGGGTCACGTAGTGGGCCATACCCAGAAAAATTACCAAGGCCGCGTTCAGCACGAGAATGGGATAGGTTGTTACTTGCTGTACGCGCGTCACAAACGCGGTGTTGAACGTTGCTAGAGCGGCAATTGAAAAGAGCATATGGGAAAGGACATCCGCAGATTCGCCGATCCCGATCATTTGCACATGTAGCGCGTCGAAATAGTGGGGGTGCCTCTCTAGCACCGCCGCAAGGGATTCGCCTGCATCTACTCGCGCTGAAACGTCTTTCAGCACTGCTCGGAACTTGGCGTCTGGGAAGACACGCCCGACTTTCTCGAGACTTTCAGGTAGAGGGAGTTTTGCGTCGACCAACATGGCAAGCTGTTGGTAGAATTCAGCGATATCCGTTCCGCGCATACTCATTGGGTTTGATAGTAGGCTGCGTGAACGCGAGAGTAAAGAGGATTACCAAAAGGCATGGACTCGACTAGCAAACAAAGACGCTCACCTGAACCCGAGTTGATCACTCCTCTAACAGACGAAGACCCTCCAACCTTTGTTGATCGGCTCTTGGACGTCGCCACGACCCAACAGGCCAGCGACCTCTACTGGATTCCCAGCGCAGACGGATACGTCATTCGTATTCGCCACAACGGCCTCCAATCGATACTCGCCCAAACGGATACAGACTACGGATTGCAATGCATCACGCGCACCAAAATTCTCGCAGGTTGCCTCACCTATAAAACACTGGTTGCGCAAGACGGCATCATCCGACGTGAACACGAAGAATTGCGGGTCGCCACACTGCCGTCTCATCACGGCGAACGCATTTCGATCCGCTTCCTATTACAAACCGCTGGGCCCAAACGCCTCACAGAATTGGGACTTCCGCAGCATCAGGTGGACGCGCTGAAAACACTCTGTCGCCAGGACCAAGGTCTCGTCATTCTCACCGGCCCTACCGGCAGCGGCAAGACAACCACGATCTACGCAATGATCCGCGAACTTCTTGAGCAGGACGCAGACCCCGCATCCATCATCACCTTAGAAGACCCCATCGAATGCGAGATCCCAGGCATCACGCAGGTCCCCGTGACCGATCGAAGCGAGCTTGACTACGCCCAAGCCCTGCGAGCCGCACTTCGACAAGATGTCAAAACGCTGATAGTCGGAGAGATGAGAGACCAGACCGTTATCCGCGCAACTCTCGACGCCGCAATGACCGGACACCGAGTGATCACCACTTTCCATG
>CAXMRT010000024.1:0-6766 GCA_964196025.1 uncultured Gemmatimonadales bacterium | reverse complement strand
GATCCCAGTAGTGGTTCAAGCATGATCGGCCTCCTTTGCAATTAAGCGCTACGCGTCCTAAAACACCACGAGTCGTGGTGATATAACCACGAATAGTGGTATATTGGCTTAGTCAGGGTTTGTATACAACACTATTCAGTCGCGAGAATTACGTTCGTCGACCCGTGCAGCAAAAGCTGAGTTCAGAGATTGTGTTTTGTCACCGATACCGTCGGGAAGAGGGCTTGTTTAATGCTAGTCGATCGAAAACGCGAAATCCAGTTGCCAGAATCTCCCTCGAAGAGCCGAATTCCGAGGCCCTAGCTTCCGTGTTGTAAGGCTCTTTCGAAATGCGTATTATCCGCTGTTGTGGATTGATGGAGTACGTTTAGGCGTCGCTGTGAGCGGCTCGACTTGTTGAGTTGTAAAAGGAGATCGATCGTATGAGACTCGTTTGTTTGGGATTGTGTGTGCTTTTGGGGCTTGCTGCGAATGCGGCGGACAGGCCGAATATCGTGTTGGTGATGACGGATGATCAGGGGTATGGGGATGTCGGATGTCATGGCCATCCGTATCTGAAGACGCCACATCTCGACAAGCTGCATTCGCAGAGTACGCGCTTCACTGATTTTCATGTTAGCCCAACCTGTGCACCCTCGCGCGCGGCCTTGATGTCGGGTCGACATCCCTTCAAGAATGGTGTGACGCATACGATTCTCGAGCGGGAGCGTATGACTCTGAAAGCGACGACGATTGCACAGGTCTTGAAAACGTCTGGTTATACAACCGGCATATTTGGGAAGTGGCATCTCGGAGATGAGGATCCGTATCAACCACAGAATCGTGGATTCGATGAAGTCTTTATTCATGGCTGCGGCGGCATTGGTCAGAGCTATGCGGGGTCACAAGGAGCGGTGCCTGGAACCGGCTACTACAATCCCTTCATTAAGCACAACAACACCTTCGTCAAGACGACGGGGTATTGCACCGACGTATTTTTCAAGCAAACGCTCGGATGGATCAAGTCCGTGAAGGATCAGGATGCGCCCTTTTTTGCCTATCTGGTGACGAACGCGCCCCACGGTCCGTATATCGTGGCTGATAAATACAAAGCGCCCTACACGGACAAAGCGCCAGGTAGGTCCGCCTCTTTTTTCGGTATGATCGCCAATATTGATGAGAACATGGGTGTGCTCATGGCCAAGTTGGATGAGTGGAAGTTGACGGATAACACGCTTCTCATTTTCATGACGGACAACGGCAGCGCAGCAGGAACGTATAATGCGGGCATGAAGGGCAAGAAGAACTCGCCCAATGAAGGCGGGTCACGTGTGCCGCTGTTTATGCGATTGCCGGGCAGTATTAAGGCGGGTGTGGATGTGGATCGTCTGACGCGTCACGTCGATCTTTTTCCGACCTTGGCGGCTTATGCCGGTGCGGAGATTCCGAAGGGGCTTGATCTTGATGGGCGCAACTTGATGCCGCTGATCAAGGATCCTGCCGCTGACTGGTCCGACCGTTATACCTTCTTTCATGTCGGACGCTGGAATAAAGCGGATGCTGGTGGGCGTTGGGGGAAGGGCAATACCGATCCTCAAAAGGCGAAGTATAAAGGGTACGCCGTCCGGAACGAAAAATGGCGATTGGTCAATGGCGGCTTATGGGATATCGAAAATGATCCAGGCGAGACGACGGACGTTATCAGTGAGCACCCTGAAGTTGCCGAGAAAATGCAAAAAGCTTTTGATGCTTGGTGGGAAGACGTGACGCCCTTATTGGTTAATGAAGATGCATCACTTGACGTCCCTCATGCATTCAAGGCGCAGTTCTTGAAACAGAAAGAAGAGAGCGGTGTGCCGGATTGGAAAGAGCCGGTCCTGTAAGTTCTGTGTAGTTGCTCATTCCGCCTTCGGCGTCCTCATTTCCCAAACAGGCGATTTAGAGGTGGGTAATGTCTTTCGGGTGACGGGGCTGTAGCGGGAGTCGAATCTCGCTGGACCCCTGCAGGGGGATGGGTTTGTTGACCGTACGGAGTTATGCTTAGTGTGCGGCGGAGAGCTCGAAAAAGACGCGCGTTTCGTCGACCTCTTCGAGTAGCGTACTGAGGGGGTACCAGCCTGAACGGCGGCTGAACTTACGATCTTTCTTGTCTGGAAAAATGCAGTGGAACTGAGTGCCGTTCTTCACGCCATCGATGATGACCCAGCAGAGGCCGTGTTCCACTGGGGAGATGTAGCCCGAATCCTGTCCGACCAACACCGGGATGCTGCGGACGAGCGAGTCGGTGATTTGTTTGGCGACGGCATCTGTCGTCGCGGGGGTAAGTTTCTGGATGAGGGGGTTTCGTGAACCGCGAGGTTTGCGGAGGCTGAAACTTTTCACAAAGTTCTTGTCGAAGTCCTTGCTGAAGGCGTTGGATGTCATGCCCGCCGATTTAACTATCTGTCCGCATTCTCTCCACGCGCTCCGCAGCTCGACCATCCGGAACTCGGGTCGGCTCTTTGTTGGTTTCGTATGAATACGGGTGTAGTCCAGTGTGCTCGATGAGCCACTGAGGGCTAGGGGCCGGCGGTGGTAGCTTGTGAGCTTGAGCATGGCGGTTTGTGCCGTTGTGCCGACGATCGTCCCTTGCTTGGAGCTGTCGAGCTTCTGGCGGTAATAGGCGCCGAGCTCCGTGTTGGCAGTGAAGTCGTCGTCGAGCAAAGGCGCGACGGTCGTGATGTCTGTGTTGGAGGGCAGGGTCGTGATCGTCAACTCTTCCTTGCTGTAATGTACACCGCGAGCGTTTCGGGCGTAGGCGCGGACGTAGTATTTGGTCTTGGGTCTGAGTCCGCCGATCCGTCCATCATAACGGTCACGATGATAGAGCGGGAATAGTTTGTGGCGGATAGTGGGTTTGGGCATGGTGTGGCAGACGAAGCCGTAGTCTGTTTTCATGGGTTCGCCGCGGAACATGATGTTGCAGTGCGCGCGGAAGCTAGTCGCTAGGATTTCAGACGTCATGTCGAGGCTCACTTGAGGGATGAGTGAGTCTTTAAGCGCGGTGCCAGTCACCGCTTTTCGGTTTATAACCAGGTCGAATGTGATGCCGTCCGCTTTTTCGGACACCACCGTGATGCTGAGGCCGCCGTCCAGCAAGTTGGGCAGTCGAGAGGATGGATTCGTTGTCATATCGAACTTCATTCGTCGGGTAGCCTTTCCGAGGAAAGCACTAGCTGCACTGCCCGTGCTTCGAAACCAGGGGTCGTCAGGCCGATAGGTGTAGCAGAGGTCTGGGGCGCCAAGGAAAGGGGAGTTGAGTGTTAGATTGATCACATGAACCAGCAGCCCGCCGCGTCCCGGATTTCCGAGTGGCGCCTTCTCGTTTTGTACGTACTCAATGTTGTAGATGTAGTTCGGGTGTGCGGAGGCGATAAAGGCGCCCACGGCTCGTTGGCCGGCGGGGTTAGTGTTTCGTGGTGAGAGTTGGTAGCGTCCATTTTTATTGATCGTCGGATAGTTTTTCTTCGTGAGGAATGCGTTGTAGATGTAGCGGCAGTAACCTGGCCCGGTCGGACCAAAGGCCCAGTTCAGGCAGGGCACGCCCTCGACGCCGTCGTGCTTCTCTGGCGCGTGATAGTAGTCCGGTGCGCCGATTACATGTCCGAGCTCATGACAGAGCACCCCGCCGTCATCACTCGCGAGCACCTGCGGTGTGCTGTTGGGCCATAGGGGTTCGGCCCAAGCAATCGCGGGTTTGTACATCTCCCAGATCTCCTTCTTGTCATCCCAGGGATGCTTCCGATCTTTGTAGCCCGGGGCAATGAGAGCCTCTACCGCAGCAGGTGGCTTATGTGCGTTTGCGTAGATAAAATTGATCACGTGCGGTTTGCGCCGTCTGTCGAGGGGTTGACCTGCGGGTAGTTTGTATTTGGAGGTGACGAACTTTTCCGCCGCCTTTTTGAGGAGCATGGCGCGTTCCCCACCTTCAGCTGGGTTTTTATATCCAAAGGGGTTCACCCAGTAATCGTAGGCGCAGTAGTATCCGAGTATCTGCGGTGCCCGATAGACGTTCTTTGGGAATGCGGCTTCGCCTAATATCGTGACTTCGGGCCAGAGGATGCCCTGCGAGTATTCGTTGAAGTACTCCTTAATCGTGAGTGGTCCGAAGTGTAAGGACTTGCGTTTAATTTCAGCGATGGAGGGCTGGATCGTGTCAGGGAAATCGATCAACACGACTCCGACCGAAAAAGCGCCGGTGAAGACGGGTTTTGTAATCTTTGGTTTGAACTCCGCGCCCAGACGGACCTGATTCAAGGCGTGTTCGGCGGTGAGTTCCTGACCGCGTTCCGCGGCGTGCAAGGGGATCGACTGAATGCACGTGACGGCCAGAAGAAGGAACGAGCTCAGGGGGCCGTTGAAACAAAGGTTGAGGCGTGTTGGGGTCATCCGAATCAATCTAGTCGCAGGCAATCATCAGGTCAAGAGGGTAGAGGAGCATTATACCCGAGACAACACTTGCGGCAAGAGTAGGGGTAGAATGGGTGTTTTTGTCGAAGTTTCGTCAGGAACCGGATTCTGTCCGCCCGTCGTGCTTTTCACTTGAAAAACCGGCCTTATCGGCTAATCTATCCGAGCTTTACACATGGTGGCGTAGCTCAGTTGGTTAGAGCAGTGGAATCATAATCCACTTGTCCGGGGTTCGAGTCCCTGCGCCACTACCACTTTTTCCTAAGAAATATGCCCTGTTTTTCTAAAACCGTACAAGAACCGTACAAAACCTTACAAAGCATAATTTTATAAATGTAAAGTTTGGTCGAGATGTTTGATTTTTTGGAAGTGTGTTGAGAGTGGTGCAATTGGATATCAGATCCATGCTCAAAAGGTGATTACTATATGGTCGCCAGTCGGATCGTTTGAATCCAGAAGCCTAATCAATGCCTACCTATTCAACTTAGCAAACTCATCAAATCCTGCTTCGGTGCCATCAGCCGCTGCGGCATAGTGCCAGACCATCTTTTCTTCATCATGTCCGACCCAAGACATAACTTGTGCTGGAACGATGCCGCACTTGAAACACTGCTTGATAAAATAGTTCCTGAAGCTATGCCAGTGTAGACGCCTCGCTGGATCGCCACCTTTGTCAATGTACGCCTCCTCATCCTCCTTGTTTTTGAAGGCAAGTCTAATTCCCGCATCAGGAAACAGCTTCTTGAGGCGGGTCAGAGTATGGTTGCGTTTGATAGGGTTGCCGTAGGAGGTCTCAAACAAATAACGGCTGTTTCGTTTCATAGCTTGCCTGCGCTTCATTACCTCTTGGGCTTGGTCGGTCAAGGGGATGGTTCTGATTTGATCGTGTACCTTCGGTGTCCATCCGCCAACTGCTTCCATTTTTAGGGTTGGAACCTGTGCATCCCAACTTACACTAGTGGCTGTGATATGGGCGGCTTCATCGAATCTCAATCCCGTATCGGAAAGGACGACGATCAAGTCGTGAATCAAGATGTCGCCTGAATCTTTCGCCAACTTGATGAGTAAGTCTCGCTCCCCCCGTGTGTATGTGGATAGTTTTGCCTTATCTTTTTTTGGCAAGTCTATGGGGCCGTTGTTTGAGTAGTCGAATGGGCTGGATTCTATTATGGGTTCTCTGATGCCCCACTTGCATACGGAGTGAAGGTTTTTGATATCATTCACGATTGTGCGTGGTTTCACACTGTCGATATCTTCCCTGTACTCTTGGAATTTTCGTATTTTGCTTGGAGTGAGGGAGGATATTGTCTGGGTGTGTGGGTATTCGATGTCCAACCATCGCTGGAACATCGTGGCCGAAGAGGTGATTCGCTCAAGGGTGGCGGGGGATAGTCTTCGTTTACGTTCGCTTAGATAGGTGTCAGTAAGTTGCTTAAAAGTGATTGTGCAATGTCCACGTTCAATCTTGCCGTTTTCGGAGTCGATATATTCATCAACGGCCTGCTTGGCTACTTTAAGGTTTTTTGTCTTTAGGGTTCCCGTGAAACGTTTTCCTGTTTCAGGATGGTTTCCCGAAAGATGCCATACGTCATTGGTCAGTCGTATTTTGAGGATGTGGCCTCTGTAGGAATGCGAGGCTCCGTATTCTGGTTGTTTCTTCTTCACCGTCTAACCTGTCTGCGTGGTAAGCGTCAGGTTTTTGATTCACTCGCCTTCGTCTCATTTGCTCTGTACGAAATGTAGATTCAACGCTCCGCCAGGGTGGACGATACTCTTCATGAAGTTTACGGAACGGGCTTCTGTAAAGCGCCAACCCTCGGATTCAACTTCTGCGATTCGACGGTTCAATATTGCTTGTTTCTTCTTAGGAAACAGGGAGTGGAACGTGAGCAGTTCGATTCTGTCGTTCAATGACGTCACGCTCTCGAATTTCGGCGGAAAACTGTCACGGTGAATGTGCAGACGACGAACATGATGCCGACTGCAATGAGGGATATTGGGAACGCAAATACCATTTTCCCTGCCCTCGCTTTCTCCTCCTCTTGATATGCTTGTTGGGCGGATGTATTGAGGCCGTGTTCATGTTGAGAATGGGGAGCTTCATTAGGATAGGCATTTCTGTCTGACGTTTTGTGACCATGGTCATGCTGGGAATGGAGAACGTCATCGTCCATCATCACTGCGTCTTTTGTGGGCATGGGTCGATTGGCAATTGCAGATTCAGGAGCCTCAGAGTGGTTTTCCCAGAGTAGGGCGGAGGCGAGGAAACCAAACAGCATTAGAGATAGGATGGTGACGACAATAGTCAGTGGTGCTCGTGACTTCGATCGTGTCGCAG
>CAXMRT010000023.1:0-16286 GCA_964196025.1 uncultured Gemmatimonadales bacterium | reverse complement strand
ACGGCGTCATAAACTCTAGGTGCAAATGATAACTCTGAAACGTTTCCTTACTCGTCGTGCCATGCAAAAGGAAACCGCCATCCATCTTTCCTCCGCTCCAGCTATCCACGTCGGATCCGTCAAAAAGCACAACCGCACCCTCCGGCGCTTTCTTATCGAGCGTTGAACTCTCGCGCTGCACGCGCGCCAACACGAAGGACTCGTCGCCCTGCATAACAGAAATCTTTCCACCCTTGATCTCAGCGCTCCCACCCTCGCCCGTGAACGACACACGGTCACCGTCAGTCTTGCCCGTAAGCTTGAGTCGACCCTTCGACTTGTCCCACCCTTCACCCGGTAACCCGCCATCGAGAATATAGACATCAAACGCCCCACTCCCGAGCGCGACAACCTGAGCGCCCTTTTTATCTTTTTCCGATCCATACTCGCCCTGAATCAGAAAATCGGGGTCCTCTGCCTTCGCCGCATCAACCGTCGTCCACACCCTATTCGTCGAAGCGGCAACAAGTGGTTGAACCCATACAGCGGCCAATAAAGAAAGCGTAAGTGTCTTTGTCATAGTCATCCTCTTTTTGGTTATACGTCTGGCGATGTTCAGTCGACGCGACCGACTCAGTCACGTCTTTCCGCGCTCCCAGCTCGGACGATTCTCGATTCAGACTCTCGAGATAATGCCATGAATCAGCCCTGTTCGCACCAAAATCCGTCGCATTTTGCGCCTGACTCACTGTGAGTGTAAACACCGTCGACATGACCTTCACCGTGTAAATCTCAATTGACGTCGTCCTACCTGGGCAAATCCTCTGGAATGCCTCTCGCGTCTTAGCGGATATATCATTTCCTGTATCACCGAAGGTCTTGTACTCTGGATGGGACTCGTGATAAAAGAGGCGCTCGACGAGTTTGGTCACCTATGGATCCAAACCTTCGACCAACTTTTATAGGATCGTTATGCCAGAACAAAAACAACCCAAGAACCCCTTGCACGGTGTGACGCTCGAACAGGTCGTCACCGCGCTCGTGGACCACTATGGCTGGGAAACGCTCGGCCAACATATCGACATCCGTTGCTTCACGAGTGACCCCTCAATCAAATCCAGCCTAACCTTCCTGCGCAAAACCCCATGGGCACGAAAAAAAGTCGAGACCCTATACATTGCCGTACAAAACAATGTCTGGAAAAAGCCTGACCCCACCCAAGAACCGTGACCCTTCCGACAAGCCCCGAATTTTCAACTTTCGAGCACCCGATAAACATATAGACCCACACAACCACTCTCAATCGCTGATCAAACACACGCATGAGCGAACCCTCTCAACGCAAGTATCGTGATTCCAGCCCCTTCCGAAAACTGACACAAAAACGTCCAAAAATAGAGCTAGTCATCATCTCTACAGCTCCCTATAGTCCGCACCCAAGTTAGCAAATTCAGTATCAGGAGCTTAGAACCAACAGCTGGTGATTCACCACGCTGCTCTTCGTCGGGGCGGTTAAGACACTATGATTACGACCGCATTGGCCCGTAGGCCTCTACCATTAGGTATAGCAAAACTGTTTCGTCGTTTCGGCAGCTGGGGCGATATTCTCGTGGCTCGCTCTTGCCGCGCCACCGTCCTGAAAGCAGACAGACTCTACGAACGCGGAAGAAAGAAACGCGCCATCTCGCTCTACAAGAGAGTCGCTAAACTCGAACATTGGACAATCGACGGCCCCGTCGAGCACTCGCGTCAACGCCTCGAGTCTCTCAACATCCCCTGCGAAATGTCCGAGAAACGCTACAACGAAAAAACCTTAGCCGCCATCGAGGCTCGCCGACACGCCAGCTAGTTGACCGCTCTCTCGCCTTCCTGCCCCATGCCTGTTAGACTCCGACTCATGTCGAATCCGCGCTACACGTTTTCCCGCACACTCGTTTTTTCCGTATCCGTCGTCTGCCTACTGGGCTGCAGGCCTAGCCCCCCGACACAAGCACTCGCAACAGCAGAACCCACCCCTACCACAATCAACGCGCTACCTGTTGTGGCGGCAAGCCCCACCCAAACATCCGCTATCGCCACCGCCGCAAGCACACAAATCGGGAAAACCCTTTCCTACGATCCCGCCTATGTCGGCCTCTCATACCCCGGCGGCGACATCCCTATTTCGAAAGGGGTCTGCACCGACGTCGTCATCCGCGCCTTACGCGATGCCCATCAGCTCGACCTTCAGAAACTCGTGCATGAAGATATGAAAGCCGCCTTCTCCAAGTACCCCGCGAACTGGGGACTCAAACGACCCGACAAGAACATCGACCACCGTCGCGTCCCCAACCTCCAACGCTACTTCGAACGCCAAAATTTTTCTCTCCCCATCACCAGGAAAAAAGAGGACTACCTCCCCGGCGACATCGTCACCTGCACCGTCGGCCGCAACCTCGCCCACATCATGGTCGTCAGCAACACCCAATCCGCCAACGGCACCCGCCTAGTCATCCACAACATCGGCAGCGGAACAAAAGAAGAACCCCACCTCTTCACCTTCCCCATAACCGGCCACTACCGCCTCCCCCCTCCCCAATAAAAAGTGTCCGCCCGGGCAGCCTGCCGTGTACCGAACTGTGTTCTGGTACATGTGCCTGCCCTGAATCGAACTACGTTCTGGTTCACGGCGAAGGGGCCCCACGGGTAGAAGGGTTGGTCTGCCTCCCAAATCCCAACCTCGTTTTCTCTAGAGCATCCCCCCCTCAACTCTGCTAAGCTCCCCATTCGTGCCAGGAGACCCTGTCACATGGCAACCGTTGACCAGTCGAAAGAGAGAACACATGAAACACTTATTCATCTTCACCGTCCTATTCAGCCTGTGCTTTTCACTCCACACACACGCGGAACCCACGCATGCGACTTTCATCAACGACTGGAACGCGGAATCACTGGAGCGCGGCAAGGTCATATTCAATGGGTTATGCATCACCTGTCATGGCAATCAGAAACAAGAAGGCTCTCTACCCACCGCGCTGCGCTTTCATAAAGGACCGTTCAAAAACGGATCCGATCCAATCGGCATGTACACCACGATCACTAAAGGGTTTGGGCAGATGGTCCCGCAGGCATGGATGACCCCACAGCAAAAATACGATGTCATTCACTTCATCCGTGAATCACAGCTCAAGAAAGACAACCCAAGCCAATACACAAAAATAGACGCAGCCTACCTCGCTTCACCCAAAGCACTTGAAGAAGTCGAAGCGGTCGACCAAGTCGCAGTCAAACAAGATGGACGACGCAAATACCTCAGCATGAATTTCGGACCCAGCCTGAACTGGACCTACAAACTCGACAAGGATCATATTGTGCAAAAAGGCATCATGATCCGCCTAGACGCCGGCGGACCCGGCGGCATCTCGAAAGGCCGGGCGTGGATGCTCTATGATCACGACCTAATGAATTGCGCGGTAGGCTATGAAGGCGACGAGTTTGTTGACTGGCGCGGCATCGCCTTCGACGGCTCACACAACTCCCACACGTCGATTAAAGGTGACCGTATCTTCACCAACTCCCGCGGTCCCGGCTGGGCGAATCCCAAAACCGGCAGCTTCTACGATCCGCGGCCTCAAACCAAACCCGATAGAAACTACGGCATCCGCCCTTACGGCCCCCTCAAGCGTGACTGGGTTCACTACAAAGGCTTATACCACTACGGCGACCAGGTCATCATTCGATACACGGTAGGCAAGGCAAGCGTCCTCGAAATGCCCGGCATCGAACACGCTGACGACGGATCGGTCTTTACCCGCACGTTCCAAGTGAAAAACGTCTCGCAAATCGCATCGACACGCATTGCGCCCGACGGAGTCTCCGTCGCTCTCGCTCCTGGAAGCAAGGGCTCCTTGTCCAGCAAAGACGGCTATACGCTTCTGACCTTCCCTAAATCTAGAAAGTCACTTTCCGCGAAGGTCCTGATTTCAAAAACCCCTACGGATGACTTGAAGGCCTACGCCGCCAACTCCGCTCCCGCCCTCACCCTCACTAAGTTCCTAAAAGGCGGCAGCAAACACTGGACAAAAACAGTCACCACCCAAGCGACGCTCTCGGACGATAAAGAATCCGCCTACGTCGTCGACGAAATCTCGCTGCCTCGCGAAAACCCTTGGAGCTCGTGGATGCGCCTCGGCGGCTTCGACTTCTTTAAGGATACAACCCGCGCCGCCGTCTGCACATGGATGGGCGACGTCTGGATTGTCGACGGCCTCGGCAAGGACATGGGCGAGTTGACGTGGACTCGCATCGCCACCGGTATGTTCCAACCGCTCGGAGTCAAGGTCATCGACGAACAGATCTATGTCGGCTGCCGTGACCAAATTGTCAAACTCCACGATTTCAATGGTGACCTCGAGATCGATTATTATGAATCCTTTAACAACGACCACCAAGTCACCGAGCATTTCCATGAATTCGCCATGGGGCTGCAGACCGACAAAGACGGCAATTTCTACTACGCCAAATCAGCACGACATGCCAAACCCGCGCTTGTTCCCCACCACGGCACCCTACTACGCGTCAGCAAAGACGGCGCCAAAACCGACATCATCGCCATGGGCTTTCGCGCCGCGAACGGCGTGTGCGTGAATGACGACGGCACCTTTTTTGTTACCGACCAAGAAGGTCACTGGACACCAAAAAATCGCGTCAACTGGGTCAACCCAAAAGGGGGTCCACGTTTTTACGGAAACTTTATGGGCTACCATAACGTCGCCAGCAACAAAGACGAAGACATGGAACAACCTCTGGTATGGTTGACGAACAAGAAAAACCGCTCGCCCGGCGAACTCGTCTGGGTAAAGAGCAAGAAGTGGGGTCCTCTTTCCGGCTCCCTCCTCGATGTCTCCTATGGAACCGGAAAAATATTTGTTGTCCCACACGAAGAAGTCGCGGGCCAACGTCAAGGTGGCGAAGTCGAACTCCCCATCCCCATATTCGACACCGGCGTCATGCGCGGCCGCTTTCACCCCACCGACGGCCAGCTTTATGCCTGCGGCCTATTTGCATGGGCCGGCAGCCGCGGCAAATACCCCGGTGCCATGTACCGTGTCCGCTATACAGGCAAGGACGCGCACATCCCCGTCGGTCTCAATGCGACCACAAAAGGCATGCGCATCATTTACACCGACGCGTTGGACAAAGACACCGCTCAAAACCCCGCGTCCTACGTCGTCAAGACCTGGGATATCAAACGAGCCGGCAATTACGGTTCAAAACATGAGAATGAAATAACACTGACCGTCACATCCGCCACCTTAAGCGCCGACGGCAAAACAGTCTTCCTAACCATCCCCCAAATCAAACCCACCTGGTGCATGTCAATCGACATGACCCTAAAAACCCCCACCGGCAAACCCTTCACCCGCTCGATCCACAACTCCATCCACAACCTAAAAAACTAATCTCCACCCCAAGTCACCCAGCCAGCCCCCAACCTCCCTCACATCAAAAATCAACAATCAACAATTTCACCAAGCCGAAGGCATGGCTCAATCATCAATCCCCATCCGCCCCTACCCTCCCAAGAAAATCCGCCGCGCGACGCCGCCCCGCATATGCCCTCCGAAGCCTTGTGCGAAGGAGGGTCCACTTTCTCAGTTCCTCAGCTCCTCAGTTCCCTTCCCCCTCTCCCCGATCAATTAGTGCCCATTGGTGTAAATTCGTGGTTCCCCTCCTCCTCACATGCTAGTCTCCCCAAATGAAACCATCCAACTCCTACCTCGCCGTCGTCGTTCTCGCCGCCATCGCCATTGGCACCCCATCGCAAGCAATCGACTTCAAGAAATTCGCAAAGGATAGCTTGAAAGAAGCGGTAGGCGTTCCCGCACAAACACCGCCACCCGAAGAGAACAAACCCCAACCCGCACAGCCAGCGGAACCCGAGCCCGTTGCTCAAAACGACCGGCTCGCCCTCCCCCCGACCATCGCTGGCATCCACAAAGCAAAAGGCGGCTTCTCCGTGTCACTCCCTGCCCAGTGGGTTGTAAGCAGCGATGAAGCCACCACCTTCACCGCCACCTTCAGCGGTGAGATAGGTGTCGCCATGACCCTCATACTCAACGACTTCGGCGCCAACTTCCCCGTCGCTGCCAGCCTAAAGGCCAATTCGGACACCGCCAAAAAAGAACTCGCCGCCGGCAAACTCATTCGCTATCGCGACCTCACCCTAGGCAAAGCCAAAGGCACTCTACGCGTCGAAAAAGCACCCGCCGATTCCGGTGATCCGCAACGCTACACCTTTCAAGGCTTCGCCGGCTCCACCTCCATCAACATCGTCGCCTCCAGCCGCGGCAAAACCTTCAACAAAAACCAAGCCCACTTCGACACCCTCATCCGCTCCCTAAAATTCTAAGTCACGAGCGCCGAACCGCCATCGGTGAAGGTACACCGACAGAACAAACGCTTATCAATCGGTCGCATCAAGAACATGCAGAAAAAACGTTCCCGACCGTCCACCTAGCAGACAGATGCCCCGACCACCTGCACCACACGTCCCACCCCTGCCAGAACCATCCGAGTTTCAGCCAAGCGTGAACGCTGCTACTTAGGCAAATCAAAGGATTTGGCAGCCGCCTTCGCTGCCCGTCCTCCATAGTAGGAGGTCTTGTTCTTCCCCGCGAAATCCTCGAGTTGTTTTTTGATTGAGCTCCCGGGGCGGCGCTTGGCCTGATCGGCTAGATGATAAAAGTTCATCCCAATAACGTTCTCTTTGCGGCTGTCCACCGTCGCTAACGCGGCTCGCAGACGACTCGCCTTAGTCGAGTAGCCCGAATATTGCCGATATTCTCGATCGGCAGCCAGCAGTCCCTGCCCGGCCATATACACATCCCCTTCGCTGAACTGCGCAAACAAGGCTGCGAGAAGACGATCAAGCTCAGCGACCATTCCCGCCAAGTCCTTCTTCGCCATCGGACCATACGAGGTGCCTGCATGCGTAACCCTAAAACGGCTGAGTCCTTGAAGGACATCCCCCTTCGATGGCGGGCGCCGCAACTGCATGCTGTCAATAACACGGTAATAACTCGCCCCGACTTCTCTCAACGTCGTCGCCTCCGGTGTAGTCAACGCAGTCTTCAAGGGTTCCAGACGAGTCTTATAGGTGGAGTACCCCGCATACTCCGCATTGCTTGCCTTGACTTTGCGCACTGCAAGGAATGGGTCCGTGTCGATCAGCCCCTTAATCTCATTCAAGCGCGCGGTCAACTCACGCAGCATCACCTGACTGTAGTCTCGAGCAATAGTCCCATACGCCGTATCGCCATAGGATCCAACAAAGGTCTTCAGCGCCTGCAATGTTTTGCCCTTTTCTGGCGGATTGGCCTGCTGAGCAACGGCGACGATGCTATGAAACTGCATACCAATCTTTCGCAGCGTCGCGCTCTCCGGAGTCGTCAACCCCGCCTTAAGAGGCTTCATCTTCGCCGAATAGGTTGTATACATCGCATACTCTTTGTCTGCGGCCACGATCGACTGCGTGGCCAAAAACACATCGCCCTTGTCCAATAGTGAGGTGATCTCGCCAGTCAAGGCACTGAGCTCTCGCAACATGTCCTGACTAAAATCTTGCGCGAACGATCCATAAGGCGTTGTCCCGTGCGCCCCGACAAACGTCTTTATCCCCTGCAACACCTCGCCTTTCTTTCGAGGAACGTCCTGTTGACCGCTCGTCATCGCGATCACCTTGTAATAACGATCTCCGATCGCCACCATCTCCACTCCCGCACTTGATGTGACCGCTTGCCGATATGTGGCTACGCGATCCTCATACAAACTCACCCCGCCATATTTCTTGTCCGCATCCGACAAGCCCAGATTAACCTTATACAAATCCTTCAGCTTGTAAGGTGCCTTCAATGCCTCAACATCTTTATCCACCGCCTTCAAGGCATAGGTCTCCAGCCCCGTCAAGCCAGTCAACTCCGGACCCGTTGCGGACTTCTTGAGACTCTCCACAGCTAAGAGCCCTGTTTTGAAACGCCCTTGCTTGATCGCGTCATAGGCCACGCGCGCTTTGGAGGACAGCTGCGAAAGATCAATACCCGGCAACAACGGATCCTTACCCATTATATACAAATGACGCTTCGGCGCGGACAAGGCGAGAATCGCCGTTCCCGTGATCTCATATCGCAAATCTTTAAACGGATCCACCTGCGAATCCGTCACCGGCGACCAATAAAAAGAGCCGTCATGACAGCGATTCACGTTAAACCAGTAGCGGTAATAATCCATCAATTCACGATAACTGTCATCTTCACCCACCACCGGTCCCAAACTTCCGGCAATCATAGACCACAACGCATGAATATTGCCCGACGCATGGCCGTCGAAAAAACGATCGCGGCTATTGCCAATAAACACGACACCCCGGCGATAGTAGTTTTCAGACGCCTCGTCAGCTGGATCAATATAGTGCATCAGGGTCGCCACCGCCGTTGCGGCACACAAGCGGGCCTTCTCTCCTTTTCCCGCCGACGGACTAAAGGGTGTCGGCGAATACGTATAGCTGCTCGGTCGATCACCCTTCAGGCCATAGCCAATCGCACCACTGTCCTTCGTACTGAAATTGATCGCGCCGCGCGACATGGCGTAAGCCTCTTCATTAATATCGACGCCGCAACGTTTCATCATCGCCCAACCCAAGGCCGCCAAGGCGGTAGGCGTAGCCATGACACCATAGCCCTCGGTCACCGGATCATAGCCGTGATGCGCAAAACACCCTGACCAATCTTTACCAAATTTCAGCGCGCCCAAGGGATACTGCAACTCCGTCAGCACGCGATCTTCATCTTTGAGATGCGCCAGCATGGCACGATCCCCGGTCCGCAAGTACCACTCCGCCTCAAGAACCGTGTTCATGCCCGCCGACCAGGTCCACGCATAACCTTTCTGCATCTTGTTAAGGTGCGGACGCAAATACTCGATATAGGTATCGCCCTGCGCCAGCAAGGCCAACTTACAGGCGACCGCCGTGTCGTGATGCCCCCTCCACCCATTGCTCACCAAGAACTCGCACGCTTGCTTAATAAGGATCTCAGATTTCTTACAGTTGTAGGGATAGTCTTTGCTGAAATATCCGATTTGCTTGAGCTGCACCGCAACCTTGATCGGTCCACCGCCGCGCTGAACCATGAACGTCAGCTTACCGCCTAGCTTGGGGTCGCCCTCCGACTCCTCGATTGCTTTGCCCAGTTCCATGCGCGGACCATAATAGCCGGCCGCACCCCGTATCCTGAGTTGATCCGCCTCTTGAAACTTTTTCCCATTCGCACCCACCACCCAATCGCCCACCTTGAGCTTTCCGGAGGCCGGTGAACCCGGGAATATATATCGAATACGAAAGGCACGCGGATTAACCGACTCGATACTTCCCCGAGCACCAGTTGGCCCGAGGTTGAACCACCAGCCACCCGTGACGCCATCCAACATCTCGGGTTTCAAACGCGTGGAATACTCAATTGGGTTTACAGGATCCGTCTCAGCGGCCGAAGGCTCGTCCGCAGCGTAACCCACTCCCATCCCTCCACCAGCGAAACAAATCGCCGCTACCAAACACCTCACACCCCGCGCCACACGCTCCATCTCTGCCCCCTCATTCAAAGTGATCAATTCCGAAACCAGATAGGCAAAGCATACCAAAAGCCTCAACGGAGGCTCTAGACAATTCGTTCGACGAGAGAGACTGCATGGCCCGTGACCCGTTCGCATGGAGTGTTTCGAAAACCACATAAAAATACTCGGATATACACGCGAACATGTAGAGCCGTACGTCAACCCGCCGGACTCAGCCCGACAACTGAAGAAGGAAACCCTCATCCCGAAACAAGCGTGAACGCTGTGAACGCCAATCTCCTAGCATCGACAACTCACATGGCAAATCGCTCCAGTGTATTCAATTCGAAGAAGACGAGCCATACATCAACCTCTCGCACAATGGCCCAGCAGTAGAGTCCTGAGTCAAGGGCTGACCCTGAACGTAACAGAAGCCGTCTCTTTCCCGTCGTTGTCTGTATCGTGCATCCGGAAGTCGTACGAGCCAACCTTGTCCGGAGCCCTGAATTCCAGGACGCCTGTAGCACGTCCCCGCAGATACTGACAAGCTAGGTCATGCCTGTCGTTTATGGCTTCGCTCCCATGCTGGACGGAAGAGGGAATGAGCCGACCCAGGCATTGTTGCTGTGTTCACGGGACGCTCGGAAGGCTACAGTGATAGTTTCTGCCACCGCATAGTCCGTTCGGTCCATGGTTAGCTACCGTCTTCGACTGATACAAGACGCATGGTTAGCCGCTCTCCGCCCTTGATGGGTTCTGTCGTGACCCATACGTTGAACTCTTTCCCCAACGCTTTGACCACGGGCGACTTGCCCCTCTGTGCGATCGACAACTGAGTGACGTCCAGATCGGCTGCTTGCTTCGCGCTCGCCACGGTGTCGGGGGCCAAGTCCAACGGGGGGGCAGGATGCGCTTTCTTCTTCCCGTCGATGATGTACACCAACGTAACTGCATCGCCTGTATAAGTCAGACGAATCTCGCTGGCCCCGGTTCTTATGCCCTCGGTGACAATAATCTCCAACGCACGTCCCCCTTTTGCTTGTGACGGAGCCGTTTGCACCGGTTTGATCTCTTTCATCCCCTCCGGTTTCGCAGAACTGGTTTCCCAGAGTTTGATGGTATTGTCATAACTTGCCGAGGCAAGGCGTTTGCCATCAGGGGAGAAACAGACTGCAGTCACCGGTTTTTCATGACCTTGAAGCGTCAGCAGTTCCTTGCCCGTGTTGGTATCCCAGAGCTTGATGGTCTTGTCATAACTTCCCGAGGCAAGACGTTTGCCATCCGGGGAGAAGCTGGCTGATGTGATAATGCTCTCATGCCCACGAAGTGTCAGCAGCTCCTTGCCCGTGCTGCTGTCCCAGATCTTGATGGTATCTCTACTTCGCGAAGCAAGGCGTTTGCCATCAGGAGAGAAGCTGGCTGACTTCGCCCCACCAGCATACATTGGAAGTGTCAGCAGCTCCTTGCCCGTGCTGCTGTCCCAGAGCTTAATGTTCCCGCCTCCCGAGGCCGAGGCAAGGCGTTTGCCATCCGGGGAGAAGCTGACAAAATTCCCAAACCCACGTGTATGCCCTTCAATTGTCAACAGCTCCTTGCCTGTGCTGGTATCCCAGAGTTTGATGGTTCTGTCCCAACTTCCTGAAGCGAGGCGTTTGCCATCAGGGGAGAAGCTGACTGAAATTACAGTGCCTGTATGCCCTTGAAGTGTCAGCAGTTCCTTGCCCGTGCTGCTGTCCCAGAGCGTGATGGTACTGTCTTTCTTGCCTGCCGCAGCAAGGCGTTTGCCATCAGAGGAAAAGGCGACTTGTCCCCCAGGGGAATGGATGCCTGGACTCACCCCAGGTCTACGCCCTTGAAGTGTTAGCAGCTCCTTGCCGGTGCTGCTGTCCCAGAGCTTAATGTTCTCTCCGTTTCCCGAGGCCGAGGCAAGGCGCTTACCATCCGGGGAGAAGCTTAGAGACGTTACCCCGCCTCCAGACTCTGGAAATGCCAGCACTTCCTCACGCGTGCTGGTATCCCAGAGCTTGATGGTTCTGTCCCAACTTCCTGAAGCGAGGCGTTTGCCATCCGGGGAGAAGCTGACCGAACTCACCGAACGTGCATGCCCTTGAAGAGTCAGCAGTTCCTTGCCCGTACTGGTATCCCAGAGCTTGATGGTTTTATCTAAACTTCCTGAAGCCAGGCGTTTGCCATCCGGGGAGAAGCTGAATGACGTCACCGAGGATGCGTGCCCTTGAAGTGTCAGCAGTTCCTTGCCCGTGCTGGTATCGAAGAGTCTGACGACATTGTCATGGCCTCCCGTGGCGAGGCGTTTGCCATCAGGGGAGAAACGGACTGATTCTACCTGGCCCATACGGACATGAAACCATTTTGTCAGGAACTTGCCCGTGCTGATCTCCCAGAGCCTGATGCCACCCTCCCCACGACTTGCCGAGGCAAGGCGTTTGCCATCAGGGGAGAAGCTCATAGAAGTTATCCCGCCCGTATGCCCGTGAAGTGTCAGCAGCTCCTCGCCCGTGCTGGTATCCCAGATCTTGATGGTCTTGTCATAACTCCCCGAGGCGAGGCGTTTGCCATCCGGGGAGAAGCTGACTGAACTCACAGCGCCTGTATGCCCTTGAAGTGTCAGCAGTTCCTTACCCGTGCTGGCGTCCCAGAGCTTGACGGTACTGTCTCTGTTGTCCGCCGAGGCGAGGCGTTTGCCATCCGGGGAGAAGCTTAGAGGACTTAGTCCTAGACTGTCTTCATGCCCTTGAAGTGTCAGCAGTTCCTCGCCCGTGCTGGTATCCCAGAGCTTGATGCTCCTGTCTTTGTTGTCTCCACTTGTCGAAGCAAGGCGTTTGCCATCAGGGGAGAAGGCGACTTCTCCGCTCCCCTGTCGTTCAAAGATAAGTCGGAACGTACGGCGCTGCATGCGGCAAGACAGATGACCGTATTCCCAACCTTGGCAATCAGGATGGGCGTTGTTAAGAATTTCTCTTGCCTGGTCATACTTGCCCAACTTCGACAATCGATCAGCCTCTGCGATGCAATAGCGGTACAATGCGAAATTGGCCCGGTCTCGCTGCGTTGCAGCCAAGCGTCGTTGCTTTGCTTCAGCCTGCTGGGCTTCAAGAGCCTTGTCTCTTTCGGCTGCAGTCTTCCTCTGCTCATCCACGACGGCCTGGCGTTCAGCATTGATCCACACTGCTGCCACCACGGCACCCACCACAATAAACACCCCTGCTGCAATCGACAGCCCCGTCAGTAGCTTCAGCCGTTTCTGTCGGGCCCGGCGGGCGGCAACGGTCTTCTTGACTTCACTCAGCAGATCTTTTTGCGCCCGACTGTCTTCGTCAAGCAGAGACGCGGCCAAGTCAAGATCCCCTTTGCTCAGGGCATGCTCCGCGTAGACAAGGGAAGCATCCGAGAGTGAGCTCGTGGCTTTCTTGTTGGCGGGCCAAAGCCGCAGCGCTTCTTCAAAAGCGAAGACTGCCCGAGCATAGTCCTTGTAGTCACCGGTCTTTTCTGCGTCACGAAGATGCTCCCTACCTGTCTCGACCAGCGACCGGCTCTCATTATGGGCGACTACGTCTCGCATGGCGGCCTGCAACTCACTCACGCTGCCGCACCGCTCACCCGGTTCGGTCGCCATGGCATTCATCGCAATATCAACGAGTTCCCCCGTCTGCCCCGACTCCTGAATCACGTTCTCCGCCGCGTTGATCAGGCACTCGGTTACTGTTGCACCGGCATGTGCCTTCTTGCCCGTGGCGATCTCATATAGTATCGCGCCCAACAGGTAGACATCACTCGCCGTCCCGATCTTCTCCGCGTCGCCACACGCCATCTCCGGCGGCATGTAGCAGGGCGTGCCGCCTATGGCATATTCAGGATCGAGTCTATCGGCCTTGCCCTCGTCGGTAACCGACACCGCCAGTCCCCAGTCCATCACCAGCACTTCCCCGAAATCACCGAGCATCACGTTCTCGGGCTTCAGGTCCCGGTGGATAACTCCTTTGCTGTGCGCAAACGCCACGGCGTCAGCTACCCGCATGAGGATGTCGAGGTTCTCGTTCAGGGATTTCTCGGTGATTACCGCCTTCCACTCGGTTCCTCGCACCTCTTTCATCGCGTAGAAGACTGTGCCGTCTTCCTGTGAGCCTACGTCGTACACGGGGACGATGTTGGGGTGGTCAAGGTTGGCGGTGGCAATGGCTTCAGAGAGGAACCCCTTCTTGTGCCGTTTGTCTGCCTGGTATTGGCCCTTTATGAGCTTGAGCGCAATGGTTCGGTCAGTCGAGGTCTGGTGCGCACGATAGACAATCCCCATGCCACCTTCGCCCAGCTGTTGCAGGAGTTGATAGTGGGGGGGTGGCGTGACATTACTTCCGGCTTCACCGAGCGCTTGGGGGCGGAGGCTTATTCGGTCGGATATCGTGAATGTGGCGCTCGAAGCAGTATCGGCCGCATCGTCACGGGTCACACCGGCTTTGATGGTCACATCAGGCCGGTCGACCATTGTGATAGCATCTGCCCAGAGTGTCTGAATCAGCTCGGACGGTGAAGCCGCATGGCCGCACTTCGGGCACTTCACGACGCCGTCGCTCTGGATAGTCCGATCGGTCAGGCTTTCCCCACATTCTGCACATTGCATGGTGATCCGCTCCTCTGGAGCCAGTGTGCAATCTCCGGTTACCTCTTGCAAGCTGTTAGTGGCCTGCGGCAGCTCCGCATAGCATTTGCCACCTCTACGTGGTACATCTGCCCTCCAGCGGAGGAGGTACTTCACGTGCAGTTCAACTGCCCACATTGCGAGCAACCATTATACAGACAGCACGAATCGTGCGGCAGCAGGCAAATAGTGATATCGGGGGCGACTCATTCACCTTCACGCGTCCAAGCTTTCCAGCAACCGGGTTGTTGAGCGGGTCTCCGCCTAACCTCGTTTATGCCTCGGGCACGAATTATGTGGGGCTAGATAGTTTCACTTTTACCGCAAGCGACGATGGCACGAATAATTCAAACCTTGCCACCATCAGAATAGCCGTGTTGCCTTCAAACACGGCAAACGGCACACCCTATGCCTGGCTGATCCTCAATGGTATTACGAATAATTATGAAACAACCGATATGAGTGACCTGGATGGGGATGGAGCGATCACCTGGGAAGAGTATCTCGCTGGAACGATTCCTGCCAATGAGGCGTCAGTCTTCCGTATTCTTTCGGGTAACGACGAACGGCTCATCGGATCAACTGACGTGGTACCGGACGACCAACAGCGGTGTGACGACGGATTTTGTGATCTATCGATCGGAAAACCTTTTGTCCACCCAATGGATTCAAGCAGGCACCAGTCCCAGGAGTTCCGACGGAACCAACATCTTTGTTGGTTCCGAATTCGTTGCCGGCATGACCTGATTACGATCAATAGGAAAATCCGCGGAAACTCATTTTCTCGGCCGAACGTAGGCCCGGCCATCGGTCAGGCTCTCAAACCAAAACGCGATACACCTTCACCGGGTCCGGAATCCCCTTCAGTGTTGCCGCCCCACAATAGTCAAGGCGTGATTTATCGGCCTCACCTAACAGCGAAGCGAACGACCCAGAACAGAGGATTCGATCTTTCGCAGGAAGCTCAATGATTAGCTCGTCAAAGCTATTCTCGCTCACGCCTTCAATCCGGAACGCGGTGTTGACGTCACGACCATGAATATCCTGCGTTTCCGGATCAATCATGTAGGTCGTCCCGTAGTGGAGCGCTATTCGAACATGAATAGGTGCATTTTTTGTCGTCTCATTGCGCTCAGACAACAGATGCAGCAACTCACGGGATGCCGCTAACGCATCTTCGGGATCCGCGAAGGCCGTGACAAACCCATCGCCTGTGTTTTTGTAAAATTGTGTCCCGCGGGCCAACAAAACCTTCCGCGCAACCTTATCCAGCCGTCGCTTGACATGGAATGCCGCCTCCTCATCCGCATAAGCCATGCTCGTGGAACCGCACAGATCCAGAACCATGATCGCCTGCTTTTTCGCCAGACGCTTGATGCTTAGGACCAGAGAAACGTTCTCACCCGACGGCCTGCTAGCGGACGCTCCGGAGCCGTTAGCCTCTACTAGGCCCTCCACATCCACAAGACAGGTGACTTCAGAACCGAGCATCAGTTCGGCCGGAACCTCGATCGGCATCTGTTCTTCGCAACGAAGCAAAATGTCATTCACCCGGAGGTACGTTCCGTTCACGCTGCCAAAATCATCCAACAAGACTTCGCCTGCCTTCACCTGTAGTTTGACATGAGCACGCGACACCGAGGGGTTCTGGATCACAACATCCTGTCCATCTTCCCGCCCAACCGTAATAGACTCTTTCTCAACGACAACTCTGGTCATTGAGTCAGTTGACGCATCAGAAATTTGAAACGTCCAATTCATTAGACTCCGCAAGGCTTCGTAATCGCTTCAAAAGACAAAAGATGGAGGGTCTGTCTATCCCTCACTTTGTCAGCCTTACTCACTGCGTTTTGCTGGTCGTTCATGTATTTGCACCTTTAAGTAATTCCTTGCGAACACACCCAGAACTAAGGGAGCGCCAAATGACGACGACCCTCTCTTGAGTAGATTAGTAACACACGGCTTCAAGGAGATACGAGAGAATACGACACAGCATGCCGATACTCGCTTATCAATCGAGCGGCCATCAGAAGACACACAAAGTAAAGCTCCCTATGTGCGGGGA
>CAXMRT010000022.1:0-44459 GCA_964196025.1 uncultured Gemmatimonadales bacterium | reverse complement strand
CTGCTGCGTGTTATTAACGCGTGGCCGCAGTGAAAACGACGCGATAGGTCCGCTCGGGGTCGCAGACCCTAGGATTGGGAACAAGAATAAAGTCATCCGTAATCACGGGATTGAGATCCTGACCAATGGTAACCTCAACGTCTTTGATACGATGAGGCAGGTAGGCAATCATGGGGCGCCAGCCTCGTTGCGAGCCGTTCTTGTTAACGGGCATAAAGGATTTCGATCCTTGTTTCGGAATGATATTAAGGGAATATTCCCCATCCTTAATAGTCAGTTCCTGATCGTAAAAACACGCCTTTTCAGCCATGCGGGCGGACCACTTCGGATCGCCGTAGAAGGCCACGATATCTCGATCATAACTCAAGCCGCGCAGATCCGTCGGGCTTAGATCAGTGGAGTTCAACTTGTGGATCAGGGCGTGATGATTCGCCACAAACGATTCGTTCAAGGTATACCGCCCCGGCTGCTCAACAAAGTAATCCAACATCCCCCACCCCATGTATCCAAACCACGTATTCTTGGTGTATCCAACCATTTGTTTCACGCCCACATCATTCATCCAAGCCAGCGCCATGCAATCGGCTTTATCAATATTCCCCATTAGACAATTCCCGATGGGAAGATAAACCTTCGGGTTTGATGAACTGATTTCCACCCGTTGATGTCGGGTATCAACACCCAACATCTGACCGTCGTAAGACCGGAACTGTCCGTTACGGTAGGCAAAGCCAATCTGCCAGTCACGCTCGGTGGCATGGCCAGAGGTAATCATTAAGTCAGTCTCATTCTTATTCAGTAGCTCTGCAATCGACTGTGTCGTATCGCTGGGTCCCCGCAACTGCTCAACCTTACCGTCCCTAGTTTTACGAACATGCTTATTCGGAACCAGCTCGTCATACCAGTCACCCTCAGTGATCATGTCGGTCGCGAACGCAGTTCCGGACGAAACCGTCTCAATGATCAGCGGTTCTTTGTGCGTTGCAATAGATAATGCATTCTCCGCAGTATACCCCGTCAAGATGCCCCAGAACGTGTCAGCATAAACATCGTCGTCTAACTTCCGAGTCATCTCATGCACACGACGGACAAACTCACGATTGGCCTCTTGCGGAGTAGCAACGAAACAGGTGTAGCGAGGAAAGTGTTCTTTGAGCGGCACCAGCGCATCTTCCAATTGACCCGTGGTGATCAAAACATGATCAGGATACTTCACCTTCAAAGCATCGGCCACTTTCGCCCACTCTTCATCGGCAAGAGTCTTCTCGGAAATCACAATCGCGTAATCAGCCGCCCGTGACAGCGACCCCGACAGAAAAATCAGACTCAGTCCGGCGCATACTACAGGAAACAATGTCGGTATTTTCATTCAGTCCTCATGGAGTGGTTAGTCGTGAGTGAATACTCTGTTACGGGGTCATCAACTTCAACCCAATTTATCCCTAAACCCAAATCACGGATCACAAAACACCTGAATAGTGGCTCCTAGCCGCGCGACGCCCCGCCCACTTCTTCAGTTCTTCAGCTCCCCAGCTCTTCAGTTCATCAGTTCGTCAATCCCTCGTACAAATAAAGTCGATCCGCCTCCACCTTTAAGCTAAAACAAACCCACATGACGGAACAACCTCAACAATTGAAACGCATCCTCACCTTCCCGCTCTTGGTGCTCTACGGTCTAGGCACCGTAGTAGGTGTCGGGATCTACACGGTCGTAGGCGAAATTGCGGGGACCGTCGGCATCTTGACACCGCTGTCATTTCTGATTGCTGGAATACTGGCAGCCTTCACCGCCATGTCGCTGGCTGAGCTCTCAGCACGTTACCCCGAAAGCGCAGGAGAAGCCGCCTATGTCTGGCAGGCGTTTCACCGCAAAAAGCTATCACTGCTGACTGGTTTCCTCGTCATTTTTTCAGGGATCGTTTCTGCCGCAACCATCGCACGCGGAGCCGTCGGCTATGTAAGCGACCTGTCTCCAATGAGCGATACGGTCATTATTATCGGTATCGTGACCTTGCTCGGGCTCATCGCCTCACTCGGAATACGATCCTCTGCCGGTATCGCAGCCACCATCTCCGTCATCGAAATTGCCGGACTACTCCTTATCATTGTCACAGGGTGGGACAAGCTAGGCAGCTTGCCCACGCTCTATACCGCCGAGTCCGCATCATTCCCCTCCAGCATCGCAGTTTTTAGCGGTGCTCTACTGGCTTTTTTCGCGTTCATCGGTTTCGAAGATATGGTGAACATGGCAGAAGAAGTCAAAGATCCCGTTCGCGTCATGCCGCGCGCCATACTCACCGTCCTCGTTTTATCCTCCATTCTTTACCTAGTCCTTTCGCTGGTCATGGTCGCGGCCGTCGACATCGAAACATTAAAAAAAAGCAAGGTCCCGCTCGCCACCGTTTTTGAACAGACAAGCGGACTAAGCGGACGCATTATTTCAGCGATCGGAATCCTCGCGATTTTGAATGGCGGCCTCGTACAAATCATCATGGCCGCCCGCGTTCTCTACGGTCTCGCAAAACGCGGCTCACTTCCCATCATCTTCGCCCGGGTCAATCGCCACACCCACACGCCTATGCTCGCAACCGTCATTATCGCATTGATCGTGATGACCCTAGCGCTGATAGGCTCACTCGGCCGGCTGGCCACACTCACATCGCTTCTGATGCTCATCGTCTTTGCGCTCATAAACGCCGCGCTCATACGAATAAAACACACCACCACCCCACCCGAAGGCGCCCCCAACTACCCCATCATCATCCCTTGGTTAGGCGCCCTAACCAGCATCGCGTTCATCCTCTGGCGCCTAGCCACCTTCGCATTCCACTAACCCTCTACCTTCCCAACCAAACACCCCATCTTACCCCCAACCAACCCCGCCGCCCGCCGCCCCGCTTGTCCGCCATAGCTTTATGCGAAGGCGGGTCCACATCCCCAGCTCCCCAGTTCTTCAGTTCCTCAGTTCCCCAGTTCCCCAGTTCTTCAGTTCCCCAGTTCTTCAGTTCTTCAGTTCTTCAGTTTCTCAGTTCCCCAGCTCCCCAGCTCCCAACTCCCCACCCCACCACAAGAACCCAAGACTTGACGAATACCCCCCACTAATACTTACTGGTCCCTACACCTGCTCCACCCGCACAATGACCTAGCCAAACAGAAAACCAGAAAACCCACATGCCAACCCACACCCTAACCCGCCTCCTCGCCATCGGCCTCACCAGCCTCACACTTGCCATTGCAGACGACCGTCCCAACATCATCGTGATTCTCTCAGACGACATGGGATTTTCCGACCTCGGCTGCTACGGCAGCGAAATCGAAACGCCTTCACTCGATTCACTAGCGAAGAACGGCATTCGCTTCACCGAATTCTACGCCACGTCCCGCTGCTGGCCCACGCGCGCCACCTTGCTTAGCGGCCACTACAGTAGCGCTCTCGGCACGACGCAAGTCTCCATCGCACAACTCCTGAAGCCTGCCGGTTACCAAACTGGCATGGTCGGCAAATGGCACCTCTCAAAGTCCGCCACAGATAACGGACCGCGCCAACGCGGCTTCGATGCGTTCTACGGCACAATAAGCGGAGGCGGATCCTATTGGCACCCCGAGACGCTAACACGCAACACCGAACCGGCCGAAATTGAAGAAGGATTCTACTACACTGACAAAATTGGTGACGAAGCCGTCGCCCAAATCGAAAACTTCGCAAAGAAAGACGCTCCCTTCTTCCAATACATTGCCTTCACCGCGGCCCACTGGCCGATGCACGCCCCCGAGGCATCTATCCAGAAGTATGTGGATCGCTACAAGGACGGCTGGACCGCCCTGCGCAAACAACGCTATGCACGCATGATTGAACTCGGTGTCATCAACGAAGAGCGTTGGCCACTATCCCCACCCGAAAAGCGAGTCAAGGACTGGGACACACTCAAACACAAGGAGTGGCATATCCGAAACATGGCCTGCTATGCAGCGATGATCGATCACATGGACCAAGCCGTCGGCAAAGTAATCACCGCCCTCAAACAAACCAAAGCCTTCGACAATACGCTCATCATCTATACAAACGATAACGGTGCCTGCTCAGAACACCTCAGCGGCAACGGCTGGAATACATGCAACAACATCATTCGCATGGCTAAGGAACAGGGCAAAACCCTGACCGTCGGCGACGACGTCAACGTTCCCAATGGAGGACCCTGGACCTACGGCAGCGTCGGAGCAAGCTGGGCAAACGCACAAAACACCCCTTTGCGACGCTACAAAGCCAACGTGCACGAAGGCGGCGCCTGCGTTCCATGCATCATGCATTGGCCCGCGAAACTGAAAAATCCCGGCACAATCACCGATCAACGCGGTCACGTGGTCGACATCCTAGCAACCTGCCTCGAACTAGCGAACACCTCCTACCCCGAAACACGTGACGGCTCTCCCATCGTTAACTCCGACAGCACCAGCCTCGTCCCCACCATTACCGGCAAGAAACAAAACCCGCAGCATCCCTACTACTTTAACCACGCCAACACCTACGCTCTCATTAAAGGCGACTGGAAAATTGTGCGCGAAGGCAAAAAAGGCCCCTGGGAACTCTACAACCTGAAAGTCGACAAGGTGGAACTCAATAATCTAGCCCAACAAAAACCCGAAATCGTACAGGGTCTCGAAAAGATCTGGACCAGCTACGCAGACACCCACTCACTACGGTAAGCCCCTGCTTATGCACCAAGCATCCATATTTTGCAGCATTCTCATCGCCGCCAGCGCCACGCTACATGCAGCCGACAGCCCGCCGCTCAACCCAGCCAACCAATGGGCACACTGGCGCGGCCCACTGCAAACGGGCGCCTCTCCAAACGGCACTCCGCCGATCACATGGAGCGAGTCCACAAATATTTTATGGAAACTTCCTCTCGACGGACTCGGACACTCAACACCCATCATCTGGGGCGACAAACTCTTTCTGACCTTGGCCATCCCATATGGGAAGCAGCTCCCGCATGCCGAGGGCGATGGACATCAACACGCGGATGGCGCGCACGACAATCTGGACCCAGCGCAAAAACAACGCTTCATCATCCTCTGCATCAACCGACTCACGGGCAAACCCATCTGGCAAAAAACCCTCCGTGATGAACAACCACATGAAGGCACACATACCACTGGCAGCTGGGCTTCGCAATCTCCCGTCACGGACGGACAGCACCTGATCGTCAGCTTCGGCTCACGCGGCCTCTACGGCCTCGACCTCGACGGAAATCTCCTCTGGGAAAAAGACCTCGGCAATCTCTACACTCGGCACGGTCACGGCGAAGGCAGCTCCCCCGCCCTGCACGCAAACACGGTCGTCGTCAACTGGGACCACGAACAACAATCCTTCGTAGTGGCCCTCGACAAACGAACCGGCAAAGAGCTCTGGAAAGTCCAGCGCGACGAAAATACCTCCTGGAGTACCCCCCTGATCGTCAAGCACGACGGTGCCTATCAAGTGATCATCTCCGCAACCGGCCGCATCCGCTCCTACGCCCTCGACACAGGTGACCTAATCTGGGAATGCGGCGGACTCACCCGCAACGTCGTCGCCTCACCGGTTCACTCCGACGGCATCGTTGTGCTCTCAAACAGTTATGATGCCCAAGTAATGATAGCCATCACCCTCGCCCACGCCCACGGCGATATCAGCAAGAATCCCGATGCCATCGCTTGGACGCTCGATCGCTTCACCTCCTACGTCCCCACCCCACTCATCTACGGCGAACGCATTTATTTCATCCGTCACCTACAAGCGTTCCTCTCCTGCCTCAACGTCAAAACAGGAACCCCCCTCTTTGGTCCCGCCCGACTCACCGGCATGAACATGATCTTTGCCTCACCCATCGGCGCCAACAATCACGTCTACATCGCAGATCGCAGCGGCCTCACAACCGTCATCAAACACGCAGACACCTTCACCATCGTCACACAAAACCAGCTCGACGATTCATTCACAGCTTCCCCGCTTGTCATCGGCCCTACCCTCTATCTTCGCGGAGCCAAAAACCTTTATGCTATCGAATCGCCCTCATCCCAAGGAGCCTCACACACACCATGACACCTCTCTTCAGCCGGAAAAACCCAGATCTATTTCAACAAGAGCTGTCTCCTGAAACATCAGCCCTTTTCGACACAGCCGCAACGACCTACGCCACGCGCCAAGAAGCCTGGGAGTCCGCCATCGATCTAGACGGAGTCGGAGAATATACGTTCGATCACGAGACTGGCATCCTCACCATCGTTCACGACACCGGGGTAGAAGGAACCTTCAACGCCGAGATTCTCGCCACATACCAAGTGGACGAGGCCACCTGGGAATGGTCATGGAACGACCCTCACGTGACAGCTACACTCAGCCAGATCGCCTCGGCAGTTAAAAAAGTGGGCAAGGTACACAAGGTATCGTTTCTAACCAAAGGCCGGTTCACCCTCACAGAGCCAGAACACGCACACCAACTCGTCAGCCTAGGCATTGGTCTGAGCGACGCAATCGCGGTCTTCCAAGCGTCCTACAACGACTTAATAATCTTTCTCGCCGTAAAGACCGAAGCGCCCTAAAGACTCTGCCTCTCGCAGCATCAATCAAGGCAGCAGTCCTTGGCGTGAAACGCTTTTGTTTAGTTGTGTGGCATTTAACCTTACCGCTCTCGCCAGCGGTCGTGTGGCCATAATGACATTGACATTTGTGACCGCACGACTCTATATTATCGGCTGTTCATCCCGACAACTGGATAGGCTTGTTGACAAGCTGGCGTGAACTACAAGGAGGTAGCTTCGTGAACAATAGTCTCGTTACCGAACAGATTCAGGTGGAGCGAAAAAGCTTCCTGTTTGATCTAAAGGAAAACCCAAGGGGGCGCTTCTTGAAGATCACGGAAGATGTTGGCGGACGTAAGGATACGATCATCATCCCATCAACGGGTCTCGAACAGGTTCGCGAGATCATCGACCACATTATTAACATTGACCGCTCCGCAGCAGATGCGAAACCGCCCCCTGGAGAGTAATTAGGACTAGTGCGCACGAGCAGACATATCCTCCGATCCAGTGTTCGCTGCATCATCTTGGCCCTCAGCTCTCTCATCGCGAAAGCTCAAGTTACCGAAATCTCCACCCCGTTGATACCGGCACCGGTCTCCGCCGACAATCTCCTGAACGATGTGCTCGCCCAACTTCCGACGAACACCGTCACCATCAAAGGTCGGCTCCGCTCTTTCCGAAAGAGCTCTCGGCCACAAAACAAGGGCGCGAACGGTCTCCAAGGGAGCACCTACAGAGTCGACATGGTGTTGAACTGGGGCGCAGATCAACCCTCCGCCGACTACATCATACGGACAAAAAAAGGGAAGGCTGTAGAAGCCATGCGCATCGTGCGGTCTCCGACCGGCTCCCCCACCGCCACCTACAGAGAAGGGCCAGACCTAACACCTGCCGATCCACCTCCTATGACAGACCGCATCCAGACGACTAACGTTAGCTGGTCAGATCTATCACTCTCCTTTCTTTGGTGGAGGGGTGGATCGATCGTCGCTCGCGACATGGTCAGGGGGCGATCCTGCATCGTCGTCGACGTACCCGCTCCGGCCAACGTGAAAGATGACTATCACCTCGTCAAACTTTGGATTGACGATACGTACCACGTTCTTATGCAGGCCGAAGGCTATGATCAACACCAGAAGCTGAAGCGACGTATGGCCGTGAAGTCCTTAAAAAAGTTCGGTGATCAATGGATGATCAAGGATCTCCAAATAGAAAACCTTCCCTCTCGCTTCCGCACCATGCTAAGTATCGATTCTCTCGAAACGACGAGCGCTCAATCATCGGACCCAAAGCCGAAGGAGACCCCTCCCCGCGGGCCATGATCACACTCGCGCTTACATCTAGCGTTACACTGGTTCTTCTCCTGCTGTGTTCAGGCTTCATCTCGAGCGCGGAAACCTGCCTCTTTTCACTCGATAAAACGCAGATCCTTCGAATTCGAGAAACAAACCCCCTCGCTGCCACTCGCATCGAACACCTCCTCTCCAACGTCAAACGACTCCTATTCACACTACTCCTTACCAATACCGTGGTGAACGTCGCTGCCGCAAGCACGGGCCTCTTCCTCGCCACCCTGCTGGTATCTGAAAAACATAGCGAATGGATTGCCATTGTCAGCGTAACCGGCCTAACACTCATCTTTGGAGAGATGGCGCCGAAGCGACTTGCGCTCATGCAAACGGAGCGAATGGCCATCCTTTACGCCCCCATTCTTTCCGTCCTATTGAGATGGCTAAGCCCAGCCCACCACCTGATGGAATTATTAACAAAATCGATAACACACACCCTTACTCCGACCTACTCAGCTCTGTCTGAAGACGAATATCGGGCGGTAGTAGAAACCAGCGAGAAAAAAGGCATTCTAGACGAAGAGGAACGCGAGATGGTCGACGGCATCATTCGTCTCGACGATATTCAAGCCAGCGATGTTATGACCCCGCGAGTCGATATGGTCGCTATGGACATTGATGACACTCGTCTGGAACACTACGCCACGGCTAGCAGTGTTCGCTTCAAGTTCCTCCCCATTTTCAAAGGGACACGCGACAATGTCGTAGGGCTTCTACACATTCCGTTCTACCTCATGAGCCCCGACCGCGATATCAACAACCACATCGCGCCCGTATACTCCGTCCCCGAAAACGCCACACTCGCGACCCTCCTCACTGCCTTCCAAGGAAATCGACAAGGGTACGCCATTGTGGTCGACGAGCACGGCGGCACCGCTGGCGTTATTACGCTAGGCGACATACTCGAAGAGATTGTAGACGATGTTCAAGGCGAACATGAAGCCGACACGCTCACCATCGAACCACAAGGCGCCAGTCGATGGCTCGTAAGTGGCAGCACCAGCCTCGAGGATCTCAATTATGAATTGAATACTGAACTTGAGGCAGAGGGTGCCGACAGAATCGCGGGATGGGTAACCGCTCATACAGGCCAAGTGGCCCGCGTCGGCGAATGCGTCGAAGCCCAAGGCTGCCGCGTCACAGTCCGGCAGGTACGACGACACCGTATCACCACCGTGATCCTAGAAAAAATCACTAGCCCTGCCGGAGACCCCACCTAATGTTTTCGGCTTTGATAATCCTCCTCGTGTGCATTCTCGGATCGGCGTTCTTCTCCGGAATCGAAACGGGAATCATTTCTATCCATCGAACTCGCCTCAGACAACGTGCCGAAGAAGGTGAGGCCAGTGCAAAGGTCCTCCAACGCTTTGTTGAAGACCCGGATAAACTACTCGGCACCACCCTCGTCGGCACCAACATCTGCAATGTGATTATCGCCGTCATGTCATTCAGCCTGGTCGGCCAATGGGCGGGCCCTTGGAGCGGACTCATAGCAGGAGTTAGCTCCACCCTCGTGATCCTCGTTTTTGGCGAATACCTCCCCAAGGCCTGGTTCCAAAGCAAGGCCTTCGACCGCTGCAACCGATTCGCAGGCACGCTCAATATGTTCCGCCTCATCTTCTACCCTCTCAGCCGGACTGCAACGCTCCTCTCTCACGTTCTCGTACCCGCCTCCAGATCAGGTCAAAGCGCCGCCGATGCAGTCCTCACCCGCGAGGAGCTAAAGCTATTGGCAACGGAAAGCGAGCAATACGGGACGCTCAAGACTTCGGAGCGCCAAATGATCCATCGCGTGTTCGAACTCTCCTCACGTCCTGCTCGCGACATTATGATCCAACGCGCACAGATTGTGCATTTATCACCTGAGGCAACACTCGAGGAACTCATCCTAGTGGCACGCCGCACACGTCTCACCCGCTTCCCCGTTTACGACCCCCGCACCTCTCTGTTCGTCGGGCTGATCAACATCTATGACGTCATGAAACATTTTAATGAACCCGGAACCTTATCCGAGTATATGCAACCCCTCCTTTTTATCTCCGCAGATATGCCGATCGACGACATCTTTCCTCGCCTTCGCCTCTCCCATAAGCCACTCTGCATGGTTAAGGACTCCTCCGGTGACGTCATCGGACTCATCACGACCGAAGACATACTTGAAGAAATCGTAGGAGATATCGAAACATGAGCAGCCCCCATCCTCATTCCCCGCACTGCCCAGCCTGTGAACGCTACATTGGGCCCGCCGAATCGTGCCCTTGGTGCGGCGTGGATGGCCTAAAGCCAATATCCCTAAAGGTCTTCCGTCGCTTGAGTTTGTTTCTCGCGCCTCTCGGCATCGCGCTGTTAGCGACGATGGTGAATAACCAAGAATTGCCGTTGCTCGCTATTCGCGACCTCACTCCCATGATGAACTATGGACATGTGCGTGTACAAGGGATCGTCACCCGCGAACCCACCGTGCGACGTTACAACAAGCAGGTGGACTACCTGTCCTATACACTCGATGACGGAACAGGCCACATTCGCGTAACAGCTTACCGAGATGCCGCGAGAGAACTGGCTAACAATCAACTGATCCCTGAGCAAGGACGCGCAATGGAAATCGGGGGAACCTTAACCGTCAACAATTACACCCACCGAAGTCTCACGATCACAAGCGCCGAGCACGTAAAGCCACTCTATTAGGCACGCGTACGGTCACTCGCCGTGAGTTAAAACCTCACATCAAGCGCGACCACCACGTTCCGACCCGCTTCGTTTAAACCGGATCCATGGATTCGATAATCCTCGTCAGTCACATTTTCGACCGACACCGTAAGGTCCGATGCGTCAGAAAGCCTCACACCTCCGCGTAGACTCAGGACCGCATAACCAGGAGTCCCTCCCGGCGGGATTCGCTGAGTGTCGCTCTGATCTCGTGTAGATAACTGATCAGCTTTCGCTGCTGCAGAACCCACGGCCGCCAGCCATAGTCCACCGTCCGGACGCATCCACCTAACGCCAACGTGACCGGTCGCAGGCATCAATCGGTCCAGTGGTTCGACTACCGCTACAGGGTCCGACGTCGGATATGTCTCACCCTCGCCATCCAACCACGACGCGACTCCCCACACTTCCCAATCCTCGTAGGGAGTCCAACGAGCCGTTAGCTCTACGCCTTGAACAAACCCATCTCCACCATTTTTCTTCGTAACCTCATTCTCGCCATCTATCACCAAGCCAGTTGGGGTGCGCACAATCATTCCATCGATATCGGTATAATAGTAGGCAATCTCCATGGAACCCTGATCGTGTAAGAATTTTGCACCCACTTCGTAAGACACCACATACTCTGGGTCTAAGTCAGGCGCAGGAGTTTCGGTTTCATTTGACCGCGCACTGTCCAAACGAGTGAGGTCAGACAAATTAGGCGCACGGAATCCCTGCGACACACCCGCGAAGGTCTGCACCGTATGGGCCTCATTGACATAGTAGCGGAGACGCACGCTCCCAGAGACATTATCCCACTCGTCGGCGACCGACATAGACCCACCGTTCACAGGATCCTGAACGCTTTTCGCATCAGCTTCCGAACGCGTATACCGCAACCCCACCACGAGCGCCAACTCGTCAGTCACGTCGTAACCGTCCTGAAGATACGCCCCCAACGTGCCGTAAGTCGCATCATCCGCAACCGGGCCCTGAACACCAGACTTTCTTATCGATCCATCAGCGTTTAACTTATGGCTAAACGAGTCGACAGTGTCATGGTAATAGTCGATCCCCCAGACCCAGTCTCCACTTGATGTGTCCTTTCCAAACTCAGCCGCAACCCCTAGCGTCCCAACGTCGAACCCCTGCCGGTCACTCGATCCGCTACTCTTGGTACGAAATCTCTCTTCGTCTTGTTCGTGCCACGAAACCGATGTCTTCATTCTATCCGCAAAACCCGTCATCACCGGCGCGTTATACTGCAGATAGGTCAGTCGGCGGTCTTGATCAAAAATCCGCGCCTGCTCATTCCCCACCGTGGTTCCTTCCCACGAGATTCCATAAATCGTCTTGTGCGTCCGCCACGCGTCATCTTGACTCAGACCGAAGTGCGCGAAAGTTAAGGTCGCGTCGTTCGCCAAGAAGGAAACAAGTTTAGCATCCCAGGCCGATTCGTCATAACCCGTCTTGGCCTGAGTCCCCACGTCCGAGCCACCCTCAAGGTCACCAAACTCTTTGTGCGTTCCACCAAGACTAACCGCTAGCGCCTCATTCAAATAACCGCTAACGTCCACTCTTCCAATCGTCGAATTCTCAGCATCGCTGTAGCGAAGATTCATGTGCCGAAGCCAGCCATCTGACTGGATGTCGCGAGAAAAAACATTCACCGTCCCACCCAACGCATCGCTCCCGTACAAGACAGAACCAGGTCCTTTGACAATTTCGATTCGCCCGATGGAATAACCATCCACCGTATTCCAATACTGATTGGGGCCATCGCGGAACACGGAGTTATTGAGACGGATTCCATCTATCAGAAACAACGTTCGTTGGCTCGTAAATCCCCGAATATAAGGCGAGCCCTGACCATGCCCCGTTTTCTGCACCATGATGGCCGGTGTATATCGTAAGCTTTCTGGAATACTTCGCGAGATGCCGGAGATTGAGTCCGCTTCGAGATCAATCGAATGAACACTCAAAGGAAGGTCAAACGCTTCAGCCTCGTCACGGGTAGCCGTAACCACGAGCGGCGTTCGGGTCAGCTCAGCGGCAAAGGCCCCCACCCAGAAACCGGCACACATGACCGACAGTATCGACAACCGAACCAAACACTGAATCCTCAAAGCGCCTCCCCCTCAACCCGCGTGCAACGAAAGCGCGGCCATACATGTAGAATACAAACGCCCACCGACCTGACTCCAACGCCCGACCGGATCCCACGTGCCCTCATGAACACCCTCAGTCACCCGTGTCTCGAGTAGATTTCGCTGCATCGACCTTAGTAATTTTTCCGACTCCGGACCCGGACGAGACTGCATCGCGAGCGAAAGGAAGTAGGACCCATAAAAATCTTCCGCGCCCGCACGCGAAGCAGTGCCCGCGATTAGGGTCTCCGACAAACGCGCATTCATTTCTTCGAGCCCACCAAAGCTGTCAGAGGCTTCAAACAAACAAAACGCCCCCATCGCAGTGAGGCTATCAGACCCTCGGCCATACTGCGGATCGTTCTGATATCCCACAAATCCACGGTCGCTCACCAAACTTTGCAACCAAAACAACCCGCGGCGTAATGAATCACCTTCGTCAGGGATGCCTGCTTGCTTGGCTTGATACAAGGCATGCACCTGCCAGACAGACACCGCCGTGTTCGCGCCAGTTTGCGGCCCTCTCGCGTAACCCCAACCTCCATCAGCACCTTGCGTAGAACGAATGTAGGTAAGGGCCCGATCCAAGGTTCCCTTTAACTCGGGATCGCGCCCCCGCTCATAAGCACCTAACAAGGCCGTGGTCGCAATGCCCTGATTGTACATCATGCCGATCCCGCGCGGACCAATCAACCCAGAGTCAGCCTGTTGCCCACTTAAATAGCGGATGGCTCGGCTAATCGCGGCCTCCTGCAAGTCGCTCGGGTCGGTCGATTGCAACAAGGTCATTAAAGACATACTCGTTAGCGCCACTTCGAACTCATCGCGGCCATCCCATTTCACTGGAGCCCATGAGCCGTTTTCATCCTGGGCATCCACAAGCCAGTCAACCGTTGACGCCAAAACGTTGTCTCGGGCTGAAACCGGCGCTCCCAGATGATGGGAAAGAAACCAAGATCCAGCGGCAATCGCAAGAAAAAGAGCGGCGACACGTGACAACAACGACCAGCGAAAGAGAATGGTACTGTTGCCCGAAGAAGCAGTCCTAGATGCGGCGACAATTTGATCGGTCAATTGAGGGTTCGCGGGAAGGCCCGGAACCGCTGACAGCTGCTCAATGAGTCGGTCAAAATCCCGGACGCTTTCCAAACAATCGGCACAACCGACGAGATGCTCCGTGAAGGCCGCTGACTCTGAGCCAAGTAATTCGCCCTGAAGATGCGCGCCAACATTCTCAGCATGCTCGCATGTTGTCTTTGAACAGTCATCCATCATTCATTTTCTCCCGCATCCGACGCAAGGCTTGGAACATCCTCGACTTCACCGTGCCTATCGGAATCTCCAAAATCCCAGAAATCTCTTCGTATTTCAAATCCTGATAAATACTCATCACAACCACGAGGCGCATCTTCTCAGGTAGCTCTCGCAGCGCCTCTTCGGCCTTCGACTGCAGACGGACATCACCTGATCCCGTCTGCGCACAGACCTCCAAATGATCTCCAAACCCTTCTCGCAACTTCGCCTGACGCTGCAATTTCCTTAGGAAATCAATACGAATCTGCCGCGCCATCATGTATAAGAACGTAGTGAACTTCGCCTTAGGTTCATAGCGGTCGCGATATTTATAAAGCCGCAGAAAGGTGAGCTGAGCGAGGTCATCGGCTTCGCGCGCGACCCCAAGCCGAAAGAAAAAGTTTCGAAGAGGCTGTTGATGCCGATCAACCAACCCGCGAAAGGCGGACTCGTCCCCTTCTTTCACTCGCAACATGAGCGAAATATCGTCCGGTTCGTCGTCTTCTATATGAGAGTCTTGGGCCATCACAGATCAGTTCTAGGTCGCATTATAGGGAAAAGGCTGGCTGGGGAAAGGATGAACAGTCGCCCGACAAGACATACAGTGTCAACGGTCAGCAGGCAATCATGCTGGTTCGCGACTGACCAGGTGACCGATCGACTAACACATCAACCTTTACAGATGTTGATCTCGGACAATCCCGCCGCCGTACAGTCGAGGCAATAACGACACGCCCGCTAATCACTGTGTGACACATATCCGGCTTTTGACGAAATAGCCGCTGCATGCCTGATCAAAGGCTCTGCCATTTCTACTAGCTGACTCTCACCAAACCGCGAAGAAGGACAGACAACCGCCAGTGCCGCAACCGGCAGGTTGGTGTAGTTGTAAATCGGCGCAGCGATACTTGTCAGACCTTCGACAAACTCCTCGCAAGAGCTCGCATATCCCATCGTTCGAATAGTCTCCAACTCTTGCTGTAGACGGTCGCGCGTGATGATCGTTTTCGAGGTGTGAGCAACAAAATCGATTCGGTCCAACAGTCGCTCGATGATCGGCGCCTCTTGCATCGCCAACAAAACCTTCCCCTGTGCCGTGCAATGCATGGGCAACCTCGCCCCAATCGAGAGCGACAACACCGCAGGCCTGCCTCCCGCGATCTCATCGACCAACACCGCCTCCGCCTCGGGCGTGATGACGCTTAGCTGTACGGACTCTTCGAATTGACCCGACAGTGCCAACATGTCCTCGCGGGCTAGATCATAGATGCGATGTTGCGAGAAGAACATCCTACTCAAAGCTAACACCTTGCCACTCAAGAGATAGCGCTTCGAATCTGGATCCTGCCAAACGAACTTTTCTTTGATCAAGGTGTTGAGGAATCGATGAACCGTCCCCACATCCGAGCCATACTCTTGAGCGATTTCCGTCAGACTCAACGGCCTGTTCGAGGCCGCTACTACATCAAGAATTTGAAGCCCTTTCAGCAAGGTCTTCACGACGCTTCGGTCATCAACCTTCTCATCTCGCTCTTGATCGTCGTTCATAAACCCCTTTCTTTGGTATTTAACCAAAGCTATCTTAAATATTAACACATTCCTTTCCAACCAATCAATATTAAAGTCATAACTCATCTAATCGTCAAAATATCCGTTTAAAATATGATATTTTGATCGATACGGATAAGATGCACCTCGTTTTGGTATTTTACCAATTATCTTTGACCAAGCTCCGGATTTCGGTTAACATTCACGCAAGATGAGAGACATCCACAAACACGCACGGGGGGCTACACGATGAGAACACGCATCAAATCGGCCGCTGTGCTAGGCGCGGGTACAATGGGCGCAGGAATCGCTGCACATCTGGCGAACTGCGGTATCCCGACCTTACTACTCGATATCGTGCCCCCTTCTATGAAGGACAAGGACCGCGAGGCTGGACTCGACCCAGATTCTGCAGAACACCGCAACAGTATCGCTGTGGGGGCGATCGCTCGCATGCCGAAATCGAAACTCGCTCCTCTTTATGACCCCGCGGATGTCCGCTTACTCCGCCCCGGAAATCTCGACGATCACTTTGACCAACTCTCCGACGTGGATTGGATCATCGAAGCTGTTCCTGAAAAAATGTCTATCAAGCAGCCCCTTTTCGAACGCCTAGAATCGATTCATCGTGATGGCCAACTCATCACCTCCAACACCTCCGGCCTACCCCTCGACAGGATAATTGAGGGTCGGGCTCCACATTTCTCGAAACACGTATTCATTACCCACTTTTTTAATCCACCACGCTATATGCATCTGCTGGAGTTAGTCGCAGGCTCCGGAACGGACGTGGACATCTTCGACTCCTTTATAAAATTTGCGGAACAAACTCTGGGCAAAGGCGTCGTCATCGCAAAGGATACGCCCAATTTCATTGCGAATCGCATCGGCGCATTCGATATGAGCCACGCCATGCACCTGGCCATCAAGATGGGCTTGAAAGTCGAAGAGGTCGATGCGATTGCTGGGCCGGCGCTGGGCCGACCCAAAAGTGCGGTCTTTCGACTGATTGATCTGGTAGGCGTTGATATCACTGTCTACGTGGGGAAAAATATCACTGAAACCCTCAAGGACGATGAGTCTATTGCCACGTTTGAACCCCCGGCCATCGTGCTCCAGATGATTGAGAACGGGTACCTAGGACAGAAGGCAGGGCAAGGCTTCTACAAGAAAACGAAGGATGACAACGGCAGGACCGTCATTCTCCCTCTTGATCTCGAAACCGCAGAGTATCGGCAGCCCATTATCCCGACCTTTGAGAGCTTGGGCCTCGCCAAGAAAGCAGGCGAACTCAATCAACGCATCCAAGCCCTTGTCTCACACGGCGATCCCGCCGGTCTCTACGCATGGGATCTCCTCTCCAGCACGATCTGCTATTCCGCTCGGAGGATTCCCGAAATTTCTGACAGTATCTCGGCAGTCGATGATGCGATGCGGTGGGGCTACAACTGGGAACTCGGTCCGTTTGAGACTTGGGACGCCTTAGGCATTCAAGCGGTTGTCGATCGGCTGACTGAAGAAGGCCGCGACATCCCCACTCTAATCACCGACATGCTCAACGCGGGTTGCACCGCCTTTTATAGAACCCACGAGGGCTGCGCCGAGGTCTATGACCACAGCTCCCGCGGCTATGTGTCAAACCCTCTACCGCAGGGCGTCACACGCTTAAATCATATCCGCCGCACTGGCGGCGTCGTGCATACCGAAAAGAGCGCATCCATACTCGACCTCGGTGACGGCGTTCTCTGCGTTGAATTCCACAGTCGCGCAAACAGCCTCTCTATCGAGACCCTTGACGTCTTGCGACGCGGAGTCGATGAAGCCGAAGCCAATCACGCCGCACTCGTAATAGGCAATCAAGGCGCACACTTCTGTCTAGGGGCAGACCTTAAAGAAGTGATGACAGCTGTGGATGCGAATCGGCTGGATGACATCAGCCTGATGATCCGCCGTTTTCACGAGACTGTATTGCGCCTCAAACACAGCCACATCCCCGTCGTCTCAGCCATACACGGCATGGTCCTAGGTGGCGGTGTCGAAATCAGCCTTCAATCTGACCGCATCCAGGCCGCACCCGAAACCTACATGGGCTTGGTTGAAGTCGGAGTCGGACTCATCCCGGCAGGCGGAGGGTGCAAAGAATGGGCGATACGATGCGACGACTGGTCAATGGGAGACGCGCACCTCGACCTCTTCCCCATTCTAAACAAAGGGTTTATGATGGTCGGGATGGCAGAAACATCACGAAGCGCTGCCCACGCCCACACCATGGGTTACTTACGAAGTCATGATGGCATCACCATGAACAAGGAAGCCCTTATCGAAAGCGCAAAACACAAAGCCCTTCAACTCGTCCAAGAGGGATACCGGCCACCGATGCGCAGACACGACATCCGCATCGCTGGGCGCGGCGGCATTGCAGAGTTCCAAGTACGCCTCAACATTATGCGTCAAGGGAACTACATCTCGGATCACGACCAACACATTGCCAACAAACTCGCTCACGTCTTGTGCGGAGGCGATCTGCCATCCAATACCCGCGTGAGCGACCAACACATTCTTGATCTCGAACACGATGCATTCCTCTCCCTTCTGGGAGAACCCCTCACGCTCGCACGCATCGAGCATATCCTGAAAACCGGAAAGCCGCTGAGGAACTGAGCTATGGAAACCGCTGTCATTCTATCGGGTGCCCGAACCGCCATTGGCAAAGCCAATCGCGGTACCCTCGCCCATACCCGCCCAGATGAACTCGGCGCGGAACTAATGAAGGGTCTTCTGGCACGCACACCACAGATTGAGCCCAGTCGAATCGACGACGCCATCATCGGTACTGCCATGCCCGAAAAAGAACAAGGGTTCAACATGGCTCGCATCATCACGATGAGCGCAGGCCTTCCCCACTCCGTTCCCGCAGTGACCGTCAACAGGTTCTGCTCCACGGGACTCCAGACAATCGCAATGGCCGCCGAGCGCATCATGAGCAACGGCGCAGACCTCATCCTTGCGGGTGGCGTCGAATCCATGAGCTACCTCCCCTTTAACCCCAATCAACGCATGGTGCCGAACCCGAGCCTGGCAGCTTCCAACCCAGACTCCTATCTAAGCATGGGGCTCACCGCCGAAAACGTGGCGGCAGCGTATAACATTTCCAGAGAAGACTGTGATCGCTTCGCCTATGAGAGTCATCAGAAAGCCCTGGCAGCGATTGCTGCAGGCAATTTTAAAGAAGAAATTCACCCGCTCTCTATCACAAACCAGATCGCGGACGACACAGGCCGATTCAAGGAAACAACAACCCTCTTCGACACCGACGAGGGCCCGCGAGCTGACACCACATTGGAAAAACTTGCAGCGCTTCGAGCCGTCTTCAAAAAGGGCGGTGTCGCCACCGCAGGCAACAGTTCTCAAACAAGCGACGGCGCCGCAGCGGTGATGGTCGCATCGGAAGCCACCGCCAAGGACCTCGGCATGAAACCCCTCGCCTACTTCCGAGGTTTTTCGGTTGCAGGTGTCGCACCTGAAATGATGGGCATCGGCCCTATCGAAGCCATTCCGAAACTACTCAAACGCAGCGGGGTTCAACTGGATCAGATCGACCTTATCGAACTCAACGAAGCCTTCGCCACTCAGTCCCTCGCGGTAATTCGCGAACTGGAGCTAGACCCAACAAAGGTCAACGTCAATGGCGGCGCGATCGCGCTTGGACATCCACTAGGCTGCACAGGCGCCAAGCTAACACTTTCCCTGATCCATGAACTCAAACGCCGTGGTGGAGGCTTGGGCCTCGTCACAATGTGCGTGGGCGGCGGTATGGGAGCCGCCGGACTCTTTGAAGTACCTAAATCGTAATATAAAGGACCCGACCATGACTACCCAAACGCCCTCTAGCAATCAGAACAAAGACATCATCGACACATCCGGAATGGTCGAAGGCAAAGCTGCGGCAATGGACGTGGCTGAAGCTGCTCGCGATCAAACATGGAGCGGACGCACCTTCGCAAAAGATATTTTCATGGGCAATCTCGACTTCAGCAACGTGTTTCCTTTCCCCGATCAACCCGAGGATGACATAAAGGCCGGCGACGCTTTTCTTACAAAATTCAACGAAGTCCTCCGCGACACCGTGGATCCCAACGAGATCGATAAATCCGGCGAAATCCCTGATGCAGCCTTTAAGGCAATTGCAGACATCAAAGGCTTCGCAATCAAGATCCCAACCGAATACGACGGACTGGGCCTGTCGCAGACCAACTACCTCAGAGCCGGTCAACTGATGGGTAGCCATTGCGCCAGTACCGCCGCACTCGTTTCTGCGCACCAATCTATTGGCGTGCCTCAACCCCTTTTGATGTTCGGTACGGACGCACAAAAAAAACAATTCCTGCCACGCTTCGCAAAAGGAGCAATTTCTGCCTTCGCGCTCACGGAAGTAAACGTGGGTTCAGATCCGGCGAAGCTAGAGACCACTGCCGAACTCTCAGAAGATGGGAAGAACTACGTCATTAACGGAGAAAAGCTCTGGTGCACGAACGGCACACGCGCAGACGTCATCGTTGTGATGGTCCGCACGCCGGACAAAGAGGTCCGTGGCCGGATGCGGCGACAGATCAGCGCAATCATCGTTGAAATGAATACCCCAGGGGTCACCGTCGTCCGCCGCTGTCGGTTTATGGGACTCAAGGCTCTATACAACGCAGTCATCGAATTTAAAGACGTCAAGGTCCCTGCTGAAAACCTGTTGCTGGAGGAGGGACGAGGACTCAAAATTGCTCTCAGCACACTCAACACCGGACGGCTAACGATGTCAGGCTCTGCCACCGGTATCTCCAAACGCTGCCTCAAGTGGGTCAAGGACTGGTCGAACAGCCGCGTTCAGTGGGGAGTCAGCATCGGGCAGCATAGTGCAATCGCAGATAAGGTCGCGAAAATCGCTGCGGATGTCTTCGCTATGGAATCCATCTCACTGCTAACCGCCCGGCTAGTTGATTTAAAACAAGCGGATATTCGGCTAGAATCGGCGATGTGCAAAATGAAAACGTCGGAAGACTCAGAGCGAATCATCGATGACACAATGCAAATACGTGGCGGCCGCGGATTTGAAACAGAAGACTCCCAACGCGCACGCAACGAACCGCTGATCATTCCGATCGAACGGACCTATCGCGACTGCCGCATCAACACCATCTTCGAAGGGTCGAGCGAGATCATGCGGCTCCTAATCGCACGCGAAGCGCTCGACAGACACCTAACCGTGGCCGGAGACGCAATCAACACAAAACTCCCGTCTGGAGACCGCTTCAAAGGCGCGATGCGCGCGGCCGGCTTCTATGCCGGATGGTACCCTCTCCAGTGGCTCCCATTGGGGGCGTCAGGAACATCAGGGCTCAATGGACTATTGAAGTCGCACGTGAACCGTGCGGGAAGAACGAGTCACCGACTCGCCCGTGTACTGTTCCACCAGATGGCCAAACACGGTCCAAAGCTGGAAACAAAACACATCACATTGAAACGGATCGTCGACATCGGCACAGAGCTATTTACGATCGCCGCCACCTGTTCAAGAGCTCACAGCCTTTACACGAAAACCAACAACCGAGAGTATCTCGACATCGCCGACCTCTACTGCAAAAATGCATTCGACAGGATCAGCGAATGGTTTGACGCTCTCGCGAACAACCATGACGACGAGAACTACACGCTAGCACAGCGACTTCTAGACGATGAATTCAATTGGATCTTTGAAGGAATCGTCGACTAGAGGTCGCAGTTCCGACTTACTTCAATGCATCTTTTACAGCTGCTTCAAGAGCGGCGCCACGCAGGTTCGTCGCAACGATCTTGCCATCTTTGCCGACAAGAAATGTTGCAGGGATCCCGCTGATGCCGAACTGACGGGCGAATTTATTCTTCCACCCCTTGCCATCGAAATGCTGCGGCCATGCCAGCTTGTGTTCTTTGATGAACGACTTGAGCTTCGCTTCGCTTTCGTCCAACGAAATAGCAACTACTTCAAATCCTTTTTCGTGATACGCATCATAAGTCTTTTGAACGTTCGGCAACTCATTTATGCAGGGTCCGCACCAAGTCGCCCAAAAATCAACAAGGACAACCTTGTCTTTCATTGCCGCAAGGTCTACGTCACGGCCATCGAGCGCCTTGAAGCTAATCGCAAGCGTGTCTCCTACAGCTGGCTGCCCGAGGCTACTTTTTAGCTGCTGGATATACTCGCCGATTTGCGCAGAATGCTGGTGCGTTTTGAAATCGTTTTCGACCTGTTCCAAGAAAGCTTTTGCAGTCTCTTTATCTCCAATAGCCCGCAACGAAGCCGTGTACTGAGGAACAATCATTCCCATGACAGCCTGCACATCGGGGTTCCCCTTCGCGACGATACTGTCGTATTTCTTTTTCAAAAGCGCGGCCATCGCAGCGTGGTCTTCCAGCATCCCGTGCGCGGCGATCAGATGATCTAGGGCTTCATCGGCGTCGTCCGCCTTTGGGTTCGCCTTGAGATACGAATCGATCGCTGCAATTTTTTCCTTCGCCAAACGCTGAACAATGTCGTCCAATCCGCCTGCAAAGCTATGCATCGAAGTCAAAAGAACAAAAAGGGTTGCAGAGAATACTAGTCGAATGGTGATCATGTTACTCCTGGTCTAGATATTTCGAATAGCGCAGCGCGTCACGGCACCACACTTGGCTTTGACAACAGGCTCTTGCCTTAGGTCATCTATCTATTCTCACAAGCGAGCATCTGATGTCACCCTTTTTCGGCAAACAACAGTCGGACCTACTGCTGCACGGTGACCCGATAATTGACCGCGTTGACCGCAGGGACCTTCATAAGCCTCCGAAAGGGCCAAAAGACCGAACAATCCTCCCTCGACCTTGCCCAGGACGAATAGGACCCTCTACTCTGGAAGAACACCCGCCTCTGACAACATCACGTCGCAGACATGCATGCCGTACCAGAGAAAGCCTGCAAGCCCGAAGTAGATTGCGCACATCGTTACGCGCTGCGTCGGCGTAACTTCGAAATAGCGCTTCTCCGCGTCAGACTTTTTCTTAAACAGGCTAAAGAGTCGAGGTGCACCGACGATCAGAATCAAAAACAGGATAAAATTCGGCCGAGCAATCACCATACCAAGCATGATGACCAGACCGGCCACCCACAACCACGGAGAGATCACGGTCACGACTCGACCGCCATCCAATGGACTAATCGGCGCAAGATTGAACAGATTCAAGAAGAATCCCGTATAGGCAAGCGCGACAAACATCGGGTTACCCGTCACGAAAAACAAACCAAACGACACCAACGCGCCAACGGTCCCCAATAGTGGCCCTCCGATGCCAACCACTGCTTCGATCCATGCATTCTTCGGCGCCTCTTTCAACGCAATGATCGCCCCCATAAAGGGAATGAAGACCGGCGCACCCACCTTCAATCCGCATCGCCTAGCGGCCACGAGATGACCACACTCATGCACAAAGATCAGAAGCACAAACCCCACCGCGAACCACACACCCCAGAACATGGCATAGGCCCCAATCGACAATACCATCGTCCCGCCCGTTTTAAGAATCACAGGAATAAACTTTACCCCCACTAGCAGAAACTTCAGCTTCCCTAATCCTAGCAAGATGAAACCCTTGAATTTAAAAAGGATCACCGCCACCGCAACAAACGGCCCAAAGAGCTTCTTCATCTTCGCAGATGAGCCGCCACTTGACCGGGCTCCTAGCGGACGGCCTGCCAGAGGCAGCGATGGCGGAAGAGCTGGGGGCTGGGGTGCGGCCTCCTCGCCGACAGGCTCGCTCGCGGCGGGCGCGGTGCCAGTCACATTCGCTGCGCGACGCACGGCATGAGGGTCTCTACGCTGCGCGCGGTCTATGTCTTTATCTTCCATCTCAACTCCTGATTCGAAACCATCAAACGGCGCCATCATGGGGGAAACGGCCGCTTGTTTCAAGCCCGCTAAGTCGACAAGAAAGGGAGGCCTTCACCAATACGTTAGATGGGTAAGCCGAAACAAACGCGACTAACGCTTCTTGCGGCGCTTCTTACGGCGGTTGCGCGAGCTGGAAGACGCATCGGCGTCACTCCGACTTCTAGGACTCACTTTCTGAGTCGCGCTTCGTTTCCGTTTCGGAATCGAGACTCGCGTCATATCCTTGGCTCCGGATGTCGCCACTTTCGCCAAATCCCCCATCAACGATTTATACGTCGGATAACGACGCGAGGGGACCGGATTCATCATCCGATCAATAATGTCATCTATTTGGGGAGTGACCGCACGCGCAGAATCACTAAGCAAGGGCGGCTTTGCATCAATCCGCATCAAGGCCGTCTCTTTCGGCCCAGCACCGTCAAAGGGCGGGTGACCCGCAATCGCATGGTAGAGTGTTGCCCCTAGACTATAAATATCTGAACGCATATCCGTACGCTTTTCAGTGATCGATTCTGGCGAAATGTAATACGGCGTTCCCCAGATCCCTTCAGCCTGTCCCACCCCATCGACAGACGCCAAGCCAAAGTCCACCAGCTTCGCCAGCATATTGCCATCCAACAAAATATTCTGGGGCTTCAGATCGCCGTGCACAATATTGATCTCCGCAGCCGTATCAAGCGCACGCGCAATGTCCAAGCCTATCGCCATCACCAAGCCTGGGTCCAACGGCCCGCGGGCTTTCATCATGTCATCGAGACTACCCCCAGTCACCCGCTCCATCACGATACAGGGAGATGTCTTCGCGTCAAAAAACGTATAAATTTGCGCGATGTTCTGGTGATTCAAACGTGCAACCGCTTGCGCTTCGAACTTAAAACTCGAGAAGGATTCGGGGTCTTCAAGCAAGGCCGGCTTCAACACCTTGATCGCGACAGAACGATTCAGCGCTGTATCATAGGCATCAAACACGGCACCCATCCCACCCGCGCCCAGCACATCGAAAATCAGGTAGGGACCCAAGGTGCCTGGGATCTTGATTTCCGCCCCGCAGCTTGGACATTCCACAAGCTGGAATAGCTCCAACGTCGACACATCCGCTTCACACTCACAGTCATCGCACACGATCAGGTCGGCTTTTTCCACGATCCCTAGTGCCAGTTCGTTATCCTTGCTCATAAGCCCTCAATGCTGCTTCCCTAGCGATCATGCACGGATGGTCTAGTCGTCAACTCCCTTATATGTATCAGAAGCAGAACATGTTTCACTAGAAATTTGGAAACAATTCGCACGATCCTAACAGCCCAGATCGCATCCCCGTCACCTGCCACAACATTTTTTGTATTTTTCGCCAGATCCACACCCGCACGGATCATTACGACCGCGCCTCAAGGATGACGCTCCGGCACTCCGGTCAACACGCGGAATCCGTACCGCTTCTTGAATTTTCGTCAATTGTTGATAGTCCCGCGGGGGGTGGCCCAGTCGCACACACTCGGCCATCTGCTGGAAAACCGGAAGTGTATGGTCGTAAAACTCAAAATACCCTTCGCACAACCACGCAAGACCCGGCTCTCCATCCGATGTTCGGCGAATCCGATCTTTCGGGCAAGCACCCCAACAAAACCGAAGATGCTTACACCTCTTGCACGCGCCCGGCAATGTATCACGCTTCGCGTTTCCAAACTCCCGCTGGGCATCAGAATCCAACATTTCCGCTAGTGACACCTGAGCCAAATTCCCGAGCTTGTATTCAGGACTCACATAATGATCGCAACTATACAAGTCGCCGTTGTGCTCCAGTGCGACAGCTCGACCACACGTTTCAGAATGCACGCAAACCGAGGCCGGCTGCCCCATCACCATGCCAAGCTGCATATCAAAGTGCTGCACGTAAATCTTCCCAACGTCATCGACCTCTAACCAGCGATCAAAAACACCGCACAAAAAGCGCCCCCACTGCTCTGGCTGAACACTCCGTAAGGCCACCTTGACACCCGCCTCTTCTCGACTGTCGCCTAAAGGTCGTTGCTCGGTTTTCGACTCCAAAACCGCATCATGCTCAACGATAGGGATGAATTGCAAAAAAGTGGAGCCGAGCGACTTTAGAAAGTCGTACGTCGCCACCGGATCCTCTGCATTTTCATGATGCACGACGGTTAACGTATTGAAATCGACCTCCGCCGCCCGCAATACGTCAATCCCTCGTATCACATCCGCATACGATCCCTTTCCCGCCTTGTCAAAACGATAGCGGTCGTGAACCTCCTCCGGCCCATCGACGCTGATTCCGACCAGAAATTGATGCTCATGAAGAAAATTGCCCCAGTCCGCATCCAAACGCGTTCCGTTGGTTTGCAAGGCGTTGTGAATCTCCATTCCAGGCCGCGCATGCCGCTGCTGAGCCTCAAGCGCTAACTTAAAAAAATCGACCCCCATCAACGTGGGTTCCCCACCCTGCCACGCGAAGTGTACCTCGCGCGTACCCTCTGGCTGGCTCTCGATATACCCCCTAACAAAATCATCGAGCAAGGTCTTCTGCATGCGAAAAGAGTGCGACCCCGGATACATGGCCTCTTTTTCAAGGTAGAAGCAGTACGAGCAGTCTAGATTACAAATCGGCCCTATCGGCTTCACCATAACATGAAACGGCCATCGCGACGTCAAGGCACGAGGCCTAGATTCAGTATCGATCCCCACAAAAAACCCCCATACACTCTATAAAATAACCAACTTTTGATTGTAAAAATCTAATCGCATGTTTATATATTCTTTATGAAAGCCAACACCATCTATCTGCGACCTGCGGCGATCCTCGGGTGTCTTGCTATTGCACACCTTCTGGGTAGCACCACCTTCGCCTCTGATCGTTTTGAAGACGATCCCATACTATACAGCCAGTCCAAGGCGAGCAATGCCGTTTCACGGCTCCAGCACCAACTCCAAACAGGCGAAACGACGCTCGCATATGACAAAAACTCCGGCTACTTACCAGCCTTGCTCGACTTCCTCGATATATCGCCAAGCTCTCAAGTGTTGGTGTTCTCGAAAACGAGCCTCCAAAATCGCTACATTTCTCCGCAAACCCCCCGAGCCATTTATTTCAACGACGATCACTACATCGGCACAGTCCAACATGGCGATGTACTTGAAATCTCCGTTTCCGATCCACAACTAGGAGCCGTTTTCTACACACTCGGCCAACACGAACGCGCCGCACCAAGACTCACCCGACAAACAGACAACTGTCTCCAGTGCCACGCCAGCGGACTGACACGCGGCACGCCAGGGCATATCGTCCGGTCGGTGTTTCCAGATGCCGAAGGCTTTCCCGTATTGAGAGCCGGAACCCACCGAACCTTCCAGTCCAGCCCCCTTAAGGAACGCTGGGGAGGCTGGTATGTGAGTGGCACACACGGCAATCAACGACACATGGGCAATGTAATCGCAAGCGAAACGGAACAAAACGTCGAAATCGATCGCAGCAAAGGTGCCAACATTAAAGATCTTTCGACGCTCTTTAATACCCGCCCGTACCTCACTCCGCACAGCGATATTGTCGCCCTGATGCTCCTTGAACACCAAGCACAGATGCATAACTTAATTACCCGGGCCAATCACGGGACACAGCTGGCCCTCTATGACATGGACGTGATAAACACACTGTTAAAGAGACCGGAAGATGTGCTGACCCCCTCTGCACAACGTCGCATCGACTCGATCGCATACAAGCTCGTCGACCACATGCTCTTCGTAAATGAAGAGCCCATCACCGAACTCATCACAGGGACAAGTGGATTTACTGAGGAGTTTTCTCGCAAGGGGCCCCACGATTCGGCCGGTCGCTCTCTCCGCGAGTTGGACCTTGAGTCACGCCTCTTCAAGTATCCCTGCAGCTATCTGATTTATTCGGACAGCTTCGATGCACTCCCCGAGCCCGTTCTCGAATCGATCTATAGACGCCTTTACGATATCCTCACCGGCAAAGTTTCTGACGACGCCTACCTGAACCTATCAAACGGTACCTGCAAAAATATTCTGACAATTTTGAGGGAAACGAAGCCTAATTTACCAGACTACTGGATGCCAAAAAAGTAGAGCTTAGGCCTTCCTCGGTCGCGCTCGCTCATCATCAATCAACACGCCCGGACTCCCCACGATCACAAAGCGCAATCGCTCGCCGGCATCTGCCTTCAGACTGTGCAAAACCCCTCGGGGGACATTGACTACCGCTCCCGGTCGCAGCACAAACTCCCGCTCCGCCATCCACATCAGGCCGCTGCCCGACAACACATAGTAAACCTCATCATATGCCTCATGAAAATGCTCGCCGCCCTCACTCACCTCCACAACATGAATATTGACCGGCGCTCCACCCTCGCCGCCCGTTACTACACGCTGCACCTGCCCGTAAGGACACGGGATCACCTCTGAGTCGTCCAAGTAGTTCACAAACGCCTGCGCTAAACCATCCATCCCGTATCTCCATCTATAAGTATCGTCACGCTCACGCCCGTCACCGTTCTGTGAATACAGGAAGCCCCAACAGATGGACAGTCCAAAAGCCGCAATTTAGGCCTTCCAAAAACCCGATTACGTGCCGGCGTCGTTAAAATCGGATCTCGAGGCCCTTTGTGCAACTCACCTTCCAGAGCCAAGTACGAAACACGCACGATTGTGAGTAAGGCTTATCAACAGGCTGTGAGTAAATCGTGGGCATTGGGGAACCCCAAAAAAGTTATTTTTCACCGATCCGAGAAATGTCTCACAAACGGTTTATTTAACGCGACTTAACGCTGACTATTTTGAGAAGGGTCACCCCTTATTGAGTCAATATGTCTCGATATTTCGACGTTTCGATTAAAAAAAGTCATAAGTGGCTGTTAGAAAGGTGTTAATAACTTGCAGATAACTTTTCGGACTGGGGTTTTTGACCAATACCCCCTACATGTTGGGGAGGGGTGATCAAAAAAAGTACTAGATTTTGTGTATTTGACCTTGCCGACCCTTTTGGATCCTCATATATTTCAACGCTAACGACGCTAATTTTGAGTCATAATTACATGGAGGAGGGTCACCGTGAAAACGTCCACGACCAATACATCAGTCGAATCGGCCAAGATAGCCGAAAACAGTAACGAAAACACCGAAATACCGCCTGTTATCAGTGGCGAAACCACGGTTTCAACATCCGTCACCTCAGAAATGGCTCCGGAACCTCTTTTAGACGCAAACTCAGACCGATTTGTGCTATTCCCGATCGCCTATGATGACATCTGGACGATGTATAAGCAGGCCGAGGCGAGTTTCTGGACAGCCGAAGAAATCGACCTCGCTCAAGACATCCGCGACTGGGAAGGACTCACCGACGACGAACAGCATTTCGTAAAACACGTTCTCGCTTTTTTTGCTGCCAGCGACGGAATCGTTAACGAAAATCTCGCCATGCGCTTTAGTAATGAAGTTCAAGTCCCTGAGGCTCGGTGCTTTTACGGCTTCCAAATCGCAGTCGAAAACATCCACTCCGAAACCTACAGCCTGCTCATCGACACCTACATCAAAGACACGGTCGAGAAGGACCATCTCTTCCGCGCAATTGACACCGTTCCTTGCGTTGCAAAGAAGGCAAACTGGGCACTTAAATGGATTGGGGCAGACAGCTCTTTCGCCGAGCGCCTGATTGCGTTTGCGGCGGTTGAAGGCATCTTCTTTTCCGGCAGTTTTTGCTCAATTTTCTGGCTCAAGAAACGCGGCCTCATGCCCGGCCTCACCTTCTCCAACGAACTGATCAGTCGCGACGAAGGCTTGCATGTCGACTTCGCCTGCCTCCTCTACAACCACCTACGGAACAAGCTGGATGATTCAGTCATCAAGGACTTGATCTGCGGCGCGGTTGAACTGGAAAAAGAATTTATCATCGACGCCCTACCGGTCTCCTTGATCGGCATGAATTCCGACCTGATGGCTCAGTACATCGAGTTCGTGGCAGACCGGTTGCTGAATGCGCTCGGTGTAGAGAAGGTCTACAATGCGCAGAACCCATTTGATTGGATGGAACTGATCTCCCTACAGGGAAAAACAAATTTCTTCGAAAAACGGGTTGGAGAGTATCAAAAAGCGGGTGTAATGAGTGACCGTGAGTCGCAGGCGTTCAGTCTTGATGACGACTTTTAAGTCACTTTCGTATTTCAATGGGTTAAGGAGCTGACACATGTTTGTGCAAAAACGCGACGGACGGCGGGAGTCTGTCAAATTCGATAAGATTACAGCTCGGCTGGATAAGCTGAGTTATGGTTTGGATAACCGCCATGTGGATGTCACCAAAATCGCCAAGCGCGTGATTGAGGGACTTTACGACGGAGTGAGTACGACAGAACTCGACACGCTCGCTGCGGAAACGGCCGCCTACCTAACAAGCAATCACCCTGACTACGCAATCCTTGCCGCGCGTATCGCTGTTTCAAACTTACATAAAGAAACAAAGAAGGCGTTCTCCGTTACCGCACGCGATCTGTACGAATACGTGGACCCGCGTACTGGCCAGTCCGCGCCCCTTATCGCTGACGACGTCCACAAAATCATCACCGATAACGCAGACCAGTTGGACTCGGCCATCATTCATGCTCGTGACTACGGCTATGATTATTTTGCCTTCCGGACCTTGATGAACGCCTACCTGCTCAAACTCCACGGCCAAGTCGTTGAACGCCCTCAGCACATGCTCATGAGGATTTCGGTGGGTATCCATAAAAACGATATCGAACGGGCGATACAAACCTACAATTTGATGTCAGAGAAATGGTTTACCCACGCCACACCAACCCTCTTTAATGGCGGCACACCAAAACCACAACTATCGTCCTGCTTCTTGCTCACCATGCAAGAAGACAGCATCCCCGGCATATACGAAACGCTCAAGCAATGTGCGGAAATTTCACAAAATGCCGGCGGTATCGGCCTGGCCATCCACAACGTCCGTGCGACAGGCAGTTACATTCGCGGCACGAACGGGACGTCCAACGGCATCGTCCCCATGCTCCGCGTCTTCAATAATACTGCTCGTTACGTGGATCAGGGCGGCGGCAAACGCAAGGGCGCCTTTGCCATCTACCTCGAACCCTGGCACGCCGACGTCTTCGACTTTCTCGAACTACGTAAAAATCATGGCAAGGAAGAAAATCGCGCTCGCGATCTATTCTTTGCACTCTGGACACCAGACCTCTTCATGCAACGCGTCGAAGACGGCGGTGATTGGTCTCTCTTCTGCCCGAACGAAGCACCTGGTCTCTATGAGTGTTACGGCAAAGAATTCGTAGAGCTGTATGAGCGCTACGAAAAAGAAGGCCGCGCCCGCAAAACAATCAAGGCTCAGGATCTCTGGTTCGCCATTCTCGAATCCCAAACCGAAACAGGCACGCCCTATATGCTCTACAAGGACGCGTGCAACGAGAAGTCCAACCAGAAGAACCTCGGAACGATCCGGTCCAGCAACCTTTGCACCGAAATTGTGGAGTACACGTCTCCTGACGAAATCGCCGTATGCAACTTGGCCTCCATCGCGTTGCCCAAATTCGTCATCGACGGTGAGTTTGACCATAAACGTCTATACGAGATCGCCTACGTAGTCACCGTCAACTTGAACCGCGTGATCGACGTCAACTACTACCCCGTTAAAGAAGCTCGCACCTCCAATATGAAACATCGCCCGATCGGGATTGGTGTACAGGGTCTGGCAGATGCCTTTATTCTTATGCGTTACGCATTCGATAGCGATGAAGCGCTCAAGCTCAATAACGAGATCTTTGAGACCATTTACTACGCAGCCCTTTGTGCCTCACGCGACTGCGCCATTGAAGATGGCCCGTACGAATCCTACCCAGGATCACCTGTCAGCCAAGGGATTCTCCAGCATGATATGTGGGGCGTCACCCCAACAGATCGCTGGGACTGGGATGAGTTGCGTAAAGGAATCCTCGAGCACGGTATTCGCAACAGCCTCCTTCTTGCACCGATGCCAACAGCATCAACGGCACAGATCATGGGCAACAATGAGTGTTTCGAACCTTATACGTCCAACATCTATACACGCCGCGTCCTATCGGGCGAATTCACCGTCGTCAATAAACACCTCCTGAAGGACCTCGTGAATTTGGGACTTTGGAATGATACGGTAAAGGACAAGATCATCGCGGCCAATGGCTCGGTACAGAATGTCGATGAAGTCCCTGACGATCTTAAGGACCTATACAAAACCGTCTGGGAACTCAAGCAACGCAAAATCATCGACATGTCTGCAGGCCGAGGTGCATTTATTTGTCAAAGCCAGAGTCTCAACATTCACATTGAGGACCCCAATTTCGGAAAACTGACCTCCATGCACTTCTATGCGTGGAAGAAGGGCCTCAAAACAGGGATGTACTATCTCCGCAGCCGCCCGGCCGTTGATGCGATCAAATTCACGATCGATCACGACGTCCGCGTGTCGGCGACTACAATAAAAGAGAAAGCAAAGTCTGAGCGTGAAGCGATGACCTGCTCTCTCGACGACCCCGACGAGTGCGTCGCCTGTGGAGCATAAATTTAAAAGCTGACCGTTTGCCTGTGCAGGGAGTAGGAGCCTTCAGATAGCAGACAGTCATTTAAGCCCGGTTGCGAAAGCAATCGGGCTTTTTTCTGCCCCTATCGACCTTGCCTCTCTCCAACCATTGCTCTGCCAGAACAGTCCTATAGTGGGGTGGTCATACGATCAATCCGATGCAAAGGGACGGTGACTGATCCAAAAGGGCCAAGCAAGGCTCAGAACGACGGCGCCCGACTCGGCAAGCTAGAGAGTCACAACCACAGGGGCGCGGACGCCCTTGATCTGCAGCTCATCCACACTCATTATGCCACGCCCCCCAATGGAGGTCGGAGTAAGGGTATTAGGAATGTTATCGACGTGTATCGATTCGAGCCGGACCTCTCCGATGTACACGTCGAGAGTGGATCCCTCGATCCGGCCGATAATCCTCACCTGAATCCATTGTCCAAGCTCATGCCGAGTATCATAGTCCAACACATGCTCCGATGCAGGCTCATCACCGTCCTCACGGATCTCGAGACTCAACCCCACGCCCTTCTGCAATAGACGGATGGCCCCCATATCTAGCAGTGACGATGCCTCTGCGGATAAGGACTCTAACCGCAGCCACGCACCCACTGAATAGTCCCCAGCCAGCACGACAGGCGACGTTGATCTCAAATCAACAGTCGAACCGCGCAGTAGACTCAGCGCCTTCCGTTTCCGGCCTGGCACAAAACCGCCCGCACCCGTTCGGATCGCACCGTTTTTCTCCACAACGTCGTACAGGTTACCGTCAAACGGCCAGTGAGAGAGAATTGTGGGACCCGTTCCAACGTCGATCGACGTCTTCAACGGGATCCAATTTTCAGGAGACGTGGACCTCGACGTTTTCTTAGAGGCGAGAAACAGCGACACCCCTATACCTCCCAAAACCAGAAATATCACCGCAATACTAATAATGATGATCACGGTCTTTCTCGACCCTTGAGGACGTTCATCCTCATTCTCATCTTCGTTCAAGTCGGCGTCTGATCGGTCTCTACGTCGGCTGGATCGACGCTCTGCGCGCGCGCGTCTCATTTTCCGAGTCTGATCGACGGTTTCTTCAGTCGAATCGTCATCGAGTTCAACATCAGCGTTTCGCTGTACCACAATCGGCTTCCGGCGGGTATTCGTATCAAAGTTTTCCTTCAACTTACTGATGTCCTGAGTCTGAAACACGTCCTCTCGCAGACTGGGCTCGGCCCTATTCTGATAAGCCAACATCAGGTAGTCCACCTGCTCACATCCCCCAAGAAACTCCTCAACGTCCCGTACCAAACCTGGCAGGTCATAGTCCACCCGCCGCCAACTCACGACTCGCGTCTCATCATCGTAAACGCAGTAACACGCACGATAATCGCCATCTCGCGACATTCCCACAGAGCCCACGTTTACGATATATCGGTCGCCGTCTTCTAACTGAAATTCAGAGGGATCACGGCCCGTATAACCGCCTTCCGAATCCAACACATGCACGCCCGGCACATGCGTATGTCCGACAAACATCAAGCTGGCGTCCGACGTTGTCCAAGCGGATCGGGCTGCCTCCTCATCTTCCAAGTACATAAATGCACCTGGATCGGAAAAGTCAGCATGTGCGCACCGGAAATTAGCACTTTTTAGTATCAATGGTTGGGATTCGAGAAAGGCAAGGTCGTCTGAACTCAGGACCGATTTCGTCCAAGTCAGAATTTTTGCAGCCTCTCCATGGAACACGTCTTGATCCAACAATTCGCAGGCCGCCGCATCGTGGTTGCCCATGACGAAAAAGCGGGCATATTCACGAACAGAACGAACGACCTCCGCGGGTCGCGGCCCGTAGCCAACGAGGTCCCCCAGGCAGATAATTTCATGAACGTCTTGATCCGAGATGTCGTCCAACACCGCATCCCACGCCTGTAGGTTTGCATGGAGGTCTGAGATGATTGCGATTTTCATAGGTCACACCGTCCCGCCAATCATTGGCAACCAAACATCCGAGAGAGCGCTCCCATAGGGAAGCCCCCCTAAAACAATGAATCTATATCGAGGGAATCTTCGTCGGTCGACTCAGTTGAGCTGGGATCAACGGGTGTCGTTTCCGCGTCTTCGATTGCGGATGCACCGAGATCTTCCGTTACAGTCGGTAGTACCGCGGGTTCTGCCACATCAAATGTCACATCATCAGGGGCGTCGCTTACGTCTGCAGTCGCGGCCTCACTCTTGGCTAGAAATCCAGGGTTAATGAAACAGACAACATAGCCACCCGCTGCCAATATCGCAACAAATAGGCCGATGAACAAAATCAAGAAAAGGGGCAGCTTCTTCTTTGCTGGGGCGTCATCCAATTGTTCGTCCCCATCCTCAGCAGCATCGGACTCAGGCCTCTTCTTTCCAGCCTTCTTCGATGGGCGCTCTTTCTTCGCTGGACGATCTTTCTTCGCTGGACGGTCTTTCTTTGACGGACGGTCTGCCTTCGCTTTCCGCGGAGCATCTTCCTCGCCATCCGCAGATTTTTTCTTCTTTCTGGCAACGGTCTTTCCCGAGCCGCCACCCTTCAGCCGCTTCCGAAGCTCAGCTCGAGTCGCATCATCCATCCCCTTCACTCCGACGGGCTTCGCGTCATCGTCCGCGCTCGCCCCTCCATCCGTGAGGGTTTTCGGTTTGGAGGCGTCTTTTTCTTCGTCAGCCAATGGGTCGATTTCTCCAGGCAATTTCAATTCAGGACTGGCCACAACAGGCTCTTTCGCCCCTTCGCCAGCCACTACGGCCACCTTCACAGCAGGGGCGACCTTCACCTTCGGAACATCGTCTCCAGCAGTAACCGCTTTCACCACCGGCGCAACCTTCACCTTAGGAACATCGTCTTCGGCAGCAAGCGCTTTCACAGCCGGTACGGTCTTCAGCTCTGCGGGTTCGGCGACAGCAGCTTTAGCAACTGATTTAATCTTCATCTTGGAAACACCGTCTCCAACCCTAACAGCTTTCGCGACCGGGGCGACCTTCACTTTAGGATCTTGGCCATCCGCCACGGCGACAGCAGCGACTCCATCTGCCTTGACCGTTTTCGTGACCTTGATTTTTTGGGGTTGGGCCGTCGGCTCTTCGCTAGGCGCGGCACCATTTTCGATCACATCCGCCACCTTTGCCACAGGTTCAGGGGCATCGACCGCAACAGCGTCTTCATTCGCTGCAACGGGCTCGGCCTTCTCAGCGCTCACAGCCACTGCCTTAGCCTTGACCGCCACAGCGGCCGGGGCCTTCTCTTTCACTCCAGAGAGCGAGACAGCCTTGGGAACAGGCTTGGGAACAGGCTTGGCAGGTGAGGGTTCTGGAGCGACCTCAACAGCCGCTGCCCCTGCGGCGGGGTCCACCTTAGTAGGTGTAATCTTAATCGTCTTAGGAACGGCAGGCCGCCCTTCTGGAAGTTTGACTCGCGGAGAGATCGAAACCGTCTTCATTGGTTTCAGGGTCGAGGCGGGTGCCGCAGCCGGTTCCACAGTGGGTTCAGGCTCTGGTTCTGGACTGTCGACGGGTTGCGGTGGCGCAGTCGTGCCTATAACTCGATCCTTCGCTGGAGGCCGAATCTGCAGCTTCACCGTAGAATCAGCTGGTGCTCCCGGCGCTGCAACCACGGGCGTCTCGCCTGCTACGTTGGTTTCCAACTGCGTTCTTGGAGTTTTTTCGGGTTGAGACTCGCCAAATATCGCAACGGGCTCATCAGAAGTAGTCGAAGACTCGACAAAAATAGTGTCTTTACAGTTTGGACAACCGAAAGATCGGCCGATATGGGCCGTCAGCTGTTCATCCGGAATTTTTAGCCGGCGCTTACAATGTGGACATTCAAATTTCATATATAAATGATCTAATCAGCATTCCGATCGGAGGACAAGAACGCGCATTTTGCCGGAAATCAGTAGGATCAGCAACTCAAAAATAGCGCAAGACATGCTATCCCAGCTGAACCACCCCAGACATTACCCTCCAAGGAAGCATGCAGAGTCATAACCACCTGCAATCAAACGGGTTGCGACCTATCTCGGAGAGTCCCCAGGAGGTGATGGTGACCCCGAACCCGATTCCAGCCATTGCCACGCATTCATCCATTAGGAAACGGACCCGATCACCGACAAATCGCTCCCAACCTAAACTCCAACAAACACCGTTCGTCGCTTGGCTGATTGCAGTGCGCTCTCAGTCTCTGAAGCGCAGAATCGATACCATGCTAACTAACAGGAAGAATCGCGGGCAGAAACCTCGATTCTTCCGGCTATCGATGATAAATTGACTCCCTCATCGGTGCAGATCACGAACGAATAGTTTAGTCGGAAATCGCTGAGCATGACGCCCTAAAGGCGTGTTTATAGAGCATTGGAGCGAAAGGTTGGTAGAACACCCAGATATGACCGCTGAACACCCTGAACAAGAAAAGCCACTTGCCCCCTTCGACTTTACGACGATACTCGAGAACTTGGATGGAGACGTCGAGCTGCTCCAAGAGCTCGTGTCACTCTTCATCGAAGATGCGCCCAACCACCTCACCGCCTTAGAGTCGGGCCTACGGTCCAACTCTAACACCGACATCCAGCACCACGCCCACACTCTGCGAGGGGCCTCATCCAACGTAGGGGCGGAGCAAGTGAGACGGATGGCCCATCAGCTTGAGGGTATGGGACGCAACGGTGACCTCACTGGCGCAGAAAATTTACTCACCTCGCTGACAGAGCACTTTGAAGCGGTCAAGGAATTCGCCCGCACCTTCAATTGGTCGACCCTCAGAGACTAAATGGCTCCTAAAGCCTGCACGTCTCAAAGTCGCTCCCACCGGTCTAAGCCGTCAAACAGGGGCTTACATTCACGATGGACGGCACGCAGGGACCCCTAACAGCCATCTATACCGTACAGTTAAACAACACAGGATTTTTATCGGAAATCATGTCCCTGCAATCTATAGTGATAGTCTCTATTAAATGGTATTTCATACTCAAGGAGACCTCGATATGACCGCTACCTCACCTTTCAAGCAAAGCCTTTTGTCTGTGATGCTTATCGGCCTCCTCTCGGGATGCGGCGGTACAAACTCGACCGACGAGACAACCGGAGAGGTTTCACCCGAACAAAACACTCCGCCCCAACGCAAAGCACTCTTGGCGTTCGTAACCAATATGGCCGCGGACTTCTGGGTCTACGCAGAAGCCGGTGTAAACAAGGCCGTGGCCGAACACGACGATATCGAAGTCCAATTCATGATCGGCGATGGCACACCTATCAAGCAACGCCAACTGATCGACAACCTCCTCGTCAAAGGCGCAGAAGGAATTGCCATTAGCCCCACTTCCCCAAAAGCTCAGACCGTTATGATCAATGGATGGGCCGCCAAAGTCCCCATCATCTGCCAAGATAGCGATGCTCCCGACTCCGACCGCATCACCTACCTCGGAACCGATAACGTTGCCGCGGGCCGGCAGTGCGGTGAACTCGTCAAGAGAGCCCTGCCAAACGGCGGATCAATCATGGTGTTTGTCGGCCTCGCCGACCAGCTAAACTCAATGGAACGCTACGCAGGACTAAAAGAAGCCCTTAAGGGTAGCCATGTCACCGTGCTCGGCCTGCGGACCGACGGAGGTGACTTCACCAAGGCGCGCAGTGTCGCGGCAACGACCCTCACCAAATACCCCGACATCGCCGGCATGGTCGGACTTTGGAGCTACAACGCCCCTCTCATACTCGAGGCCGTACGCTCACAAAACAAACTAGGCAAAGTCCAGATCATCGCATTCGACGAAGATGAACGCACCCTTAGGGCCATCGATGACGGACACATTTACGGTACCGTCGTTCAGAACCCTTTCGAATTCGGGTATCAGTGCATCACGATCCTGCGCGCCTTGGTCGTTGAGAAAAAGAGCCCCGCAGACGCAGGCATCCCAGAAAATAAGAAGATTATCATTCCAGCTAAAGTGCTGGTCAAAGGTCAAGGCCTCGCTTACGCAGCCTATCTAAAAAGCCTCATGCCAGACAAAGGCTAATGACCCTGGCGATGACCCGACTAATATGAACGAATTTTGCCTTGAAATGACTGGGATCGAAAAACGTTTCCCAGGCGTCTTAGCACTCGATCAAGTATCCCTACAGCTGTCGAAAGGCGAAGTAATCGCTCTGATCGGCGAAAATGGCGCAGGAAAGTCGACGCTCATGAAAATTCTTGGCGGGGTCCATCAGCCCGACGCAGGGACTCTAAAGATCAACAACAAGATCGCACAACTCCACTCGGCGGCCGATGCAAACCGACTCGGCATCGGCTTCGTCCATCAAGAGCTCAACGTCCTAGACAATCTCGATATCGCAGGCAACATATTCCTCGGGCGTGAGCCCGTCAAGAAGGGGCCGCTTCGACTCATCGATCGCAAAAAACTCCATGCGAATACGCGCCCCTACTTGAAACAGCTGGGGCTCGACCTCAATCCACATACACGCATGTCCGACCTCTCAATCGGACAACAACAGCTCGTCGAGGTCGCAAAAGCCCTCTCCATGCAGGCGCGCATCATGATCATGGACGAACCCACGTCGAGCCTGAGCCTCCGAGAAACACGCATCCTCATGGACGTGATTCGCGACCTCCGGAACCGCGGCATATCCGTCATCTATATCTCCCACCGTCTCGGTGAAGTGAAGGAGTGTGCCGATCGTGTCGTCGCCCTTCGCGACGGGAAGAATGCGGGCGGCCTAGAGAAAGCGAAGATTACCCACGACGCGATGGTGTCGCTGATGATTGGTCGCGACCTCACCCATGACCAACATCAAACATCCGCCACCTACGTCCCCGACTACTTTCAGGTCAACGACCTCCGCACCAAACTCTACCCCGAACAACCGCTTTCGTTTACCGTGGCAGGCGGCGAGGTACTCGGAGTTGCGGGACTCGTCGGCGCAGGTCGCTCAGAAATGGCCCAGGCTCTGTTCGGCGTAGACACCGCTTTGTCCGGCAGCATGACCCTCGCGGGAAAACCGATTGCCCTCAACAACACTCCAGCCGCCATCGCCGCCGGAATCTATCTCGCGCCAGAAGACCGCCGCCAAACCGGATTGGTCGTCGACATGAGCGTCCAAGAAAACATCACACTCGCAAATATGCCCGCCTATTGCACACGACACATGGTCAACCGAGATGCCGAACGTACGGCGGCCACAAAGCAAATCGTCGCAATGAACATCAAAACCCCGAGCCCCGACACCCGCGTCATGAACTTGAGCGGTGGCAACCAACAAAAGATTGTCCTGGGGAAATGGTTCTCGATGACGCCCAAAGTCATGATTTTTGATGAGCCGACTCGGGGGATCGACATCGGTGCCAAACAAGAAATCTACCGTCATATCCGAACACTCGCAACAAGGGGCGTCGCCGTCATTATGATCAGTAGCGATATGGAAGAAGTTCTGGGAAATAGCGACCGCATCGCCGTGATGCACGAAGGCCGCATCACGGGTACCTTAGGTCGATCCGAAATGAACGAAGAAGCGATCATGCAACTGGCCGTCGGCCAGACCACCGAAAACGAACTTGCCAACGGCATTCCGGTCAGCTAGAGAGTCAGGCAACCATGACTGATAAACATCCTCCTAACACGGCCGAACACCAAGCAAACTGGTTCTCCCGTAACCCCAACGAAACGAGCCTCATCGTGATTCTCGCGCTACTCGTAATCGGAGCCGGCCTCGGAAGCCTGACCCGTATGCGCGACGACTCTCTCGTCAGCCTCTTTCTGACTCCTGAAAACGTCCGCCTCATGACTCAACAACTCGGCATGCTAGGGGTGATCGCCATAGGCGCGGGGATCGTGATTATCACCGGCGGTATCGATCTAACGATAGGCGCCCTGATCGCCCTGCTTGGCGTGATATTTTTCAAGCTTCTCACGTCGTGGGGCAGCTGGCTAATCGATCACCACATCCCGTGGCACTGGAGCCTCGCGGTCCTTGCAGTCCTAATCACAGGCGGCCTGTTCGGCCTCTGGCACGCCTATGGCATCACAAAATTACGCATGCAGGCCTTCATCGTCACTCTATGCGGCCTGTTATCCTATCGCGGCATCGCACGCTTCATATCCAGCGACTCACAAGTAGGGAATATTGATGGCCTACACGAGACCATGGATTTAACCCTGCTGACCGTACTCTCTGAAGGAAGCATCCAGCGCGTCTTAAACCATTTTACAGGAAACGACATCACGTCTGGTCCACTTTCCTTCGTGCCGATGAGCTTCATCTACCTATGCATCATCGCCGGCATCGTCGGGGTGTTCTTACACCGCTCCGTTTACGGGCGCTACCTATTCGCCGCAGGACGCAACGAACTCGCCGCCAAATACTCGGGAATTAATACACACGCGGTAATCGGAAGCGCATACGTCATCTGTGGCTTCTGCACCGCTGTGTCGGCCATCTTATACGCTGGCTTCGCAGGCGCCGTGATGCCCAGTGGACACGGGAATTTCTACGAACTGTACGCCATCGCCGCAGCCGTATTAGGGGGCTGCAACCTGCGTGGAGGAGAAGGCTCCGTCTTAGGCATCGTTCTGGGAGCAACGATACTCACCGTCCTGCAGAACATGGTACAGCTGTTCCGCAACGACACCTCTTTGAGTGATACGATCATCGGCTTGATCCTCTTCGTCGCCGTCGCGCTGATGATGAAACAGAAGTCATTTTCCCTATCCAAGACCTTCGCCAAACTGCGGCGAACCCCCTAGGCTGGCGCCACTCGATTCGTCAGGGTCCCGATCCCCGAAATCCGAATAGTCACCACATCCCCTGCCAACAGCGTGAACTCCGTCCCAGGAACAACACCAGTCCCAGTCATGAGATAAGCGCCTTGCGGGAACGAGGTCTCCCGAAACAGGAATTCTGCCAGCTCCTCAAATGAACGTTTAATTTGATTAATCTCGATCTCACCTTCAAAAACACAACTCTCGTCACGATGAATCTCAATCGAAATGGTCGTATCCGCCGACAAGGGTTCAGGAGTCAAATAGACACACGGACCGAGCGCCGCAGACCCATCATAAGTCTTTGCTTGAGGCAGATAGAGCGGGTTCTCCCCTTCAATGCTTCGAGAACTCATGTCATTACCGATCGTGTACCCGTTGATCTTCCCGGTGGAAGATAGCGCTAAGGTCAGCTCTGGCTCAGGCACGTCCCACGTGGAATCTCGACGAATACGCACCGCGCCACCCGGCCCCACTACCCGCGTAGCCGACGATTTAAAAAACAGCTCTGGACGCTCCGCCGAATACACTCTGGCATAAAAATCGCCGCCGCCTGCATCCTCCGACTCCTCCATCCGCGCCGTTCGGCTTTTGTAATATGTGACACCGCATGCCCACACTTCCTGGCTTCCGATAGGTGCCTGCAGACCTGCAACATCGAGATCAACGGGCTCTATAGGAGAGAGTCCCGCAAGAAGTTCCGACGTACGGAAGTAAAGATCCTCTTGCGCAAACCACGCATCCCAGTCAGGCACCGGCAGAAGATACCACGCGCCATCCACGCAAGCGGTTACACCTGACTCAGTCCGATAAATATGCATCTCAATCCCTCCCCTTTAGATTCCGCATCATACGGAGTCGGTAGCAAAACCTGAAGGCTATTGTCTCCATTTTCTCAAACCTCTAAATAGCGACCTCGTATACCCTATTCTCAGAAATGGAGCGTGCCACCGAAACGTCCTAGCTTGCGAAACGGATAACCCATGTGGAGTCGCAAGAACCTTGAAAGAGGACAGCGCAGCGCTACAAAGGGTCGACACTCGCAGAGAACACTCCTCAGGAAACAACGTCGTGCGAAACCGGTGGCGGCAACTCATAGCGCCGCAAGCCCAGTACCTGAAGCATAAATCGCCAGAGGAATCGGGTGTTGTTTCGAAAATAGCGAGGCGCCAATCGACGCGGCTCACATGCCGTCCGAAACAGCCATTCGAGACACAAGGTCTGCATCCAACTAGGCGCCTGAGAAATTCTCCCTGTATGGAAATCAAATGCGGCCCCCACTCCCAACATTACTCGGCAATCCAAACGCGACAGATAACGATGCATAAACATTTCTTGTTTTGGCGTACTAATGCCCACCCATATGATGTCAGGTCGCACCGCCTCGACGCGACGAACCAGATCCGCTTCTTCATCGGCAGTCAACTCCCGAAAGGGAGGCGTATAGGTCCCCACCACATCCAAACCGGGGAAGCGACGACACATCTCGTCTTTCAAAAGATCGGCAACCCCTTCCTGTCCGCCATAAAAAAAATGCGTATAGCGACGCTCGACTGACACCGCCATGGTATCCAACATCACATCCGGACCATAACACCGACGCATGGCGGTCTGTCCGCGAAACAGGCGTCCTATCCAAACAAGGGGCATGCCGTCAGGGACCCGCAACGAAACTCCACGTATCCCGGCCGCTTTTTCTCCTCCGTCTTGAGCCTCCATGACGCCATGCACGCCCGTAAAAGAAATAGAGCCCTTCTCCCCCAGTCGGATTCGATCATCAATCCACCCGAGCAACTCGGGCGGATTTACGGCTGAGATCGGAAGCCCTAGAACGTTGACAAACGGGCGGTCTAGAAAATCAGTGGAAGGATTCAGATCGGACTCAGGCATATTGCTCAGTCATCATCCAGTACGGTGCGGACAATCCTTGCGAGATCCCCCACTTCGTAAGGTTTCGCGATCCACGGGACCCCATGCCTAACCGCGTCACGAGCGCGCTCGTCAGGCGCATAGCCACTCACAATGATTGCTTTCTGATTCGGAAACAAGTCAGTGATCGCGGCAAGAGTATCCAATCCGTCGAAGCCGTCACGCATAATCATGTCTACGAGCAATAAGTCATACGGTGCGCCATGCAAGCCATCGACCAATAGTTGATAGAGCTCCACGGCACTCTGACCATCTCGCGCAAGATCAACTTCATAACCCAAATTGCGCAACACCCTGCGACAGGTCCGACGCTGTGCATCATCGTCGTCCACAACCAACACCCGCTCCGATCCTGTCGGCACGGTCAACGGGGTCGGCGCTGCAACGTCCCCTTGCACGGCCGGAAAATAAACTCGAAAGGTGGTTCCCTCGCCAACGACACTCTCGACATGTACGTAACCGTCATGATCCTTTACAATGCCATGGACCACCGATAACCCCAGACCCGTCCCAGAGGTTGCCGTCTGAACTTTCTTCGTATAGAAGGGCTCAAATATTTTTGAAAGGTCGGCCATGGCGATTCCCCTGCCCGCATCTTCCACGGCCACCACCACGTACGTCCCCGCCGGAATCGACTCATAACCCATCACGTCTTCATCCAGTTCCTCTGAATGAGTCGTCACACGTACAGCTCCCGATGCATGCGATGCATCACAGGCGTTCGTAATCAGATTAGAGACAACTCGAATCAAATGATCTGTCGACCCCAACACCGCGGGTAATGGCTCTGACAGGTCCGTCTCAAGCGAGATATTCTTCATGGATCCAGCGCCTGCCAAACACTCACCCGCCACCATGAACTCGCGGATTGCAGTGTTGATGTCAACCGGTACTCGCTCGTAGTTACTTCCTCGACTTAAGGTCATCAGGTCATGAATCACCGCAGCTGCACGTTTCGCGGAGTGAACCAAGCCCGTCAAGTCGTCCTTCATTCGCTCAAGACTACTGGCGTTACCGGTGTAAACCTCCAAAACATCCTGCTGCATCAACTCGGGCAACGCCAACATGGGGGACAAAATGTTATTTAAATCGTGCGAAACCCCGCCCGCTAACGTCCCTAGTGATTCCAGTCGTTCAGCGTGCGCCAAGCGCCGTTGAAGATCTTTCTCTCGCTCCTCAGACTCCCTTCGCTCATCGAGTAATCGCCACTCCCGCATCGCACGATGCGCAATATGCGGCATATCCGCAAATGTCACATCAGACTTGACCACATAATCCAATGCTCCGGCCTTGATCGCCATCACCGCAGCATGTTCATCCCCATGACTGGTCATGATGATCAACGGTCCGATGTCCGCACTCGCATGCACCTCGCTCACCAACTCGGTCCCCTGACCATCAGGCAAGATCAAGTCGGAGATAACAAGATGAAAGGCTGGCCCCTCAGACAACGCCACTCTAGCATCCGCAAGGTCTCGCACGTGCACCACCTCGGGAGAGTCGGACAGTGAGTCAAATGCGCGTTGAATCATGATCGCATGAGCATCTTCATCTTCCACTAGCAAAATCCGCACACTAGAATCCATCATCATGCTAGTTTCTGTCCTTCGGTCAACATTCACCCCAGATCAAAT
>CAXMRT010000021.1:0-7797 GCA_964196025.1 uncultured Gemmatimonadales bacterium | reverse complement strand
TTACTCAGTATACCCAATCAATCCACGGAGCTCTTTGATGTGCGTCTTACCGACCTCGCGAGGCAAGGCGCCATGTTTTTTACACATAGCTGCGGCATAACCCGTCGCAATGCCCATCTGGCCACAGGTGAGCATCACCCGCGGGCCGGCTAAGCCGATGTGCGTGCAACTAAAACAACGCCCCGCCATCATGAGGTTCGGTACATCCTTCGAGTAGAGCGACCGGAATGGTATATAGTAGAGGCCATGCGTTTTATAGAACAAGGCCTTGGTTCGAAAGTCGGACTCACTGCCTGTTTCAGAAAGCTGGTAATGCGAATCCACTTCACGCTTTTCTTCCACAACCGCATCTGGAAATACCCGCCTCTCGGTCATGTCTTTCATCGAATAAATATAGTCACCCATGAGCCGACGCGATTCGCGGCGCCCCCCCACATAGGCGACCCATTTCAACGAAACAGCCCCATTTACGGGCGACTTCTTCGCATTCCAAAATGAACCGAAGATGGCGCGCAACATATGGTCTCGGATCTGCTCGGCATCATCGATTTGATCCAAGTCATTGCTCGAATACTCCCAATTCCAATCACCCTTCGTCGCCGTGGAGTTCTTCGCTACCGGCATTGCCCACGGGACGGACGGGAAATCGGATGCGTCAGATCCCTTCTGAGTGTTCCACAGCACACTCGTGCCCATCACGCGATTGTCAGCCTTATCCGGACTCCACAAGTCTCCGTTCTTTTCCCACTTCTCATCGAACTCTGAATTCGCCTCACGCCCGTAACGCCACTCTGCCCCTGCCCAATGCCCCAGCGACCCGTCGCCCGTACAATCGATAAAGATGGGCGCTCGGAATCGACGGATGATCCCCGTGGACGACTCGCGTGCATCCACACTCGCAATCGATTTACCCTTCAACTCCAGCCCGATCGCGAGATGATTCGCAAAGCGATGTACCGAGCTCGCCGCCATAGTGGCTTCACGTTTTTCTTGATCCAAAATTGCCTTGGCGGATCCGTTGGGATAGTGCGCCGTATCAATTTTCTTTAGGATCTCATGTCCTTTTCCACGAATACCAATCGTATGCACACGGATCTCTTGACTGGCGTTGCCGCCGAACAAGGGTCGGTCTTGGATTAGCGCCACTTTTAATCCCTGAGCGTCAGCCGCGAGGGCCGCACCACAACCCGTTATCCCTCCACCGACAATGACCACATCAAAGGCCTCGGCCTTGACGGTCAACTTTCTCCGCCCCGTCAGCTCATCCTTCCAACCAAACAGGTCGGTCGGCGTCGTCGGCAACTTAGCGGGCGGCTTCCGACTCAAATAGATCGCGTCACAACGTCCATCAAAACCCGTCATGTCATGCAGCGCAAGTGTCGTCGCGCCCTTTGCCAGCTCTACCTTGCCGCCACTCTGCCAACCCCACCCTTCTTCGGTGCCAAACACCGGCTCAAGCGGTTTGCCATTGATCAGGACTTGAAATCTCCCTGGCGCATCCCACTCACCCGGACACCAATCCTTGGTACGAACCGACACATACCAAGTGCCCGCTTCGGGAACCTCAACGGTCGTCGACGCATCCGCGACCGGCTGTCCCAAACCATGTGCAAGCAAGTAGCAGCCACCCATTTGCTGATAGAACTGCGTATCCAGCACCCAGCCACCCTGATTAGTGAACGCGGCGGCCTCAATCAGCACCCCGTCAGGGTCCGCCGTTGTACAAAATCCATAATTCGGGGCAAACGCGGACACCATGGATGCGCCCCCGACAATGCGGATAAATCCTCTACGATCGATCATACGTTCTCCTCTAACCAAATTTGTCAAAACATCAGTCTGACCCACGCATCACGACCCGACAAGCCAAGATTGACCAGGCCGACCGGTTTTTCGTATAATTCAGCCTCCGCATGAACACTCTTAGACACAAGCTCGATCAAAACGGATAAAGGAATCCCCTCATGAAAAGTCCAACACCTCTACTCGCCCTACTCCTCGCCTTCCTTTTGGTGCTAAGCAACTCTCTTCAAGTCAGCGCTGCTACAACAACCTCCTCCGCCCAGCCATGCTCGACAAGCGACTCCTCGTGCGACGGTCATAATGAGGATGAGGACGAAGATGATCAGCGCGATGACGAAGAGTGGGAAGAGGATGAAGACGAGGATGGTGAAGAAGAATGGGATGAAGATGAGTTCGAAGTCATCCACGCGTTTTATCAAAAACATGCTCCTGGTATCGTCAAAGAGTGGGCGCGTCTAGAGGAAAAAAACCGGAAGAGGCCGACCGCCTAGGCAGAGAACTAGTTGAGCGCTACTACGCGTTTCAAGAAGAGTTTGAACACCGCCCCGAACATGCAATGGGTCGCCTGCGCTACGATCAGGGCGAGTATCAGGCCAGAAAGATGGGCGAAGCCATCCAGCAGCTAGTCCGCCGCAATCAGCGCACCCCTTCTAAACAGGTCGAGTCCGAAATAAAGAAACAACAGTCCGCACTCCGCAGCCTTCTCTCAAACCTGTTTGATCTGCGACTCAAACTCGAAAAAGCCGAACTTGCCGATATGGAAGCCGAGATGGGCCGGCTCAAAACGGACATCGAGCGGCGGGAATCAAACCGAGAAAAGATTATCCAAAAGTTTCTCTCCCAACTAAGTGGCGAAGCCGACGACCTCGACTGGTAAGTCGAACAGGCTCTGGCTGCGCCACAGCCAAAGCGACCCGCTAAACAACGGTTTCTAGCGATATCGAGTCCAAGTCCTCGACAAATGGGCGTATACTCCACCAGTATAACGACCAACCTATAACCTAGGAAACCATCATGCACCGACTTTTTGCAGCCCTACTATTCCTATCAACTCTCTCTGTAACCGCCGAACCACCTATCCAAATGGCGAACGGGATCAAGATAGGCGAGGTCACCGACTCCTCCGCTATCATCTGGACGCGCGTTACCGCGCCTCGCATCTACCCCGGCACACCCGCCCCAGCGTCGCTGTCAGACGCAGACAGCGAGTCCGCTGAAGCAATCAACGCGCTCGAAGGCGCCGTTCCCGCAGCATCAGGGTTTGTGCAAGTCCGATACTGGCCAACAAAAGAACCCAAGAAAGGGTCAAAAACCGATCGCGCCCTTGTCACCGACAATAAGAACGACTCCACCCATCAATTCACTCTAAAAAACCTAGCACCCAATACCGAGTACACACTCGCCATCGAAGGATCCCTACCGTGGGATGCCAACAATCACCCCATTATGCACGGATCCTTTACGACCGCACCCGCTGCCAACGAGGTGACCCCCGTCTCCTTTATGGTGGTTACCGGTCAAGACTACTCGCGACGTGATGATCTTGAAAATGGACACAATATCTACCCCGCAATGCTCACCCTCGAACCCAGCTTCTTCGTCCACACCGGAGATATTGAGTACTACGACAAACCCTTCCCGCACGCGACAACACTCCCGCTCGCTCGCTTCAAATGGAATCGCCTCTACGGCCTGCCCAACCAACTTGCGTTCCACAACCATGTCCCCAGCTATTTCATGAAAGATGATCACGACACGCTTAAGAACGACTCCTGGCCCGGCCAAACCTATGGCGACCTCACGTGGGAACAAGGACTCTCAACGTTTCGAGAACAAGTACCCATGGGCAAAAAGACCTATCGTACAATCCGCTGGGGACGCGACCTGCAAATCTGGCTGGTTGAAGGCCGTGACTTCCGGAGCCCCAACAACATGCCGGATGGCCCGAACAAAACCATCTGGGGCAAAGAACAAAAGACGTGGTTCTATGAGTCGGTCGAAAAATCAGATGCCACTTTTCGTGTGCTGATTAGCCCAACGCCCATCGTCGGCCCCGATCGCGGCAGAAAGAACGACAACCATGCAAACAAAGGATTTACGCATGAGGGCGACGAGATTCGAAGCTTCATCGGCAAACAGAAAAACATGTTCGTCGTCTGTGGCGACCGCCACTGGCAGTACGTATCCGTAGATCCCAAAACCGGCGTGCGCGAGTTCTCCTGCGGGCCCACTTCCGACAAACACGCAAACGGGTTCAGTGAGAAGAATCGGTCAGACATGCATCGCTACCTAAAAATCAAGGGTGGCTTCCTACAGGTCGCTACCGAACGCAAAGACAAAGTCCCAACCATCACGTTCCGACATCGCAGCACAACCGGCAAGGTCTACAACGAAGACCGGCACGCCGCACAATAAATCCGAACAAAAAAAGACTGCAGAATATCTGCAGTCTTCTGTGCCGCAAACACGCGCGGCCTAATATCGAAACCGGCTATTTATCAGCCTTCGGCTTCTTGACCTTTTTGGGCTTCTTCGCAGGCTTAAGCGGCGCGAACTCTGACAGGTCGACAAATCCGTCACCGTCTTTATCAATTTTCTTAAACTTTGCTTCCGTCCTCTTGGCTTTCGTCTCATCTCCGGCAACGGCCGAAAGCATTTCCTTTAGCGAGATCTTGTCATCGGAATCAGCGTCCAACTTCGCAAATCGCGCAGCGGGGTTTTTTACTTTTTTGGGCTTCTTCGCCTTCTTGATTTTTTTCGCAGCGGGGGCCTCTTTCGCGCCCGCATCTGCTGCTACAACCGTCAAGCCCGACCCTACTAGTAGAGCGCCAGCCACCAACCCACATAATACTCGTGTCATATCATCTCCCATGTTAACCCATTGAATACGTGAACATCTGAATACTTGGAGTAGATACGTCCGCAGACGGGGAGTGTGACTCGCTAGGCAAAACAAGTCAGAACCCAAAACCCGTCGCCTGATGCCGAAACACGGCTCAGACAAGGATATCATGGACCACATGCGTCTCTTCGACACCTGTGGGCGAATGATTCAGACCCTGAAACTTGAACGTGAAACGCTTATCATCAATACCCAAGCAATGGAGCATCGTGGCACTCAGGTCGCGGATATGCACGGGGTCCTTCACGACGTTATAACAATAGTCGTCGGTCTCACCATGCATCATCCCGCCTTTGACCCCGCCGCCAGCTAACCACATGCTGAAACAACGACCATGATGGTCGCGACCGCTATTCAACCTTCCTTGGCTGTAGACACTTCGACCAAATTCTCCACCCCAAACAACAAGCGTGTCATCCAATAAGCCGCGCTGCTTCAGGTCCGTCACCAAGGCCGCCGACGCCTGGTCGGTGTCTCGGCACTGCGCGCCCAAATTCGTGACCAAGGCCTTATGCTGGTCCCAGCCACGATGAAACAACTGAATGAATCGCACATCACGCTCCGCCATCCGTCGGGCCAGTAGGCAGTTATACGCGTAGGTCCCGGGTTTCCGTGCCGCGTCGCCATACAATTTGAAGGTATGCTCGGGCTCATCCGAAATATCCGTGATGTCAGGGGCCGACGCCTGCATACGATACGCCATGTCGTACTGGAAGTTTCTCGTTGCGATCTCCGGGTCACCCGTTTCTTTGAGGCGGATCGTATTTAGACGAGTCAAGTCATCCAACATTTTTCGCCGACTCTTGCGATCGATCCCCGGTGGGTCACTCAAATACAAAATCGGGTCACCACCCCCACGCAACTGCACCCCTTGATGACTAGACGGAATAAAGCCACTTCCCCATAAACGCGAAAAGATAGGTTGGCCCGGGTTCTTCCCCGTTCCCTGCGACAACATCACCACATACGACGGCATGTCCTTATTGAGACTCCCTAGTCCATGACTACACCACGCACCCAAACTGGGTAGTCCCGGAATCTGCGATCCAGTATTGATAAATGTAATTCCAGGATCATGATTAATCGCTTCGGTATGCACAGACTTAACCAAGCTGATGTCATCCGCGATCCCACAGGTGTACGGCAAGAGATCTCCAATCGTCACTCCGCTCTGTCCTCGCGGGCGCACCGGCTGAATCGGGGCGTTGACAATAAACTCTTTCTGGCCCGCGGTCATGCCTGTCACACGCTGACTGCCACGCACACTGTCAGGCAGAGGCAGCCCATGCAAACGATCGAGCGCAGGCGTATGGTCAAACAAATCGACATGCGAAGGCCCCCCAGACTGGAACAAGTAAATCACTCGCTTGGCAGTCGGTGTATGGTGCGGAAATCCGGGTAAGCCGTTCTGGCCGGCCGCGGAGGCATCAATCGGAGGCATCCCCATATATGCGGCTGCACCCAGTCCTGCGCCTATAAACCCTCGTCTAGATACAGAATGACTTCTCATAGACACCTACTGTTTCGTAATCGTTTCATTCAAGTTTAATATCGTGGACGCCACCATCGTGAATGATGCCAGTTCCGTCACGTCCTCCGCCGCATCCACACCTACCATCAACTTCTTCGCGGCGTCTACATCCAGTCCAAATCGCGCAGTCTCTCGAGCTAAAGCTGCAGTCAAGACCTTCACTTCTTGCGAGGTCGGGAATCGCGAGGTCGCCAAACGGAAGGCATATCGAATTCGATTCTTCGCATCCGACCCACCTTCGTCAATCATTCTACGCGCCAAGGCACGGGACGCCTTGAGGAATTGCGGATCATTCAACAACACTAATGCTTGCAAGGGTGTGTTCGTATTGAGTCGCCGCACGGTACACGTCTCGCGTGTAGGAGCATCAAAAATGGCCATCGCTGGAGGCGACGCCGTACGCTTCCAGAATGTATACATACTGCGCCGAACCGTGGGCTCGCCCGTGTCTGGGAAGTAGGCTTGTGCCGTAAAGACCCCATACCCGAAATGGCTGATCTGCCTCCACAATCCATCAGGCTGCTCCGGGTAGGTACTTGGCCCTCCCACTATGGGACTCAACAGCCCACTGATGAAAAATGCGTTATCGCGAATCAACTCCGCTTGTAGCCGCACTCTTGGCGCACGAGCCAATAGTCGGTTCGCGGGATCGGACTCCTGCATGCGTCCAGTCACGTCAGACTTCTGTTGGTAGGTCTCTGACAGCACAAACTCTTTTAGCAAATTCCGAACATCCCAGCCGCTCTCTCGAAACGCGACCGCTAATTCGTCCAAAAGTTCGGGATGAGACGGCCACTCCCCTTGCGAACCAAAATCTTCTGCTGTTCGTACGAGGCCGCTTCCAAAAATCATTTGCCAAAAACGGTTAACCGCAACTCGTGCTGTCAACGGGTGCGCATCATCGATCAACCAATTGGCCAACGCCAAGCGATTCGGCGTCACCCCTTCCGCGAGCTGCGGGAATATTTCCGGAACCCCTGCGTTCACAACCTCGCCCAACTGATCATATTGTCCGCGCATCAACATCGGTGCGCTATGTTTTCCAGAATCATCCATCACCATCACACTCGTCTGCCCCACGGTCTTGAGCTGTTTGTTTAATACGCTAGCCTCGACCTGAAGGGCCTTTGCAAAACGCTGCTCGAGACCCGATGGTGCCTTACTCCCGCTATCACTAGCGGGCCCCAATTCCGACAAGTGCTTTTGCAGGTAGGCGATCCGTTCGAGTCGGTTCGACAACACCTGCGCCATTCCTGAGCGCTCGCCCAAGGGAGACGCTACCGAAATAACCGGTGCCGTATTTCCGTTCTTAGCGCCCTTACCGCTTTCCGTAGCAGAGTTGAAGAAGGCAAAAAAGCGGTAGTAGTCTTTCTGCGAAATGGGGTCATATTTATGGTCGTGGCACTGGGCACACTTCATGGTCAACCCCATGAAGGTGGACGCGACGGTGTCAATTTTGTCCGCAATGTAGGCCACACGGTATTCCGCCGCGATCGTCCCGCCCTCGTGGGTGTTCATGCCATTACGCAAAAAGCCTGTTGCCATTTTTTGCTGAAGCGTT
>CAXMRT010000020.1:0-6131 GCA_964196025.1 uncultured Gemmatimonadales bacterium | reverse complement strand
CGGGAAGCCGTTCTTTATTCTGCACAACGAATTGCTGCCGCACTGGCCGATTGTGGATACCCCGCAAGACCGCAAGTTGACGCGTAAGCCCAGCATGGACAATATGATTGAATATATGGACGCGTTGGTTGGGAAGATCCTCAAAGGAGTCGATGACCTTGGGATTAGGGAGAATACCTATGTATTTTTCATGGGCGATAACGGTCTTCAAGAAAGCTATTTCAAAAACCCAAAGTTCGGGCAGCCCGATGAAAAGAAGCACTCGCGTCATACGATCAAAGGAAATGTTGATGGTGGGAAAGCCGAACTTAACGATGCTGGCACTCATGTTCCCTTTATTGTCTGGGGTCCGAAGAGTATTCCGGCTGGAACCGTGAATAGTGAGCTCGTGGACGTTGTTGACCTTTTTCCGACTTTTTGCGAACTGACGACTAGTAGCCACAGCGTTCCCGTCGACGGTCGCAGTATCGCGCCACAGATTCATGGCCACGATGGGCCTGCGCGGGAATGGACTCACCAGGGGTATCGGGGCGAAACCCTTTTTGACGGGTCATGGCGATACTTTATAAAAACTGGAGAACTCTGGGACGCCCGTAAGTTGCCTGTAGAAAAGGTCGTCTCGAAAGCAGGATTGGTTGAGCGAGAGGATATTGTACAGGCGATGACAGCCATCTATGCCACCATCACGTCCAGCGATCCCCAGCCTCCAAAACCCATCGCTGACTACCAATAGCGCGCCCGAGTTCGCGGCGCCTATTTCAGTCTTACACCATTGCCGTTGTTGTATAGTGCCGTGATTTCCGCATCGGTTAGAGGGCGATCCCAAATGGCGATTTCATCCAGTGCTGAGCGCATCCCAGTAGATCGTGAGCAACTGAGGATCTGCAGTGGCGCGTCGGATGGCGTAATGCCTATACCCGGAATATCTTTGGCCCACGGGTACCTCTTGGGGTTGGGATTGGCGTCCATTCCGGCGTCGACATAAGCCCGCATCGTTTTGGCAGGACCATCGTAAACGGCTACGACGTGATGCCATTCAACGCCATCTCCATACGCCGTCGACGACCCGGCCTTACGGGCATGAACGTACGGCTTACCCTTTTTTGGTTTTTCGCCTTCCTTTGGCTTTTTGAGATTGGGGTTCCACTCGGTGACTCCATCGATCATGGCGTTCATGCCGGTGTGTCCGTAGGCGGATATGGTCATGCGCCAGCCGTCCTTCATGGTGTTGTGGCCTTTGTCTTGAACGTACTTTTTTATGGCATCGCCCACGTGACCGCTGGGCGTCTGTACCCAGAACGATATCGAAAGGCTGGTAATCGTGCCATCCTTGACGGATTCTTTGAAGTCTGGAAAGTCGATACTGTTGGGTTCGCGTCGGTTGCTGCTGCGGTCGATGAAGATTCCCTTGCCGAACAGACCTTCGCAGTGGGTGGCCTCGCCGACAATGATTCCTTTCTTGCCACTAACTCGGTCGCTCAGGCTCGCCTTGCCGTCTTTGTCAAACGGCAGATGGAAGATGAGGCCCTTCTTTAGTGAACTGACATCAGGCGTGGTATCAGGATAGGTGCGCTCGCGGAAGGTCTTGCCTGCAGCTGCGATCTTGGCTGGATCAGTCGGGACTACTTCTTTGGCCAAGGACATCATGGCATCAGCCATCCGTTTGCCGATGATGAGATAGGCGTTCGCGTCGTAATGATAGCCTTTGCTCAGATTACTGGTAGAAATCCAGACGCCCTTGGGGTCTTCTTCAGCTACCGTCTTCTGGGCTGCACGAATGACCGCTCCACCTTTGGGAGAGTCGGGCTTGCCGTCCCACAGAGGGATGTTATTGATCTGAATATTCAGGAAGGGCACGTTCGGCACACCGACGTCACGGCGCACGTCGGCGATCAGCTCCTTGAGCTTCTGCCCGTAGTCATTCCACACCTCGGGATCTCTGCTACACGCATCGCTCTCGCCTTGGAACCACACGAAGCCGGCAATTTCATAGCCCTGCTCTTTGACGGGCGGGCAGATGGTTTCGAGATTCTCGATCATGTTGTGGAACCGACGAATCATGCGTTTGTAAAGGTAGCCAACTTCGCCACCGGTGCGCTTGACTGTGCTTGGCGGAAGCCAATCCTTTGTGAGAGTCGTGCCGCCCAGATTGGATTTGAAGAGCAGTACAGGTTCCTTGATCTCCTTGGTCAGATCGAGCCCGAACGGCGTCTCAACGCCCCACTTGTTACCTCCCCTGGGAATGCCGCCACGGTATGCCTCCTCGACGAACCAGACGTTCTTCGGTGGAAACGCGACATCCGGATAGTTCTTCTGTAGGAGTTCGATGTCGCTGTGCATAGTGTTCATGTTCGACTGCCCGGAGAGAATGTATATCTTGACGGGTTTATCGGCAGCGCTGGCGGCCCCTATAGATGTCAGGGCGACAAGCGCCATAAGCGATAGACTTCTTGATAAATGCATGGTGATTAATCCTTCCGTTCTGTAGCGTTTTTGCTTCGGCTAGCCGAAGCTCTTCTCAATGAGGTCAGTACGGCGAAAGACTAGCATGCGGTATCGCGCTTGTATACTCCCCGTACAGAAGGACCCCGCTTTTAGCGGCGCTCAACGGCACAAACGACTTCTACGATAGTGTATTAGTCTGTTGTGTATCTCCATACGATATCATTATCGTCTCTATCCTCCGAGGCGCTGCCGTCATCGTCGTTTAGGTTTTTGCCGACGCTGTAGATGATGAAACCTTTAGACGAGGTTTTGTAGATCAGGGGTTTTTGGACAAAAGGATCGTCTAGTGGTTCTAGGGTCTCCGGAAAAGAGTCGGCCTTCTCGCGTTGCCGTAGGACGTTCAGGCCGGCACGGGTTATCCGAGCCTTCGCTATCATAGAGACGTGTCGTGCGTGTGCCTGCGACGTGGCTGGTGCGAGCAGAGAGGTCAGTATTGCGAATGGGCCAGCATCCATTAACATGTCTTCTACCAAGGAGGCGTTATCTGGGGAGTAGGGAGCTAAGGCATGCTGTGTGCTTGTGTGCATGACTTTCAGGTAGGTCGCCTGGTCGTATTTTCGGAGAGGTAAGTTGATTAGCATCGACGCATAAGCACGACCCATGAGGGAGGAATCTCCTGTTAGTTGTTCCAGCAAATCATTCTGGGTAAAGTTAAATGCCCATTCGCCAAAAAGGAGTCGCTCGCCGTCCATCCCTAAAAGGAATGGGTCGATATCTTCAAAGTTCAGGAGGAGTTCTTCAATTTCCCTGGATTGTGGCTCTGAAGGCAGAGTTTTTTGTGCGAGGGCCTGGATAGCATTGGCTGATGAATCAAACATAGCCATGCGCACCAACTGGCTGATGAGCAGCGGTTCGTCTTTTAGCGCGTTCGCAAGGCGCAGGCTCGTAAGGATTGTCTCCCACGCGGCTGTTTTGTCACCGGCATCCGCTTGCATACGTGCCGTGACGCATAGGAGGTTCGACAGACTTCTCAACTCACTGATGTGAGGCAGGAGGAGTTCGGCCCCTTTACTGTAGTCCAGGTCGAATGAGCAGCCGCTTTTTCTGCTGCCGGCGTGCAATCTTGCAAGTGCGTCCGCAAACACGTCGTTTTTTGAAAGTTGAATAAACGTTTGTACGGCATCTTCTTTAGATTCTGTTTTTCCCATAATCGTCTTCGCAAGGTCGTTGAGAAGTGAGAACAGGTCCTCTTCACCGCTAGACTCAGACTTGAGTTGCAGAACAACGGCTTCGTACACGAGTGCTGCGTTATCCTGATCCGGGATGGCAGGGGGTGTTATCTCTGCTGCGGTCAATGGGCGCCCGTCGGCTTCTAAGGCAGCGTACACGCGACTCAGTTCGCGATTCGCGTGCCAGGTGAACCCGCTGTACACGATGCCGATTAGCGCGATGACTCCGCTGATCCATTTTAAGACCGTCGCTGTTTTCTTTTTCATGAGTGATCTCCCTTTTTGTGAACGTGTTGGTTTGACTGAATGCGTGTGTCGGAGCTAGGACAACTGTCGTGGGCTGGTTTGTCTATCGGGGTTGAATTCATGGTTATTTATCGACAGGGTCAATGATAGCGTGAAGCCGCTCCATTCGCATCAATACTCCCTGTGCTGCATCTCGGGGTGGTAGACATGCTGCCGCGAGAGAGAGCCTAGGGCTCCCTGCAGTGAGGGTAATGGTTGCTGACGGGATGTCGGGTCCAGATGAATGCTGGCGAGGCCCGTTTGCTGCAAAGACTAGGGTTGCGGCGAGTGTGATGGATGCCGCCAGACCTAGGATGGGGCGGTGCCATGATATTTCTTCCGCTAAACTATCGTCGTCGGCCCATGCCTGACGAGCTGCCTGCAAGACCTGACTCTTAAGCGTCGATTCTGGAGCAGCCAAACTGTGTCTATTCATGTCGGAAGGCTCGCGTTGATCGTCTTTCTTGGAAGGGGTCATGTCGATTCCTCCAGCATTAAGTCCTTGAGTTTTCTTATTCCGTATCGGTAACGGCTTGCGGCAGTGTTTTCTGAAATCCCTAACATCTCACCTATCTTTCGAAAAGTTTTAGATTGGTAGAACTTGAGGACCACCACGCTGCGCTGTTTTTCGGGCAATGCTGCCAACGCCATTTCCGCATGATTTGTCCGTTCGTCTCTGTTCTCACCTTCACCCGAGATCACGAGCCAATCAGCGGCCTTGTGCTCTCGATCGCGTTTACGGCTATTTTTCTTGATGAGATTCAGCGCGCTGTTGCGGGCTAGTCTGAATATATAGGGTTTAAGTAGCCGAGCCTTTGCCACGGAGCTCCGTTTTTTTGCAATTGTTATGAAGACTTCCTGCAAGGTGTCCTCCGCGTCGTGTCGTGAACAGAGAATGCTCACTAAATAGCCAAGTAAGTCGGAAGAGTATGCGTCCCAGATCATGTCTAATGCCGATGAATCGTTTGATGCCAGACGAGCCCGGATCTCGTCGTCACTGTCTGTGCTGTTTGGGTTTGAGCTCATCTGTTGTTTCATAGACTATGACAACACCCTATCGCTGATCTGTCTATTCCGCGCCATAATTTCGACTCAAGGTTGCGATAGGCGTGGATTCCCCCGACATTTACTCATTGTCGCGCTGCCGAACATTCCTCCAAAACGAGGTTTCAGATGAAGTTGAATGGTGGAATTGTTTCTCGCTGTACCGCCGACAGAGGTCTCTTCGTCGGTGTGATCCTGATCGTTTCTTACTTGGATGTAGACGGCCATTGAGCGAGGCCGGTTCCTGTCCAATGACCGAAGGATGTCATGTCGAGTTTTGGGACCGTCATCTCTCGCCAAATCGCGAGCATGTTCCAGTCCTTGATGTCGTCGAAGACCATGACGGGGTTGTTTACGGGATTGATTTTTTCGAGGTTCTCCATGAAGCGTCGCTCGAAGACTTTATCTTTCGGGCCATCGACAAAAAAGAAATCCGCGTTTCTAATCAGGTCGCTATGTTGTTCCATAACGGCTGGGTCGCCGAGGTCGCCGAGTGCTTGTTTGAGGCGTGAGTCGTCGAAGTCCTCCTTGCGAAAGACCGTGTTTTCGAACTTATCCCAAGGGATGAGGTCGAAAGTGACTAGTTGAGCGTTTTCTGGAAGGGCGGACTTCATGCATAAGGCGGAGAGGCCTGTTTCGGTTCCAACTTCGATCACTATTTTGGGCTGAAGTTCGGCCACAAAAGCCGCTAGGAGTTTGTAGTGTTCACCTGGCCAGGTTTCTGGCCAGTAAGGAGGCTCGGTCATACGGCCGCAAATGTCGCCAAGATCCGTGTCCATCGTCCGGCGAATCACCCGCAGCGACAGGTCAATGAGTTCAGGCGTCGGTTTACTGATTTCATCGTCTGGGCTAAAGATCAGCGTCCGTTTGTAGTGGCGAGCTTTCACAGGCGGCGGGAAGAAGAGGGATCGTAGTTTCATCAGGCTATCCTTTTTGGGTTGTGCTGGGGCAGATCAACCCTGCCAATGTGAATTGGGATGATATCATCTCCGTTCTGTGTCGCAAATCAATTCACATTCCCCAGAGACCATCACGCGCTCTTCGATCCGTGATAAAGGCCTGGGTCGACGGCCTAAGGGCCGCACGTCGAAGGGTTGTTAGCTTTTGATGTCAGTGATTTCTCTTTCC
>CAXMRT010000019.1:0-2680 GCA_964196025.1 uncultured Gemmatimonadales bacterium | reverse complement strand
ACCGCCTCGTTTTCGCCGGCTTGAACAGTGCCGGAGTTGTTTGTCATGGTCACGATTCCTGCAAGCACGAATAGTCTGCTTATTGTCTTTGTTGTTTTCATATTAGTGGTTCGTTGGTTGGTTGGTTGGTTAGTTGGTTTGATGGTTTCGGTATGGTGTCCGATATAAAAGCGGGTGCCCTCGGCGGTTGCCACCGCATGGGGTGTTTCCACGACAAGGCTTGCGGGTTGTAGCGAGGCAAAATGGAGCTCTCCTCTTCGCAGCTTCACCCTGTTCGGTTCGACAATGGAGTAGTCAGCATCCGCCGCTGCTTTGATCACCCACCGTTCATCCAATGCCACGGTGTCCTCCGAGGTTCCTTTGACAGCGTCGATGTCCTTCTTCCAAATCGTAATTCCTAACATGGACACGATACATGCTGCGGCGGCGCACGCGCCAACAGCCATCATCGTCCTTCCTCTTATTCGCGGCTGTTTCATCGATACGATATTTCCCGCAGGCGACTGGACGACGTCCTGGCTTTGCATGGCATCCCGTATCAGGGCATCGATCGCGAGCTGCCGCCCGTATTCGCGAACGGCTTCATCGTCGGAAGTATCCCCGGGTTGTTCCGGTCCGTTTTCCAAATTTTCAATCATGATTCTTCACGGAGTTTAGTTTCAGGGTCACGCATTGGCGGATTTGGTTACGAGCTCGGCTTAGTCGTTGACCGATTGCCAGCCGAGTTGAGGACAGTGTGGCGGCTGCCTCATCAAGTGTTTCTCCTTCGGAGTAGACCCGCTCGATGGAGCGCCTCAGACTAGAGCTCAACTGTGCGATACATTGCCTTAGAATTTCTCGGCGATCCTCCCACCAATCGCCCTCTTCCTTTTGCCGGTCCATTGCTTCAAAGACCTCATCAATTCCCCCGACGCACCGGGCATCGGTGCTCAGTGGTGGCCGCACTGCTGCTGCCCGCCAATGCATCAGCGTCTTGTTCCGGGCGATCCCCCGCAGCCAACCTCCCAAGTTTCCTCCCTCATCAAAGCTATCGAGTGATTGATATGCTGCCAGGAAAGTCTCCTGGGCCAGATCCTCCGCCAAGTGTGCATCGGCTCCGAGCGAACGGAGATACGCCACGATCATCGGGCGGTACTCGGATGCCAGGATATTGAAAGATTGATCCATTCACAAACAAGTTTGCACCTTTGGGCAATTTGTTGACATTTATTTTATCATTAATCGGGGAACGTCATAAAGAGGCAGGTTGGTAAAGGTTCTCATTCAGAGAACGAGGCTTATCTTGCCATGACCTAGTGAACGGATTGAGACCGTTCACTAGGCTGGTATTAAGGCCGATTTGCTCCTATCTTGTCGACCTTCTTAAGCAGCAGCTGCAAAACATCTGTCTACCTCGGGAAGTTCGCCCCCGATGGACTGATGATGCCTTTCGGCACATCTGTCTTCCTCGGGAAGTTCGCCGCGGGAATGTCCGAGCCCGTTGGCCTGGTGACCGTGCTCTTGACGGTGACGGTAGGCATCATCATGTTGTCGTCTCGCCCCAAAGGTTTGAGTGCAGCACTAAGCGACTCAAAGGTGAGTCCACCCTCCCGGCCCATTACTCCACCACGCACGGCAGCCCAGAAGCGGATCCCGCCTCTATCAAAGACCGTGATCTGGGATGGAATGCCAAAGCCGTTCTCGTTCATCAGGGCAATGTACGCGGTATCGGTCGCTCTGGCCCAGAGGCTGATCTCCTTCGCCTCGCTCCACTGTGCTGCAGTGGCGTAGCCGATGAGCTTCTTTTTGTAGAAGTAAAATACGTCGGTTGTGAGCCCGGACGGCTTGCAGATGAAGTCACCATTGCGTTTCCTTATCATGTAATGCGCATCGATCCTGAGACTGTAGCCGCCCTTCAGTTCAATGGTCTTACTTCCCTTCCAGGCAGGGATCACGGAGCGAATGTGGACATCAGCAGGACCAGGGTCTTGCCGCTTGAGAACCAGGTCACACTTCATATGTCCAATGGCAACCAGGTCGATGGCCCACGATTTCCGGTTGGGCTTGAATGCATAAGGGAAAGGGTCGAGCTCACACTTAACCGTGAGCGTCTGCGGGAGCTTGGGCTTGTCCTCGGCGGCCAGTAACATTGAATGTCCAGCGACAAGTGAGGCGATAAGAAGGGCGGTGGTTTTCAGGAATTTACGATTCATGGTCTTTGCTTTTTAGTTAGTTTGTTAGTTATTCGGTTGTGTCATCCGTCCCAGGAACAGCACGCTACCGGTCGATTTCTCGCGGATCAGGTAGATGAAGGGCCGGTCGGCTTTGAACTCCGGGGTAAATGGGACGTCGCGGGGCATGGACGCCGGCATAGCCATCGCCACACCCGTTGCGGCGGCGGCCTCGGTCCCCTTCTCGTTGACCTCGACGAACGCCTTGTGAAACACACCCGTGATATAAAGCTGCTTCATCGGGTCGGTCGATGTGGTCATGCCCTGGAACTGTGCGCCGGTTTTCGGGTTGCGGGGGTCTTTGAACGCCCGGACCATGCCCATCTTCTGCAGCGTGCCGGGTTCTTCTGCATCGCCTAACTTGTATTCGGTCTCCATTTTGAATTTCGGCAGGTAGACGTGCGTCTTACGTTTCTTGAGCTGGCCGACCCACTGGGTGAGATTGCCCGGCGTCAGTTTCTCTTCGATCG
>CAXMRT010000018.1:0-3933 GCA_964196025.1 uncultured Gemmatimonadales bacterium | reverse complement strand
GAACAAAATTGCCCTCATTCCCGGCATGCACACCACTCAAGGCGCGCACGAACAAGCACAATATCTTCTTCACACGAGCTACGTGAAGCGCGGCACCATCTCCCACCCTTGCCTCGGCAGTTGGGTCGGCCGCCTTTCCGGCAAGATCAACAACACCCTGCCATCAAACGTCTCGATCAGTGGAGGCAGTAATATTGTTGGAAGCGGATACATGGAGTCTCGATATTCGCCTCTCCCTATCGGCAACCCAGAGACCGGATTGCAAGACAGTGTGCTGCCGGATTACGTCTCCGACGACCAGTTTCAAAGCCGACTACATATGGCCGAAAAGATGAACGCGTCTTTCCGACAGAAATATAACCACAAAGATGTTCGCGCCTACACAGCCATGTATTCCGAAGCCGTCAAGCTCATGAACAGCGCCGACCTTAACGCCTTCGACATCAACCGTGAGCCCGACTACATTCTCGAGGCATATGGCGAACACGCGTTCGGCAAAGGGTGCCTGCTTGCCCGCCGACTCGTCGAGAACAATGTCCGCTTCGTGGAAGTCAATCTAGGCGGATGGGACACGCATAACGATAATTTTGATCGCGTGCCGGAACAAGCCGAAATCCTCGATGTCGGCCTTTCAACATTGCTAGAAGACCTGACAATGCGCGGCATGCTCGAATCCACGCTCGTCGTTCTCGGCACCGATTTTGGCCGCACGCCAGACATCGATACCGGCCGCAAAGGCCGCAACCACTATCCCAAGGCCTACACCTGCCTGATGGCGGGTGCTGGCGTAGCAGGCGGACAACGCTACGGAAAGACCGACAAAAAAGGGAAAGCGCCCGAGGAAAACCCCGTGCGCGTTGTCGACTTTAACGCCACCATCGCATACCTGATGGGACTGCCCCTGGACAAAGTCATCACGTCACCATCCAAGCGACCATTCACCATCGCTGATAAAGGGCGGCCCATACACGGCATCATCGCCTAAGCGCCGCGCCCCTCCAAAAGCTTGTCCCTCAGCTGGTCTACACCTATACTCTCCCGAATGGACGCAGGCACTACACGGCAGTCGGGAGGGAACTCGTGGAACTAATCCTCTCCCTCTTCATGAGAGAACTGATCACGCGACCGCGACGCAGACTTTTCTATACCAAACGAGTCGCCTACGTCATTGGCGTCATCCTGTTCTTACTCATTTTTGCGGCGATGACTCCGGGCGGCTCCACTCTCGGCCTCAGCATCTTCATGGCCCTCTCGTATACCTCCCTCGGCGCCATGTACATCCTCCCACTATTCATCGCCTCATCCATGGTTATGCAGGAGCGGAAAGATCGGACGCTCGGCCTTCTCTTTATGACCGACTTGACGGGCACGACCATTGTGTCGGGAAAATTCCTAACCGCCTCGTTCTCCGCTTTAATCATCATCAGCTCTGTGCTCCCGCTATTCATCCTCACCACCGTACTGGGTGGGGTTCAAGCCGAACAGGTACTCAAGGCCTTCGGCATTCTGCTCGGTACCGCCTATCTAGCAACATCCGCGGGCCTGTTCACCGGCATCGCGGCAAAGTCCGAGCAATCAGTCACTTGGATCATCCTTGTGATCGGATTCCTCCTCTTCATCGTTATTCCCGCAGGGGTCGCCATCTCTCTGGGTGTCGATAGCCCAGCGTTCACCGCCGTCACTCCTTGGCACGCAATGACCCTGCTGCGCACCGGCATCCAGATGGACTTTATCCACTTGAACCCCATATACTGCTGCCTCGCAGGAACTCCTTTCCTCGTTGCGTCGTACATCCTGCTGCCGAAACGCGTCTTCACCCACGGCACTCAAGCCACTCGCGTACAAGGCCGAGTTGGTCACCTCAAGGGTAACCCGGTTTTCTGGCGAGAATTCTACTTCTCTCTCAAAAGCACCCCCGCCAACTTGCTCCGTGACACTCTCGCCATCACCATCATTTTAGCCAGCGTCGTTGCGGGCGTCATCGCCGCCGACCATTTTAAACTACTCACACTCACGGCCGCAGAAAAAGTCGACACGAGCGCTCTCGCGTTTGCCGGAATCTGCATGATTCGCTTCACGCTTGGTGGACTTTGGAATTGTTGCGGCACCTTCGTAGACGAGCGGACCGACCGCACGCTAGACGTCCTGCTGACGACCCCGATCACAGAAAAACAAATTGCCTTGGGCAAATTCAAGGCTGTCTTCTTCGGCGGACTCCCGTGGCTCATCGCCTCCTGCCTCGCACCCATGGTCCTGACCGTCTGGCCAGGCCACATGCAACTCGGCTGGTACATGCTCGCGATAGCGATAGCCGGCTACAGCATCTGGTTCTGCTTCGCACAGCTCGCGATGTGGTTCTCCCTGCGATTTAAACGCGCCATGGCGCTCACCGCATGCTTCGGCACCTGGGTCGGCTGGAACCTCGTTGGACAGTCGGTCCTACTCCCCGTCATGTTTTTTGGCGTGGTCGTCGGGGCCACGGCCGGGGCCGGTTCCGACGCGACTGTCGGAAGCGTCATCACCGCTCTTGTTCTCGCCACAGTCTACGGCGCGCTCCACATTGGGCTCGGCATGATCTTTCAGCAGATCCTCCTTTCCACCATCCGCAGCACCGCTCTGAGATCATCCAACCAAGCGGTATCCGACTAAGCATCCCCACAAAACGGGGTCGATTCCCCTTTTTTTCTCAAACCCAACAACTCCCGCAAGCGATCTTGCCATCTATCCGACTTTTCTCTAAACTTCTGATCTTTCCAGAACGTTTAATAGGGTAAGCGACTAAAGCTGTCTCAACTAGCAATCCGAGCGCACGTGACTCATTCCGGCGCTCGCTTGTGTCTCAAGGGAATATGACCATGTCGGGTGGTTCTATATCGGGCTTCGAGCTCATCGAAAAAGTAGGTCAAGGCGGAATGGGCTCCGTCTTTAAGGCCCGCCAGATTTCTCTCGACCGTATGGTTGCCCTCAAAATCCTTCCGCCCGAGCTAGCCGCAGATACCGAAGAAGTCGAACGCTTTAAACTCGAAGCACGATCGGCTGCCAAGCTGAAACATTCCGGCATCGTCCAAGTTTACGAAACGGGGAGCGTCAACACCGTCTTCTACATCGTCATGGAGTTTATCGACGGCCACAATGTCGGGGAATGGATTCGGAAGGATGATACCTTGTCAGAAGCAGACACCCTCTTCGTCGCCGACAGCGTCGCACGCGCCCTCCAATACGCATGGGACGAAAATAAGATCATCCATCGCGATATCAAACCGGACAACATCCTGATCGACAAAGACGGCACGGTCAAACTCGCCGACCTTGGACTCGCAAAAATGGTCGGCCACAAAGACGAGGCGTTGACTGTCGATGACATGTGCACCCCTCACTATTGCTCACCCGAACAAGCCATGGCCGAAAAATTAGTCACCTGTCAATCCGACATCTATTCTCTCGGGGCAACCATGTACCATATGGTGACGGGCCAACTCCCGTTCGATGACCCAGACGACCCCACCGCCCCGCTCGAAGGGCATTTAAACGACTTTCTACGCGACCCCCGAAAATACAATACGAAGCTCACCACAAAATTCGTGCTGATGCTCTCGAAGATGCTAGCCAAAAACCCAGAACACCGTTACCTGAACTGGAAAGAAGTTCTAACAGATATCAGCCGCGTGAACACGGGGAAGATACTCACCAAGCCGCTCTCGCCTGAGGCAGAAAGCACCATTCAGATTGATTCGAACAAGGCAGGCGCACGCAGTGTTCGCATCTCGTCCACAAACTCGTCCGGTGACGCAACCTCACGCGTCAGAAAACACAAGCAACCAAAGAAAAAGAGAAGCCCGGTTCTATTGGGGTCGCTCGGCCTTCTGCTCGTGGCCCTCGCCTTCGGAGCCATCAATATTGCTGGGTGGGAAGAACGAGAAGCCGCCGCAAAAG
>CAXMRT010000017.1:0-5221 GCA_964196025.1 uncultured Gemmatimonadales bacterium | reverse complement strand
CGTTCCCCAATGGGGAATCTAAAAGTCAACGGCTTGCCGTGGCAACCCCTGCATAGCTTCCGAACGGATGATATCGACTTCAGCCCTGAGGTGAAGCACAGCGACCCGGACGGACGCAACAAAAACGGCGCGGCGATTGCTGCGCTTAAAGCCCAGGCTGCGGCGAATTTGAAGACTCGAACTGAACGCCCTTAGACTGTAGTTTGAATCATCTGCAGATAAAGCCACCCGTGCTTATGACATCGCGTGTCGGCAAATAAAAAACCTTGATATGACATTAATTGGGGCGAAAACCACCTGTTTTAATCCGAAATCATCTCGTCTTGTCATATGTCACCACTTCCTTCGTTCATGATTTTTAATGGATAATCCGTCTGAGACGGAAAAAGTTACACTTGTTCGGCTATTATTTAGTGAGGGTCTGAGTTTTGGAAACGAGCGGTCTCCAGTCATTACTCGTTTTGCTTCAGAAATCCTTTCGTGTCATAAGATATATTCCGGCTTGCTGAGTTCGTCAGGTGTCTTGTAGGGTGCTCTCGTTCGTCGATACATATTTGTTTTTGGGGGAATGGAATGACACCAACTAATTTTGAGACACGCACCCTGCAAACACTTTCTGAATTGCGGGAAGCAGGCACGATCAAGCACTTGAAAAGTGTGGAAGGCCCGATGGGCGCCACCGTGCAGCTCAGAGGTGTAGGCGAAGTGATTTGTCTCTGTTCCAACAACTACTTGGGTTTGGCCAATCATCCGGAGGTCGTTAAGGCTGCTGCCGATGGCCTCGCTCAATATGGGAACGGTACAGCGTCGGTCCGTTTTATCTGTGGAACATTTAACTGTCACCAGGAACTCGAAGACTCTCTAGCAACGTTTTCTGGGACCGAAGCCGCATTGAGTTATGTTAGTTGCTGGTGCGCCAATGAGGCATTGATTGCGACGGCCGTGGGGCCCGAGGATGTGATTTTGTCTGACGAGCTTAACCACGCCAGTATCATTGATGGGTGTCGCTTGTCGCGCCCGAAAGCTCGGTTGCGCTTTAAGCATAATGATATGGATGATCTTGAACAGCAACTCAAGAGTCATGCGGATGCTGACGCCCGCTGGGTGTTGAGTGATGGTGTCTTCAGTATGGAAGGGGCCGTGGCAAATATTCCGAAGCTCATTGAGTTATGTAAGACTTATGATGCGATTCTGGTCATCGACGACTCGCATGGGGTCGGCGTGCTCGGGGAGACTGGCAAAGGAACCGCTGAGCATTACGGCATGCATGGTCAGGTTGATATTGTGACAGGCACGCTTGGCAAAGCACTGGGCGGGGCCGCTGGGGGATATGTGGCCGGTAAGCAGTACCTGATCGATTTGTTGATTCAGAATAGTCGCCCTAGTTTGTTCTCCAATGCTTTGTCGCCGACCGGCGCTTGCGGTGCGCTTAAAGCGATTGATGTGTCGCAGCGCGATACCACTCGTATCGATAAGTTGCGTGAGAATATCCGATTGATTCGTGATGGCTTATCCGGACTGGGTTATGAGTGTCAGGAGTCGCCGACTGCGATTATTCCGATCCATATCGGCGACGAAGCTGAAGCGATTCGTAAGAGTGAACAATTGCTGGCGTTGGGGGTTTGGGTGGTTGCCTTTGGGTATCCGGTGGTTCCGAAGGGATCCGCACGTTTACGCGTGCAGGTGTCGGCTGCTTTGGAGCAGGCGCATATCGATAAGATTTTGGAAGCCTTTGCGGCGTTGAAGTGACTTAGAGTGGGGGATACACAGTGAAAGCGTTAGTAAAATCGAAGGCAGAACCCGGTTTGTGGATTGAGGATATCCCTGAGCCAGAAGTTGGATCTAACGATGTCCTGATCAAAGTTGATCGCACCGGAATTTGCGGAACCGACCTCCATATCTATAATTGGGATGAGTGGGCGCAAAAAACGATTCCGGTCCCCATGGCTGTGGGGCATGAATTTGTGGGCGAGATCGTTGAAGTCGGCGCAAACGTGACGGGTTTCAAGGTTGGCGAGACTGTTAGTGGGGAGGGGCATGTTGTGTGCGGGTTCTGTCGCAACTGTCTGGCTGGTCGCCGACACCTCTGTGCAGACACTCAGGGGGTGGGGGTGAACCGAGCGGGTGCCTTCGCCGAATTCATTTCACTGCCCATGACCAATGTTTGGCATCAGGAATCGTCGATTGATCCTGATGTACAATCCATCTTTGACCCTTTCGGGAATGCAGCGCATACCGCCTTATCGTTCAAAGTGCTCGGTGAGGATGTGTTGATTACAGGGGCTGGTCCGATTGGCATTATGGCGGCTGCGATTGTCAAACACGCCGGCGCTCGTCATGTGGTTATCACAGATGTGAATCCGTATCGATTGGCTCTTGCTGAGAAGATGGGCGTCACGCGTGCAGTCGATGTGAGTAAAGAGCGTGTCGCCGACGTGCAAAAACAACTAGGCATGCATGAGGGCTTTGATGTGGGGCTTGAGATGTCGGGTAATCCGGCCGCCCTCAAAGAGATGATCGCTAATATGTGTCATGGTGGAAAAATCGCTATCCTTGGCATCCCAGCCTCTGGAGAGATGGTGATCGATGCCAACGCCTTGATCTTTAATATGATCACCCTCAAGGGTATCTACGGGCGCGAGATGTATGAAACCTGGTATATGATGACCTCCATGCTTCAGAGCGGCTTGGATATATCACCAGTGATCACGCACCGTATGGGCTATCAAGACTATGAAGAAGGCTTCAAACTGATGAATACCGGTAACTGCGGAAAAGTCATCCTCAATTGGTCGTAACAGGGTCCCTAGACGAGCGTGAATGGCGAGTTGTTCATAGAACCATGATGATTATTAGATTTTAAGCCAAGAAGGGGTTGGCCCCTTGGTTCCTATTAGGGAGGGCGTGTGCGCTACAGATTGTAGTGACTTCGCAATGAGGTGAAGAGTTTTTTCAGCTCGGGGTTTTTTAGTGGGCGTTCGAAGATGAGGAATCGCGTTATTTCGCCATCGAAAGATTCGTGTCCGGGGTGTTCCACTGCGTCGCGCTCTTGACCGATGACCATTTTGGACGGGTTTGATTCTTCGTTCACTAGTATTTCTGCGCTTGCGACGGGTGTGGGGACGTTGACGAAAAGGTCTAGCTTTACCTTGCCGGTCCCTGCGGCGATTCGGCCTGCGATAATATAGAACTTTTTGGTTTGGAGTTTCGGGCCGATGATTTGCGGGTTGTTGGAATCGAAACGTCCGAATGAAAGTCCGTTGCGCATACCCCACCACAGCGTGTTGTCATCGTTGACGCATCCCCAGAGCCCGCCGAATAGCCCGCCGTTCTTGAGGTTCCCAAAGAACGAGTTGACGTCTTTTAGTCCAACGCGTTGGTTCTCCATTGCGATCACTGTGACCCAGGTGCAGCCCTTGCCCTGGGTAAGCGGATCAAACACGTCCTCGTCCATGCAGACAAGTTCCTGTTGGTGGAACTGTAGGGAGTTATGTTTATTGAGATCCCTGACCTCTTTGCGGAGTGTAGGACGACCGGAGCCGGCTTTGGACCGGCCTTTGTCGCGCTTTACGAAGTTTTGTGCGCGAGCGCCGGCTGCTTGATTCTGCCAGGCGGATACGCGGTTCCCGTCTTCGAGTGTGAGGCCATGATCGGCGTCTAGATCTAGGAGCATGCCGGTGGGGAGGGGCATCACGTCAGCGGCGACTAGCGTTGAAGTGATGAGCGCAATTACGATGGCTAGAGGGAGGGGATTCATGTGGAGACCTTTCTGGTTGCGGGGACTTTCTCGTCTGATGTTGTACTATCGGGAAAATCAATGAGCTTGTCAACGGGGGCGTTGGTGGAAGGCTTGCTTGCTGGTTGTCGTGAAATGAGTGTTGGTTTGGGGTTTGGGTACTTTTTTTGCTACAGTTTGAGCGTGGCCTGGCTTCTCTTTTTCTTGGTCTGATTCTGGCCTGCGTGATACTGTTTGACTCGACGGGCCTAGGCACTGCCCTTGTAGGAGGTTGTCTAGCCATAGGCTCCGGTCGCGGGTGCAGTGGGTCGTGTGTGAGCGAGTACGACCGTTGGCGTGGTTGTGTCACACTGGGATCTGCCTGATCTGAAAAGTCGTGGTGCTGCCAGTGGTTTTTGGTGTTCATTAAGCCTTGAGCGTTTCGCTGGCGCGCTGAGTGGGGTTTCCGAGGAGTTTACGTTGCTGGCGTTTTTGAACTGTTTTCGCTTAGCCCGTGCCGATGTGATGGTTGTCGCATTTGTTACCACTCTGGCCGGCGTGTCCTTTGGCCGTTCTCTGCTGCCTTCCGATTTCCTCTTGGCGACGCTCCTAGCGCTGGTGTCGACCAACTCTATTTACAGTCTGAATGCATGGGCAGATCGCCGTGGGGATTCTCTGGACAAACCAGAGCGCATGATTCCTTCTGGGTGTGTGCCTGCCCGGCTTGCGCTAGTTTATGGAGGAGTATTAACCGTGGCGGGATTTGTTTATCCCTTTTATTTCTTTGATTCTTGGGAGCTGCGTTTGCTGTGTTGGGCTCTGCCGGTGATTGCCGTCGCTTATTCGCTTCCACCTTTGCATATAAAGCGACGACCGATGTTGGCGGTGTTGGTGACTGCAACTGGTTTGACTATTCCGTTTCAAGTTGGTTGTCATCACTCGGGAGCGGATCCACTTGTGTTCGCGTCTTTCGTCCCCCTGGTATGTATGGCCCTCGCGGTTGTATTGTTAAAAGACGTGTCTGATGGCCGAGGGGATGTGCGAGAGGGAATCCGGAATTTGCATATTCGATTTGGTTCGCGACTTTTCCAGGTGTCGATCGCCGTGGCATTCGGAGCGGTGGTTCTTGCCGTTGTGGCGGGAGTACCCGATTCGATTTTGATTTTCCTCCTCATCGGATTTGGTTGCGTGACGATGGTGAATTTGCGGGTGCTCAGCGGTGCAGTTTCGGTTGAGGGTATGTATTCGCGTCTCACTCGAAGCATGGTAGGCGCCTGTGTGTTGATCTTTGGCTTTGGGATGGTGCTTGGCTGGCTGTAGCGCGGTTCGGGTTAATTGGACCGGATCCTCTGCCATCTCTGGGACGGATGCTCTTGATCGGTACTTAATGTATGAATAAAGGTGGAACTTGGCTGTAGAATGCATATTATCAATCGTCGCTTTTACGGGGCTGAACAGGCTGTGATGGATTCGGTTAATTTAACAAAATAGGGCACTTCTATGACC
>CAXMRT010000016.1:0-2829 GCA_964196025.1 uncultured Gemmatimonadales bacterium | reverse complement strand
GCTGCGCTTTTCGAAGCTGGCCAGTGGGTAGACGCAATCGGAACGACTAAAGGAAAAGGTTTCCAGGGTGTTGTAAAACGTTACAACTTCGCCGGACAACCTGATTCACACGGCCACATGATGCACCGTCGCCCTGGTGGTGTCGGAGCTGGAACATGGCCTGGTCGTATCTGGAAAAACAAGAAGATGCCCGGTCGTCACGGTGTTTATAGCCGCACGGTTCAAAATCTCAAAATCGTTCAGGTCCGTCCTGAAGACAATGTCATTCTCGTCTCTGGTGCCGTTCCCGGCCACAAAGGTGCTTACGTTGTCATTCGCCCCGCAATTAAAAAGACTGCCAAGTAATCGGCCCCGCCATTACTAACTCATAGCAACATAGAACAATGTCTACAACACTCTCTATCAAAGACGCACAAGCTGCAAACATCCAAGTGATCGAAGGTCACAAAGGTGATCAGGCTGTGCACGACCTCATCACTGCTTACCGTGCCAACCGCCGTAGCGGAACAGCATCCACTAAGACACGTGGCGAAGTAAAGGGCTCCAACAAGAAGCTCTGGAAACAAAAAGGCACAGGCCGCGCCCGTTGTGGTAATACCACAAACCCAATCTGGCGTGGTGGTGGTATCGTTTTCGGTCCTCGCCCTCGCTCATACGCTAAGACAGTCAACAAAGGAACACGCAAGCTCGCACTTCGTAAAGTTCTCGGTGACCTAATCGTCGCCGGATCCGTGATCTCAGTCCCTAGCTTCTCAGTTGAAGATGGTAAGACCAAGTCATTCGTCGCAGCCGTAAAAGCAATCTCCGAAGGTCGTAACATCCTCATTCTGGCTGAAAAGTTCGACGAGAAAACTTACCTCGCCGGTCGCAACGTTCAGAACGTTCTGCTGATGACCGCTTCAGAAATGAACATCGAGCAGCTTCTTCGTGCCAGCACTGTTATCCTCGTTGAGGACGCCTACGAAACCCTAGCACGCCGCACTGCTTAATCAGCCTAATCATTTAAACTACATCGTAACCATGAAAGATATTTATCAGGTCATCGACACCGTTCTCATCAGTGAGAAAGCCACCCTCCTTCAGGAGGAGAACAACGAATACGTGTTCAAGGTTGATCGCAATGCGAACAAACTCGAAATCAAGCGTGCTATCGAGCAACTCTTCGGAAAGAAGGTTGCCACCGTTCGCACCATGAACTGTCAGGGCAAGAAGAAGCGCAATCGTCGCGCTGACGCTGGCCGCACCGCACACTGGAAAAAAGCCATTGTCCGTCTCAAGGACGGCGAGTCACTCGACCTCGTCTAAACCTAAGACACCTCTAATTCATTCCCGCTGAAAAACGATAACATCGAACCCAATAGCGAATCATGCCTTTAAAAACATTTAAGCCAGTAACTCCCTCCAACCGCTACAAAGAGTGGCCAAGCTACGAGGAAATTACCAAAACCACTCCTGAAAAAAGCCTCACTCGCCCTCTTAAAAAGAGCGGTGGACGTAATAATCAGGGCCGTATCACATGCCGCCATAAAGGTGGTGGACACAAACGTAAGTATCGTCTTATCGATTTCAAACGCACCAAAGTTGATGTAACAGCTACCGTGCAGAGCATCGAATACGATCCTAACCGTACTTGCCGCATTGCCCTCCTTCAATATGAGGACGGTGTGAAAAGCTACATCCTCGCCCCAGTTGGCTTGTCTGTAGGTGACACTGTGATCTCAAGCGATACCGCCGCTCCCAAGCCCGGTAACGCCACCAAGCTCAAGAACGTTCCTCTCGGAACTGCCATCCACAACATCGAGATGACTCCAGGCACAGGCGGCAAAATCGCCCGTTCCGCAGGTCAGCAAGCTGTCCTCTCCAACCGTGACGCAGGTGGTTATGCACTCGTCAAGATGCCATCCGGTGAGATCCGCAAGTGCAACCAGGAGTGCTACTGCACCATCGGCCAGGTCGGCAACCGCGACCACATGAACGAAGTATCTGGAAAAGCAGGCCGCAGCCGCTGGAAGGGCATCCGCCCAACAGTTCGTGGAATGTGTATGAACCCAGTCGATCACCCCAACGGTGGTGGTGAGGGTAAGTCCAAGTCCGGTGGTGGTCGTCAACACCTCAAATCTCCCTGGGGTCACACCAAGGGTCAGAAGACTCGTAAAAAATACAAGCCGAGCAACAAGTTCATCGTTTCTCGTCGTAAGAAGAAGTAATTGCGCCCATCACAAATAACCAATCACTAATCCATCATGCCAAGATCACTCAAAAAAGGTGCCTTCGTTGACCAAAAGCTGCTCGCCAAAATCGACAAAGCTGAAGCCAACAAAGATAAGAAACCCATCAAGACCTGGAGTCGCAAATCTGTGATTACTCCTGACTTTGTTGGCCACACATTCCACGTCCACAACGGCAAGTCATTCCCGACTGTCTACGTGAACGAGAACATGGTTGGCCACAAGCTTGGTGAATTTTCACCTACACGTATCTTCAGAGCACACGGCGGAATCGGTAAACGATAAACCCATTTGGTAACTGGGTAAGCGATAGTTTACTCAAGATCCACACACTTCTCCTCATGCAAATCAAAGCACACATCACCTCAGCCCTCACCGGAGTATTTCTCCTCGGTGCTCAGGCCGTATGGGTGGTTCCGTGTGCCGCGCAAAGCGCAGGGGAGGGGGACAAGGATCGCCAGATTCGCCAGCTACAACTTCAACTCAAGAAGTCCCAAGGGCAATGCCAGGCACTTGCACGCGACCTCGCCGCTTCCAAAAAGCGCGAGTCCGAGCTTAGCAAGAGTCTCAATGACCTTCGTCTGCGATTTGCAGCCCTCGG
>CAXMRT010000015.1:0-6467 GCA_964196025.1 uncultured Gemmatimonadales bacterium | reverse complement strand
GCGTCCCTTGTAAGTGATATCCCAAGCGAGGCGATCAACCTTAAACTCGGCATCAAAGAGGCATTGTTTTTCCTCTAGACGAATGATCGTCTTAAAGGAAATCTGTTTCGTGATCCCGCGCAGAGTTAAGTCACCGGTTATTCGATGCCCGTCACCCTCTTTCACAATCGACGAACTCTTGAATACGGCCTCGGGATGGTTTTCTATGTCGAAAAACGCAGAACTCAACATCACTTTTGTAAAGACAGGATTCTCATGCACAACCGACGCCAAGTCCACAGAGATTTCGATCTCCGCACTCTCGACTGATCCGTTCGGCAACGAGATGGAGCCACCAAATTCAAAAAAGTTACACGTCTGATGCCCGCCGATCTTATAACCAGTAAACTCAATATTCGTGTCATCTTCGTTGAGCGTAAATGACGCGGCTTCACCAACTACAACAGGAGTCGCAGGTGACACGTCGACGGGTGTCGGAACAGTTGTCGAGGTGACAACTGGCACCATACCTGACTCAACGTCAGCGGGTGGTCCACTCTTAAGGACAACAATTGATATGATCCCGACAACTGCGAGACCTCCAATAATCGCGATATTTTTTGTCTTAGCCATGATTCCCCGTATCCTATGAGACAGAGCGCCTTACTTGGCGTCTTTTCCCCAGATTTCAATCTCAACATAATGATTCATCTCGTCAGTCGTGCTGCCACGGCTATAGAGGCGGACGTAGCGAGCAACAACACTCTTCATGTCAACAAGCTCACCTTCGGACGTCTCCACATAGGATTGGTCCTTACCAACACCCATACCAGAGGAATTGTCGTGATCGTTGTTAAATATCGTCTTAACGCCTTTGATAAAATCCGGATCATCTGACGCTTGAATAATGACGTCATGATAGACGCGAGCTTGTGAGTGGTAATGCCAGACTGCCATGGCGATCAACTCAGAAGCCTTCTCGAGGTCAACCTGGACATGCTGCAAGAGCGGGCCAAACTCAACAAAACTACCGTCGGACCCCATCTTGTCTCCATCCGTCAACATCTCTAGCTCACCAATAACAGGCAAGTCATCACTTCCTGTTACAGGCTTGTCTTTCGACAACATTTTCGTACCCTTCGGCACCATCATCGGTGGACGAGCGTGACCCAACGGCTTCTTTAAGTTCGCAACCTTGTTGGGAACCGGAGTCCCTTTAAACATCGGCTTAGGAAGGACCAACATCAGCGGGACCTTCTCGTCCGCGGCAGGCGTATCGACAGCACTAAAAATACCTACCAACAGGGACCCAAGAATAAGGGTAGTAGTTGAAAAACGTGTCATATGAAAATTCTCCTAGTTATTAAGCAACAAAGTCAGATGGTTTGAACTCGTAACGTGAACGCGACGCGAGGGCCTTGTTCACATTCTTCACAGTAACCGCTGTTTCAAACGCAGTTTGAGCAGGACACGTCAACGGCGTCCCTTTTCGAATAGCATCAAAAAAGTTTTCGAGATGAGGCTGATGAATTTTCTTCTTCAAGACAACAGGGATTTCCCATGCGTCTAGGGCTGCAGACTGCCTGACATCGACAATGACATCTTCTACCGCTGCTGCATCTTCCTTCGGTTCATCTTTATGCAAATAGCCCTTTGCCTTCCACTTATCCCACTCCGGCGCAGTAGGTTCGCGGAAAGCTTCATTCCACTTAGGATTTTCAGAAATCGCCAAGGTGCCTTCAAGCCCCATGAATCGCTCGTTAAACCCAAGCGAGCTCGTGGTGGTCAGCACCTGATAAAAGGCGCGCGCAATTCCTTGAGTCGTTTCATATTCATAGATAAGCATGACGTTGTCTTCCCACTCATGCGTCTTGTAGTAATCCACGCCACCGCTCGCCATTACGGAGGAGGGAGTCGTGCCGAAGAACCAGTTGAAAATATCGATCTGATGAGCGCCCAAGTCAGAGAGAGGTCCGCCGCCATACTTCTTAAACCATCTCCAGTTCCGAAACTCGTGCATATCCTTGTAGCCATACTTCTCGAGCTTTGCATCTTCCATCACATACTTCGAGGGCCACCCTAGGTCGTCGCTCTTGCCGCGATTCCACTGTGCATTTGCATGGGTCAATCGACCGAATATATTTGCCTCTTTCAGTAATTTGTCATGGGCGTGTAAGTAGCGAGGGTTACTGCGACGTTGGTGCCCGATCTGCAACAACTTTCCAGTCTCCTTTTGAGTGCGAACCATGGAGGCCGCGCCTTCGAGACTATTGGACATCATCTTCTCGTAGTAGACATGTTTGCCAGCCTTCAAGCAGGCGTTGGTATGCGGTGCATGCATCCAGTCAGGTGAGGCGATAAGAACCGCATCAATATCCTTCTCTGTCGCAAGCATTTCCTCATAATCCTCGTAAACATTTACGTCATGCTTGTACTTCTTGAGGAAGCGAGACGAATAGCGCTGATTATATTTCCATATATCACACACTGCCTTAAAACGTATTCCTGGAATGTTCAGACACGCGTTCAGCTGTACGCGACCTTGGGTGCCGGACCCGATCACCGCAACGTTAAGCGTGTCGTTTCTCAAGGTTTCGCTGCGAACAATCGCAGGGGCCGCTAGCGTCAAGCCCGCTCCGACCGCACTACCTGTCACCATAAATTTCCGTCGACTGATTTCGTTTGTCGAATCTGCTTTAGTCTTCTCGCTCATTTCTAAGAACCTCAATAAAGAGTTGCAAGTCGTCGCGTATCTAAACTGAAAACCACCGCCAGATACAAGAAGACGCAATAGTAGCCAGTTCGTATACCCGTTTCAACCCTACATTATAAAAATAACCTACCAAAAAGGTCGAAAATGCAGGTCAAACCCCTAGAAACACCGGATCGAGGATTGACCCCACGCCAAGCAGCCAACTAAACTCGGCAAATCAACATTCACACCACCCCACCTGGAGCGCCTCAATCATGAACACCGTCTATACCATTTTTTCCACACTCCTCGTGGCGGGCTCTCTTAGCCTGCTACATGCAGCCGATTCATGGACCGACTTCCGCGGTCCCAGAGGCAATGGCCACGCGGCAGTCAAATCGGCGCCGTTGACGTGGGGCGAAGACACTCATGTTAAATGGAAAACTGAACTCCCGGGCCGCGCTTGGTCATCTCCTGTCGTCTTAGACGGACAAGTCTGGGTGACGGATGCGACCGAGGATGGGCACAAGCTATCTGCGGTATGCCTCTCTCTGGAAACAGGAGAGGTACGCCATAACCCATTACTCTTCGAGGTCTCCAATCCTCAGGTATGGGGAAATGCAGGAAAAGCACAGAGTCACGGATCTCCCAGCCCCGTCATCGAGCCCGGTCGAGTATATGTCCATTTCGGCACCTATGGCACGGCATGTCTGGACACCAAGACCGGAAAAACACTGTGGACACGCTCAGATATTAAAGTCAATCATATGGAGGGCGCCGGCTCTTCGCCCATTCTCTGGAGGAACTTCCTGATCCTCACTTATGACGGCGCGGATCATCAGTTTAGCATCGCACTAAACAAGAAGGATGGGACAACCGCGTGGAAAACAGATCGTTCGATAGATTTTGGCAACACCGTGCCGGATCGGCAAAAATCATTCAGCACCCCCATCATCGTCGGCAAAAAGAAAGACCAGCTAGTAATCCCTGCTGCTTGGGCTATCTACGGATACGATGCCGCAACAGGTAAGGAACTCTGGCGAGCCGATTATCGCAACAAAGGATTCTCCGTTGGATCCCGACCCGTGACCGATGATCACGCCGTGTACTTCACCACCGGATACATGCAGTCAGAAGTGCTCGCCGTCAAACTGGGTGGCAGCGGAAATGTCACAGATACGCACATCCTTTGGCGCACCCACCGTTCTGCTCCAAGAATTTCCTCACCCATCCTTATAGGCAAGCACCTCTACACGTCTGACGATAAGGGGTTTGTAAGTTGTCGCGACACCGCCAACGGCAAAACGCTATGGAGTGCGCGTCTAGATGCAAGAGTATCCTCCTCACCAGTCTATGCTGCAGGCCAACTCTACTTTTTCGATCAGAACGGCACCACTCACGTAATGAAGCCCGGTGACGCACACCAAGCGCTTGCGACCAACACGCTGGATAACGGATTTATGGCATCAGCAGCAGTCATCGAAGGTTCGCTGATCCTGCGCACGAAGAAGCACGTCTATCGAATCCAAAACTAGATCAGGAACTAGCCGCCAGCAGATTCGCCACCGCCGTTTTCATATCCGGATACACGAACTCGAAACCCTCTGACAGAAGACGCGCCGGGATAACGTTTCGGCTCTTTAAGATCAACTCAGTTTCAGTACGCATAAAGACGGCTCCCAATTCAAGGATCCATCCACTCGCCGGAAGCCCAATCGGTACACCGAGCGCCTCTCGGTATATCTTCATCTGATCGGCATTCCTAATTGGCTCCGGTGCACAGACGTTGTAAACCCCTTCAGCATCAGCAGAATCAATCATCCATTCAGTAAGTCGACAGTAGTCCTCGATGTGTACCCAAGAAACGAACTGCTTCCCAGACCCCTGCCGTCCACCGAGCCCTTTGCGAACCAAACCGCACATAACATCAAATACGGTATCGGGAGCCCTTCCCAACACCATGCTCGTTCGCTGGATGACCTGACGTACCCCCGCGCAGGAAGCGCGATGAAAGGCGCCCTCCCACTGACGACCAATCTCGATGGAAAACTCATCATGAATCCCCGGCGTCGGGCCTGTTGGGCCAGATTCCCCGTGCTGCACACTAAGGCTATGCTCGTACAGGGTAGCCGTGCTCGCATTGATCCACACCCGCGGAGGCGACTCGCACTCCGCGATCACCCGCCCCAACACGTCTGTCGACAGAACGCGGGACTCGATCATTCGCTTCATATTCTCTGGAGTCTTACGGCAGTTGACGGATTTCCCTGTCATATTCATCAGGACATCAGCCCCCTCTATCTCAGAAGCCCAATCACCCGCTGTCTGCCCGTCCCACGACACACCCCGTGCGTGCGGCCCGCCAGTTGCATGACGACTCAGCACAACCACATCATATCTGCCATGGAACCAATCCGCGAGGCTTTGCCCTAGGAAGCCGGAGCCACCCGCGATAACCATCCTGGGAAGTGGATTTTTCATATCAACCCCGCACCAACAAAGATAACAACTTGATAGGTAAACACTGCTGTCAGGCCGTGATAACCCGTCTTTAAAAAAGGAGTACTAAGGTGTTCACTCGGGTCATAATAAAACAGCTGAATCATCAATCGGATCCCCCAAAAAACAGCAACGAAAAAACAGAGCGCCTTAGTGAGCAGCGTCCCAGCCAGCAACTCACCTGGGAAGACGATGCACATGAGCCCCAGAGCCAAGATCATAAGACAAATATAAAATGCGTACACTCTTAATATCTGCTCCTGTAATTTCGGCAGACTCGGCAGATTGGTCTTCCAGTCCAATACTCGCGGCAATAACGCAGCCGCTATGAGAACGCCTAACTGTAGAACGCCACCAATGATCATATAGGTCGTGTAGTCCATTTTCTCTCCTCCTCTGATTTATAACGCTGCCAATACATCAATTAGCGGCAGCAACACATTGCGAACAAAAGGTTGGTGTATGAGTAGCGGAAGCGGTCCCAGTAGAAAAAGGAAGGTGACCGCCCTTCCAAGCCGACGCCTCCTTATCGCATAGCGCTCCAACAGACATCCACCCGCTTGGATCATAAAATAGAGTGTCGGCAACCCATACCCGCCACCGGCCGGTAATGAAATAACCGCCTCATGCAAGAGGCCAGACACTCCAAACACACACAGGAGCGCCCATCGCGTTCCGACGGACTTTTGCAAAGGTGCAAATACGTAAGGGTGTGAGAAATCTCGAAAGGCCAGATTCCAGCGATGACCCCAGAACTCACTCAAGCCTGTGGAACGCAGAGGGCGATTCATAATAGGTCGAACTCTGCGCCCCCTCGCCCTCCATGCCTGAGCGATCAACTCGAACCCGCCGAAGTGCAGCACCAACACGGTACCTATCAATAGAATGCCAAGATTAAACACACTGCTAGCGCTCTCACCCGGCCACAGAACCAATAATCCTACACCAACAGCCAGCAATACCGCTCCTCGTAGATAATCCCGTAACGTGACGACGCTGGTGTCCAACGGTCTGTTCATGAAAGCTGTCGCATCCAAACCGGGCCATAAAAATAGATAGGCGATTTTTTCCCAACCGCTACTGATCTCTCGCATGCCGATGAGCGTTACAATCTTCAAGGAAAGCAAGAGGCCGTAAGAAAGCACCCACATAAACAGCCATGCAGGAACCAAGGGCTTGACCAACATTGCGGCGAGACATGGCAGGGTCGCTCCCCACCACGGACGTGACCGACGAGGCCGTCGCGTCGGATGCAGCTTTCAAGTACGTCTGCTACCCCGCCCCGCCCACTCCAGTC
>CAXMRT010000014.1:0-3346 GCA_964196025.1 uncultured Gemmatimonadales bacterium | reverse complement strand
CCGACACCAACTTCCACTGATATCCAAAAATAGGCATTCTCATAATCCGACTCACAGTTCCGTATTAATCGTGACATAGTAAGCTCTAAGAAAAACGTCTACAACCGCAACATACCTCGCAAACACGACAAAGACTCAACCAATCGCGCCATCCCCATAAAGCTACACAGGCTCCCAGACTATGGTATGCTCCGTCAGCCACTTTTTTCCTGATCACTAAATGTGGAGATTGAAGACCTAACATAAATGAATAAGCATCCGCCACAGACTCGTATTTCCTCCGACACCTACAACCAGCACGTTCAGACAATTACCCGACAATTAGGAGTTGAAGTTGCAGGTCCGATCCACCATAGTTTCGTATGTGATACATAGAACACGCGATGCCTCTAACCCTTCATCAAACAGAATCGAGCCTATGACCATAAACAGACTCTCATTACCCACCTTTTATGCATTAATCGCCGGACTGATTCTCACGTGCGCTTTTCCTCTTCGTGCGGAAGACCTCGTTAGCGCCACCATCGACGGCTCCGGCCCAGGCTGGCAAGCCCTGACAGAAGCCGACTTCCGAAACATCAATTGCGCAAAAGACACGTGGTCATGGAAAGACGGCATCACCTACTGCACGGGAAAACCGACAGGCGTGATCGCCACGAAGGTGGCCTATACAAATTTTGAGATGGTCGCCGAATGGCGGCACATGAAGTATGCCGGTAATTCAGGCATCTTTGTCTGGGCGTCTGCGAGCTCTCTAAAGAAACTCGAGAGCGGAAAAGGATCACTTCCCGACGGCATCGAAGTTCAGGTACTTGACCTCGGCTACGAAGAGCAATGGAAGAAGAATCATAAAGGCGTTGCGTCCGACTGGTTCACCTCCCATGGCGATGTCTTTCCCGTCCGTGCAAAAATGACCCCCTTTCCACCTGTGGCACCTAACGGCACACGTAGCTTCCCCAGCAAACGCCTGAGCAAAGACCTTAAGGAGTGGAACCATTACTATATCCGCTGCATCAATGGCGAAGTCCGACTCTGGGTGAACGGTGAAGAAGTGTCCGGCGGAAACAACTGCGATCCAAAAACAGGATACATATGCCTCGAGTCAGAAGGGTCGCCAATAGAATTCAAGAATTTAAACGTTCGAAAACTTCCATAAGCAATTCATACTAAGATACTTACACAATAATTTTTACCATTAATACAAGAGGATAACTATGAAGCGACGTTCATTCATCCAAGCTGGCGCGGCCGGACTCACCCTACTCCCTTCTGGCATTTTGCGTGCAGCCAATCCATCTACCAACAAATTGAATATCGCCGTGATCGGTGTTGCTGGGCGCGGTGGTGCCAACCTGAAGGGCGTCCAAGGCGAGAACATCGTCGCGATCTGTGACGTGAATCGCAACAACCTTGCAGGCGCGGCCAAACGCTTCCCAAAAGCCAAGACTTACGAAGACTGGCGCCTTTGCCTCGAGCAGAAAGATATCGATGCAGTGGTCTCTTCAACGACCGACCACACACATGCCTTTGTGAGTGTCTGGGCCATGAATCGCGGGCTGAATGTTTACTCAGAAAAACCTCTCGCAAACTCTGTCCACGAAGCACAAACCGTTCGTAAAACCTACCTCGCCAACAAAAATAAAATTGCTACGCAAATGGGCACTCAGATCCACGCATCCAGTAACTATCGACGTATCCGCGAGCTCATCCGCGGCGGAGCCATTGGCGACCCCGTAAGCGCACGCGCTTGGTGCAGTCGCATCCCACCCGGCGGCAACTATCTCCCTGCGGGCACACCCGTTCCAGCCCACATCAATTGGGATCTGTGGATCGGCCCCTCAAAGATGCATCCTTACAACCCCGGCTACTTCAAAAAGGGTTGCCTCTCTTGGAACCCTTATTGGGATTTCGGCAGCGGTCAAATCGGCGATATGGGCAGCCATCTCATGGACCTCGCCTATTATGGGATGGATCTCGGGCTCCCCACCTCTTGCTCAGCAAAGGGCAGCGAACTCTCAACCGACACCGTCCCCACCTGGTTAACAGCCGAATGGGAACACCCCGCAAACGATTGGCGACCAGGGGTTAAGGTCCATTGGTATGACGGTGGCAAGAAGCCTGGACTGCCATCAAAGATCTTTAATCGGGACGAAATGTTCAAAGGGGTCATATTCAAGGGCACCAAGGGCTATATGCTCGCGGATTACAATTACCGCATCATCATGCTCCAAGGAGACATGACCCAATACACATCTCCAAAATCCGAGGACCTAATCCCTGCATCAACGGGACATCACGCAGAATGGATCAATGCCTGCAAGACGGACAAGATCACCAGCTGCAATTTCGACTATTCCGGCAAGATGATAGAAAACAACCTTCTTTCCCTTGTAGCCTATCGCTGCGGCAAGAAAATTAGCTGGGACTCGAAGTCCCTCAGCTCACCCGACACCCCAGAAGCCGCCGCTTTCGTAACCAAAACATACCGAGACGGCTGGACCCTAAACGGCTAACCCCCAGATATCGGATACCCGCAGCACCCTGTCCGCCGCAGCCCCCAATCCAAAAAAAGGTGTCCCCCAAGGGGGAAGGGCCCCCACGGGTAGGGGGATTTTCATGCCGCGCAACTCGCGGCATCCACACGTCGACGCCCGCCGCGAGCCCAGTCGAGTGGTTCAAAGTTCAAAGCTCGATGTTCGCCCTCCCCCAACCAAAAAAAGGTGTCTCCCAACGGGAGAAGGGGCCCCAACGAGTAGAGGGGTCTTTCATGTTTACCACGCCCTGACGTGGCCAGAGACAAAGTCGTGGCGGAGCTACGCATTAGTGAATACTGACGACTGATTACTGAATACTGAATACTGACGCATTTCCGCATCTCTTTTACGCATTTCCATAACAAGCAGGGGTTGTGGACACGACTGCCCGTTATTATAGTGTTTTCGTTCAGATCATGTGATTGACTGAACGCTTGTCCAAAAAAGACCTAAACAGAATTTGACCGAATACTGAGCAAGCAGAACGTTCTCTCAGAAAACACCGACCCTTTATTAGGAGATTAAGCATGAGCACAGCAACAGACGAAACACTGGCCGTTGAAAAAATCGGTGAAGCACGCGATTTGATTGTTAAAGAACTGCGCAAGTCCATCGTAGGTATGGATGAGGTCATCGACGAAATGATGATCGCGATCTTCGCTCAGGGCCATGTCCTGCTGATCGGCGTGCCTGGACTCGCCAAAACCCTCCTAGTCAGCTCGCTCTCCAAAGCACTCTCGCTCTCCTTTAAGCGTATCCAGTTTACTCCCGACCTAATGCCTTCCGACATCACCGGTACGGAACTGCTGCAG
>CAXMRT010000013.1:0-20179 GCA_964196025.1 uncultured Gemmatimonadales bacterium | reverse complement strand
GCCGACAATGAATCCTTGCATGCACGCGTTCTGTATCTGCTGGCTGAGGGGTATCGTCAGTCGGGAGTATTGGATAAAGCGGTCGCTACGTATACAGCTGCGCTTAAAGGTATCGCCGATGCCTCCGTTTCTGAGGTTCAGTACCGAATCGGGTATGTCCATTTCGAGTTAAAGGACTGGAATGCGGCGCTGTCAGCCTTTCAGGCATGCTTGAAGGCTTCCGATAAAGGGGGCGTGTTCGCTCGCGACGCCAAGCTCTTCGCTGGACGTTGTTACCTTGAATTGGGGAATCATCAGAGAGCCTCACAATCGTTTGGGCAGCTAGTAAGAGTTGTTAAGCCGGATGCGGAAGCCTTGTTGTGGCTGGGCAGGACACACTCTCGTCGGAAGGATTACAAAGGCGCTGCGATGGTGTTGAGCGAGTTTTCACCAAAATGTACGCGTGACGCTCTTTATCTGGATATCCTGTATGATTTAGCGAATGCATTCATGGCGACCGATCAGTATAGCAAGGCGTCAAAACAGCTGGTCACCGTTCTTCGCAAACGGGACTGGGGCCAGTGGCTAGAGGCCGCGCGTCTAAACGCCGTCTGTATGCACCGCTTAGAGAACTACAAAGAGAGTGTCCGTTGGACGGATGAATTTCTGAAGGCGGGCAAGGATTCACCCCATCGGCCTGATATGTTGTTTATGCGTGCCGAGAATCTCTACATGCAGAAGCAAAACGCAGAAGCTACACGTGCGTATTCTGACTTTCTGTCTTCTTCGGCCTCTCATGCGGCACGAGATGCTGCGATTTTTCGGCAGGTTCAGATTCTTCACCGAGAGGGCAAGCTGTCCGAGGCCGTAAAGGCGGCGGGGACATTGGTGAAGAAGGATTCTAAGGATGCAGTCTTTAGTCAGTTGTTTTTTGTTTTGGGAGATTGCGAGTTTCGTCAGGGGAACTGGATGCCCGCAGTGGTAAATCATGAACGCTTTTTGGATGCTTATTCGAAGAGTGCTAAACGTCGGAAAAAGGGCAAGCATAGGGGCGGTAAGTCTCAGGAACCAAATTTAGACACGGCCATGATCCAGTCTGCGATTTCGCACCTCAATTTAAAGGATTCGGCTTCGGCCTTGATCAGTTTTCAAGATGTGTACGCATTTCGTTCCGGATTAAACAAAGAAAGTATCCACACGGCCATGGCGCTCAGTGAACTGGGCCGATTGTGCTACGAGGCCAACGATCTCCGGCGCGCGTCGGTCTATTTGCAGGCCTATATGAATACTCCTGCGCATGTCAAGCAACCCCAGTTGCCTCAGGTGAAGTACTATTTGGCTTGGATCCGGAAAGACGAAAGTGCCGCACGTCGCAACGAGGGAAAGCTCGATGAAGCAGAGAAATTATTTTCTCAAGTAGCCGCTGCTCAGTCGGGAAAGCATGTGCTTTCGGCGGATGCTGCGTTTCAACAGGGGGCCTTGCAGTTGGAGCGGAAGAAGTATGCGGATGCAAGTCGGACCTTGAATAGTGTCGTGAGTCGATACCCAGAGTATGCGAACTTCGATGTCGCGGCGTATAGTCTCGGGATGGCGCTTGTCCGGCAGAAGCAGCATGGGCGTGCCGCGCCTTATTTCCAGAAGGTGGTGGAGTCTTATCCGAAATCTTCGGTGGCGGATCGTTCTTTGTATGAGTGGGCGTGGTGCGCGAAGGCGGGCAAGCAAAAGAAGGAGGCGGAGGCCCGTTATAAAAAGTTGCTATCTGCCTACCCCAAGAGCTCCTTGATTGAGACGGTTCGTGCAGAATTGGCAGAATTGACGTTTACAGGGGATTCCAAAGAGAAGTATGACGAGGTAATCGCCATTCTTGAAAAGACCTTGATCGATGTCAAAAGTCAGGCCTTAAAGGAAACGACTATGTATCGTTTGGCGGGGGCATACTTTAATAAGAAGAATTATGGGAAGGCGGCCGTAACCTTCGAGAAGCAAATTGCCGAGTTCCCAGCGTCCAAGCATTTGGCCTCGTCACTTTTCCAAGCCGGAGAGTCTCGTATGCGATTGAGTGAGACTATTCTTGCTCGTGAGCATTTTAAGAGGGCAAAAGCTATCAAGGGAACTGGCGCTCTGTCCGAAAACATTTTGATGCGTTTGGGTGAAACCCAGAGCGCCACAGAAGAGTGGCCTGCAGCCCGGGCTACCTATAAAGAATTTATCACCACGTTTCCGAAAAGCAAGTGGGTGAATCGTGCCATGTTTGGCGAAGCGTATGCATTAGAGAACAGCGGGCAACATTCTCAAGCGATAGGCCTGTACAAAAAATTTGTGGGACTGGGAAAGAAAGATGACCAGAGTGCCCGCGCACAGTATCGAATCGGTGAATGTTACTCTGCACTACAAAAATATGACGATGCGATTCAGGCCTACGTCAAGGTGACTGTGACGTATCCGCATCCCGACTTGAAGGCGAGAGCTATGCTGGGGATGGGCTTGTCATTTAAGTATCAAGGGAAGCCGGATCTAGCGAAAGCGCGGTTCAAAGAGTTGTTGATGAAGCAGCCGGATACTCGAGCTGCGGTGGTGGCGCGTAAAGAACTTAACAAGATGAGTGGGAAATAATGATTTCTAACAAGAGAACGGGTGAGGAGATAAAGATGGGGCATATTCGAAATAGAGGAATGTTGTTTGTGGGTCTTTGTTTAACCGCGGTGCTGATGGTTGCCGTTGAGGCGTCCGCTGCAGGGGTTGAGGGCGACTCGACAGTCGCTCAGAAATCGATGTTTGATTTAATTAAAAAGGGCGGTTTCGTCATGTGGCCGATCGGGCTGTGTTCCGTGCTCGCGATTGCGCTGGCGGTGGAGCGGTTTATTTCGCTGGGCAAAGGACGCATGTTTCCGGAATCGTTCATTTCAAACCTTCAGAGTGCATTCAAGTCTGGTGGTCAGGATGCCGCGTTGACGTACTGTGATGATAAGGGGCCGATAGGCGCCATTTTTCGCAATGGGGTGCTGTGGTTCGGAAAAGGAAGCGAGCGTGTTGAGAAAGCGCTAGATGACGCGGGAATGCGAGAGGCTAGCAAGTTGAGACGCAGCTTGAAGGGCTTGTCATTGATTGCGACTATCTCGCCCTTACTAGGCCTGGCCGGTACGGTGTACGGCATGATCTCGTCGTTCCAGTCGCTTGGCTTGGAGAGTGGTCCATCGGCAGGGCGGACAGCCTCATTGGTGACCGGGATCTATGAAGCGCTTGTGACAACGGCCGCGGGACTCACCGTCGCTATTCCTGTGCTCATCCTCTATTCCGTACTTGCCGGCAAAGTCGATAATGTTGTGGACGAGGTCACTGAACTGGGCGATGAGTTTATGCTCGCGTTTGACGCCGATATTTCTGCAGGGGCTTAAACATGCGCCTGCATCATTCAGACCCTAGTTCCGACGAACTGATCAACATGAGCTCGCTGCTTGATGTGTTGTTCATTCTGTTGATCTTCTTCATGGTGACGACGACGTTTCAGGAAGAGGAGCGGGATATTGAGGTTAACCTCCCGTCTGACTCCAAGGCCCCTCCGTCACAAGATGATACGAAGCTGTTGGTCATCAATGTGCGGAAGGATGGGGCTTATGTTCTGCAGTCTAAGCAGATGACTGTTGATGAAATGACCTTGGTTTTGAAGCAATCGTTTGAGAAGAATGAGGATCAGAAGGTTCTTGTTCGAGCTGACCAGGAGGCGTTGCACGGGCATGTCGCGCATGCCATTTCGTTGTGCAAGGTTGTTGGCATCCATAAGGCCAACATTGGTTACGACACAAAAACGGCGCACTAATTGGAGAGATCTGTGGCTGACGACTATTCAACTTTTTCGGCGTGGTTCCGGCGAGTGTGCGTGTTGGTGAAGAGTAATAAACGCGAGACTCTCATTTTGGTTTCGGCAACGTTCGTTCTTGGATCAGGAATCTGGGTGTGGAACTATCTGGATCCGACTTCATGGAATCACTACACGGACGATATATCGTTCCGGCAGTTGACGCGCGACGTCGATCCGGATTTTGCCGTATGGTCCGAAGCGAGGGCGACCGTCGGTGACGTGAATCTTCCAGCGGACTCAGCAGAACCTGTCTTTTCACCGGATGGAACGCAAATGATCATTGCGCGCGGACTATCGGTGGGCGATGCCAATCTCTTTCTTAGTAAATGGGATGGTCGGTCGTGGGGTGAGTTGACTCCGATCCGGGCATTGAACAGTCAGTTCCACGAAACGAGTCCCTGCTACAGTCATGACGGCCGTTTGTTGTATTTCTCTACTGACCGTCCGGGTGGACAGGGTGGTTATGACATTTGGGCGTCTCGCTGGGACGGTTCCGAGTTTGCATGGCCGCTTCCGTTGACTCAGATGGTGAACTCTCCGTTTGATGATAAGGAACCTGCTTTGTCGACGGTTGATGATGTGCTCTATTTTTCATCGAACCGCCCTGATGGCAATCTTACTGAAGAGCAGGCGGTGGAAGCCGGAGAAGAGGATTGGGATTTGTTCTCGGCAAACATCATTCCTGCGGGCGTGACCAACCGGGAAGTCGAGCGCGCGTTGAGCATGTTGTATTCCTTGCGAACGACCGCCTTAGCCGATGAATCCGTCATGGCTAAGTTGGGCGGGTCGACAGCGTCGGAGTCTGCTGTTGATCGGGCATTGGAGTGGTTGGCATCGAATCAAGAAACTAATGGCATGTGGACGGCAAGCCCTGGCAAGGGCGGATATAAGGTTGCGGCGACGTCGTTCGCGCTACTCTCATTTTTTGGTCGCGGTGCGAGGCATGACGAACCTGGGAAGTATCAGGAGGTGGTGAAAAAGGGGCTCGACTGGCTATTAGAGCAGCAGAACAAAGCGACGGGTGCGTTGTCTAGTGGCGGACGAGAGATGTATGAGCATGGAATTGGGGCTTTGTGTCTAGTGGAAGCCTATGGCGTGTCCAAGGATCAAAATATATACTTTCCAGCGGTTTGGGCCGTGGAATATATTGAGGAAGCTCAGAATGATTCTGGAGGTTGGCGTTATACCGCCAAGTCAAAGGATGGGGACTTGAGTGTGTCCGGTTGGCAGATTATGGCGTTGAAGAGCGCTGAGCTTTCTGGGATTCCGATTAAAGAGGGGGTGTTTGATGGCGCCCGAAAATTTTTGCGTAGCGTTGAGGGTGGGGCGTCAGGTGGTTTATACGCCTATACGCCATCCGCGCCTGGGAAGCCGGGAAAACGATCTGGGAAGCGTTCGCGTAAGGGTCAATTTAGTAGCTCGGCGATGGTCCCCACAGGGTATTTTTGTAGTTTGTTACTTGGGCTCTCGCCCAATACGGAGCAGGCGTTTGAAACAGCCGACGGTTTGCAGGAGTTAAGTGAACGGGCCACTTTTGAGGATGTATATTGGGGTTACTATGCGACTCTCGCGGCCTATCAGAGTCAGGGCGAGACATGGCCAAAGTGGCGGGTGGCGTTGAATGACAAGTTTGTGAAGACTCAAGAGTCGAGCGGATCATGGGCGGTTCACGGTGGACATGGAGCGCAAATGGGGCCGGTCATCACGACTGCCTTGGTAGCGCTATCGCTTCAATCTCACTATCGGTACACGCCGCTTTATGGTCTCGGGTTTAAGCCAGATCGTGGGAGTGATCGTTTGTCGCAGGGAGGTCTTGAGACATTAAACTCCATTCCTGTCTATCGCCGGGCGAAACGTCTCTATGATGTAAATTCGGCTGGTAATGATGTGGGTCCGTACCTGACTGAACATGGTGATTATCTGTACTTTGCTTCTGACCGTACAGGCGGTGCGGGAGGGTATGATTTGTATCGGTATCGCATCACCATGAAGGGTGTTTACGAACTGGAGCGCCTTGGGCCCGAAGTGAATTCTGCCGCGAATGAGACGGATGTAGCGCTGCGGGCAGCGGGGTTTAACCTCATGTTTAGCTCCGATCGCGGCATGGAGGACGGCGAGTACCGTCTGTATTCCTCCCCGGCGCGTCAGGTATATCGTCGCCATGAATATGGACGTTTTCCTGCCGTCCTGCGAGTGATAGAAGATGCGCCTATGCGCTTGATGGGCATTGTGATTGCGCTTGCTGGATTTCTATTCTTCGTCAAACGTTTCACCAAGCCCAGAAGCGAAAACACGAGTCCCTCTGTTCCCCAGTCCACCGTGGATGGGGGGGCTTCATGAGTAACGCCGGATCCATTCGATTGTGGGACAAGGTAATGGGGCGATTGAAATGGTTGCTACCACTTTTTTGTTTGATATCGGTCGGGATGTTGACGGGTTCCATTCTGTCAGAATTGAATGACTCGTTTTGGGCGTATTACACTGACGACGAGGGGATCCGTCGAGAAGGTGAAGGCGATGATGTTCGCTATACCCTACGAGAGGATCCGCATGTGACGATGGGTTTGGGGATGGGGTCTCTTGAGGGATTCGACCCGACGCTCTCGCCGGATGGCGGGACCATGATCCTTCGACTGAGAACAGGCAGTACCAACGCGCTACACTCTGACTTGTATCTGGCCCGTTGGAACGGTCGAGAGTGGTCTAAACCTGAGTCCCTGTCGGCTCTGAATACGGATGCCAATGAGTCGGGTGCGTGTTGGTCACCCGACGGATCGTTCCTTTACTTTTCCTCTGATCGTGAGGGTGGCTTTGGTCAGAATGATGTGTATGGCGTTCCGTATACCGATGGGCACTGGGGTGGCGTCACGAATCTGGGTAGCACGGTTAACTCCGCTGGTGATGATCTCGATCCGGCGATGGATCCGAACGCTCGATATATTACCTTCGCGAGTGATCGTGGAGCCAGTACCGGTGCTGGGAAGCGTTATGATTTGTATCATGCAGCCCGCTTGGAGCTTGTTGATGAGGCTGCGCCTGTGAAAAGCGCTACAGAAGCCGAAACAGTTGGTGTTGCGAAGGCAAAGAAGGGTAAGGGCAAGAAGCGTAAGGGGGCAGTGGCCTCAGCAGCGCCTGAGCGTGTGTTTCCCGCTGTTCCAACATTTGATAGAGCCGAGACTGTGGCCTTGGTCAATACGGAGTCTGATGAGTTGGATCCGGTCTTTACCGGTGACGGGCGGGCTTTGTATTTTGCTTCGAACCGGAAGGGTGGCGAAGGTGGTTATGACCTTTATGTTGCGCGGATCGTTAGTGGTGTACTTCAGAGTCCCGAAAATTTGGGAAGTTTGGTAAATACTGGGCGCGACGAGTTTGACCCCGCTGTGCGCTGGGATGGATTTGATTTGGTATATTCGTCTTCGACGGATGATGAGTCGGGTCGGTATATGCTTTTGACGGCCACCGCTCGTGAGGTGGTGATGCGTACGGATTATTCCAGATGGCACTCCCTGATGGCGTGGTTGGGAAATATAAAATGGATCGTATTGGTCATCACGCTGGCGGTCATGGCGTTGATTTATATGCTGAAGCATTGGCACGATGTCAGTAGCCTGTTTCATAAATGCCTGATGGGGTCCGCAATCGTTCACGTGCTTCTGCTTATCCTTTGTCTGCTTTGGATGGTTGCAAATCAGGTGAATATGCCGCCAGGTGAAGAAAATGAAATGATGGTGGTTGATGACAACTTGTCGGAGGAAATCGCTGAAATTGAAATGAACGATCAGGTTGCCGAGATGGCCGACTCCGCGGAAGCGGTTCCGATTGAGATGGTGAGTGAGCCCTTGCCGTTGCCTGAATATACACCTAATGATGCCGTGCCGGCCGAGATGGTTGTTTCGAAAACGGTTGATAAATCATTTGTACACAAGGTGACTCCATCGAAAGCGGCGGAGCCGGTGACTGCGATTGTTGCGGTGCAGACGTTTGAGCCATTACCCGAAATCGAAGAACTCGTTGTCGAGGTTGTCTTGCAGGAGCCCACGCCTGATCAGACAGAAGAGATCGAGGTTGCGGAAGCATTTGAGCCGGTTGTTGAGCAGGAAATCATCGATGTAATCAAGGAAGAGTTGAAACAGGTTGAGTCTCCGGCGGTCAAGGCGGCTGCGACAGCGGCGGAAGTCGTAGACAAGACGCTCACAAATATGGTGGATCGTGCGGATGCGCCGGTGACGGATACCGGAGGTGACGTAGTCGTGGCTTCAGCCGGAGCTGAGAGTGCTAGCCAGTTACCTGCTCTTGAAGGAGTGGGGGATGTTTTGAGTTTGACAGTTGAGGAGCCAGGCCTCGGTGAACACGAAACGATCGGTGCCGGAGAAAAACTTGGGGAAGGCGGCTTTGGTGGTGTGGGTATGGGAATTGGTCCGGGAGGAGCTGGCGCCGGACTGGGGCAGAAGTTTTTGAGGGATCATGGTACAGAAATGGGGGCTAGTGAGGCATCACAGGGGGCTGTTGATCGCGCGCTTCGGTGGCTTGCACGGGTGCAGGAAGATGATGGGCACTGGAATGGCCAAAAATATCAAGGTGAAGGAGGGCATGATATTGCATCCACCTCCTTCTCTCTACTCTGCTTCTATGGGTGGGGTGCGACGCATGTGGATAAGGGGCCGTATCAGTCGCACGTAGAGAAGGCGCTGGCCTGGCTGGTCAAGCAGCAGAAAGAGGATGGCGATTTGCGCGGTGGTGCGCGGAACGGAATGTACGATCACGGTATTGCGACCATTGTGTTGTGTGAGGCGTACGGCTTGACCAAGGATGAAAAACTGAAGGCTCCGGCAGTTAAAGCGTTAAAATATCTTGTAGCGGCTCAGGATAAAAAACGTGGGGGCTGGCGTTATGGACCTAACCAAGGGAGTGATACCTCTGTTGTTGGTTGGCAAGTGATGGCCCTAAAGAGTGCTGAGATAGCGGGTTTAGGGACCCCTGACTCGGAAGCGTCTTTCAAGCATGCGATGACTTACTTGGATAGCGTCGCGGGCGGAAAGCACAAAGGGTTTTATGGGTATACGGGGCCGGCGAACAGCGGCGGTGCCTTGACGGCCGTAGGGATGTTTTCTAGACAGCTTTCTAAAGTGCCGCCAACGGATCCGGCTCAGATAGAGAGTGCGACTTATTTGAAGATGAATCCATTGAAGGCTGGGAAGAAAATGACGCCGTACTATCTGTACTACGGGACCCTCGCGCTGTATCAGCATCAGGGGCCCGCATGGACGGAGTGGAATGCCAATATGAAAGAGGTGTTGGTAGACGTTCAGGAAAAGGTGGGCCCCTACGAAGGTAGTTGGGATTCGGCCAAGTTTGGCGGACATGCGCGCCAGATGGGCCGCGTTATTTCGACCGCGATTGCTACGCTATCGCTTGAGGTCTACTACAGAATTCTGCCGTTCTACGGATTTAACGAAACTGATACGTGGGAGTAGCCTGCTGGATGAGTTGTAGCCGGTGAAGGGCTAGGGGGCCTTTTGGTCGAGCACGACCCTGAGTTGGTCTGGTCCTATCTCGTAGGCTTTTCCGCACATGTGACAGTAGACTTCCTGACTTGTTTTGTTTCGCACCATGTCTTCGAGTTCGTGCACGGCGAGCACTTGCAAGCTCTCCAACACTTTGTCTACGGTGCAGTGGCAGTGAAATCGGAGGGGGCGACTCTCCCGTTCCTCGAGGTCGGGTAGGCCAAACAAATCTTTGAAGTCGGATAGAGTTGAGGCGTCGGATAGTTGATCTCTAACTACGTGTTTGTCGAAGAGCTCTACAATGCGAACGAATGCATCAGAGTCGCCGTCGGGCATTCTTTCTGCTGTAATGGCCTTTGCCGTTTCCAGATATCCGTTCGCGTTTTTTGAGACGATCTCGACAGCGGTGGGTGTTTGCATCGAGTGATTATAGTAGCGTGCCAGCGCAACTCTGACGCTGGGAGGGTCGACGTGAAAGGATGCGCGGAAGAGAACGGACTGGGCGGTCGACCGGATAATTTGAGCTTTGCCGTGCGATCCGAGTGCGGGCGCGGTATCGATTGTTTCGTCCGAGTCGTAGTCGTGAAGGATCTTGATGCTGGGGTAGCCGCGAATCGCGCCGTCGGCGGAAACTTCTATTAATACTCCCTTTAAGGGGCCGTCGACGATCATGCGTAGTGATACGCGTTCGTCATCTAGGCTGGTGTCTGCAGTTAAAAGGACTGCCCCAGCAACCGTTTCAGCCATCACCAGTGCTGCTGTTGGGCCGCATAGGTGACGTTCTTCGAGTGTTTTCGACGAAATTGTTGCATCGACGAAGTTGAATCGTATAGCTGTTGAAGGCGAATAACCTTTGATCAGTTTATCCATAACGTGGTTTCTTTGGGTCTATCCAGCCGCGCCAAGAGCGTTTCTTGGGTTGAAACATGGATGAGAGGTTGTGTGTAGTCTTTTGGTTCGGGCCAGGCCTTGTCTACCGGGCTTAGATTCGTGGGCTTGTGTCCTAGTCGTGTTATGAGTGTAATCGGCCGATTCTCGGGGCCGTCAAATGAACCGATTTTTTAGCATAGGGAAGCTGATTACTCAACAAAATCTCGTGGATCCGCGATTTTTGACTCCGGATATAGGCGACCTTGCGTAGATCTGACATTGGAACTATACTGAAGCCGCTTGGGGATCGGATGCCCTAGCGTGGCATGATGTAGGATGGGATTAGGAATTGGGCATGGGTATAGACGTCAAGGTGTTGGTTGTAGACGATGACCGGGTTTCTCGGGTCGCAACGGTCAAGTTGGTTGAGAAGCTAGGGCTTGTAGCTGTTCAAGCTGAGAATGGAGCCACAGCGTTGGATGTCATTGAGGCTAACCCCGACCTCTCCCTGATGATTACCGACATTATGATGCCCAAACTAGGTGGGCGGGAAATGGTCCAAGTGGTAAGAGGCAAGAACGACTATCTCAAATTTCCTGTCATTCTTACATCCGGTGTCATAGGCCCCGACGCGGTTTCAGACTTGCTGAGTTCAGAATTTACATGTTTTATCGCTAAACCCATCGCTTTCGAGGCGCTGAAGGAGGCGATTGGTTCTATGGTCGGAAAATCGGCTTTTGAAAACAGTGGCTCTGGAAGCAATGGGTAAGCGCGTACAGATGTGTTTTGGTTGTTTTGGCGGATTAGTAGGTTGAGTCGTCTGCGTAAATAGTGTGGAGGTATGATGAGTTATCGGTTTGGATTATGCATTTTCGTGTTCTCTATGTGGGCGTCTCTACCCACAGTGGTCGTCGCAGAGAGTGCGGCTCAACAACTGGCGGGTCTTAGGACAATCTACGAGAGTGGTATGGCCAAGATCGAAAAGGAGTACCGAAAATCCGTGGATCAATGGCCGGCTGGCTATCGCCGGTCTCTTGCAACGCTGCAGACATCTCGTCAAAAGGCGGGGGACCTTGACGGATGGCAGACGGCTAAGGATGAGTTGGCGCGATTTGATGCCGATGGCACGATCCCTGATGAACGGTCTACCGTGGTCGGTATTCGCGTCCTTCAGGACACGTTCGCGACTGTTGGTTCTTCGGCCAGAAGTCAACGTGCCGTACGCACCTCGAACCTGTCGACTCAGTACACGGCCCGTCTGACCGCGACGAAAATCGCTCTGACGAAGGCTGATCGTCTGGAGGATGCGATTTCTGTGAACAACGAAATTCAGCGGGTGAACGAACTTCCTGCGGTCGCGGCGGCAAAGTTTGAGCTCGCGCTCGCTACGGTTGATACAGTGGAGGCGGACGTTGTGGAGGCGGACGTTCCTTCAGTTGACCCAATAGCTACGGCTGGGATGGAGGGCTTTGAGAAAGACGGTTTTACTGTGTATGACGCTGGCCGACGACCCGCAGCCGTTTCTGGCGCCGTGTACAAGTCGGTTACATTGAGAGCGACGAAAGCTATTGGTGCGCGAAAGCGGGTGTCTTGCACGCTAATGGTTCGGAGTAGTAGTGGTGACTCGGCTAAGCAAAGTGCCTCCCATGGGCACTCCAGCAATACGGTTCGGGCGAATGAGACGCATACCTTTGCGCGGTTGAGTTTACGTTCAAGTACATCCTCGAAAGTGTTGGAGGAGGCCCAGGTGGTCGTTCAATATTTCGCTGTTCCAGCGAACAAGTCGAGCAGTCGTGATATTGACGTTGCGTTGGATTGTCGTTTAGAGATGCCCCGTCTGGATGGCACTGCCAGAGTCGTTGATTGCCCCGCACTTGAGTTGGGAGACCTGGAGCGTACGCACCTTGGGAGGTCGAGTGGGTTCAATCAGGTCCAACGAGGCCAAAAGTACTACGGGATTGCGGTTTCGGTTTTTCAAAACGACGGAACGTTGGCGTATCAGGGGATTTCCCACAGTTCGCTTGAGGATCACGTTGTTAGGGGTCCTGAAGACGCTCCATCGCAGAAGGCGGGTGATTTGCGAGAGAGGCTTGAGGAGGCTGAAGAAGAGGTGCGTGGCATTTATGGCGAACTGCGCGAGGATCCGAAGAACAAAGAACTCCGAGAAGAGATGTTTGCTGCGAAGGCGACCGTTAACGAGTTGCGCCGAGCCCTGCATAAGGAAGGCCCGGCTGAAGAAAGAGGTCAGGCTAATGATTTTGGCGAGGACCGAAAGCGGCGTGAAGGCGATCGAGGTCGGCCTCGGCGAGACCGTTGATTTACGGAGATATGAGGGTCTGTAATTTTTTCTCAGTTTCTTCGTGATTTTTGTCGGTGATCCAGTCCATACTCTTGCTTCTTCAGTCGGGGCGTAGCGCAGTCTGGCAGCGCATCTGCTTTGGGAGCAGAGGGTCGGGAGTTCGAATCTCTCCGCCCCGACCACTTTCCCAACACTCGTTTCTTATCTAGAAATGACTGCTATTGCCAAGCGGCAGGGTCGAGCTTGTAGTAATTCGTGAGTTCGGCGTATAGCTCGGGGTGTTTCCTCTGCATCGTGAGGGGTTTTTCAAAGAATGTTTCGGTTGCCACGGCGAAAAACTCTGCGGGTTTGGTTGCACCATAGTCATCCATTACGGTGCGGTGATGTTTTTCGACATCTGCGCACAGCTTTTTGTACTCCATGCTTAGTACGCGGGCCCATGATGCATAGCTAGCGCGAGTTTCGAGGACGGGTGCACCATCGGCTGCGCCGTTTTCTTGGTCGAGCTGGTGTGCGAATTCGTGCAGAACCACATTATGTCCGTCTGTCACATTGGATGTCCCGCCTGATACATGCGTCCACGACAGTACGACTGGGCCGTAAGACCATGATTCACCAGCGCGCCTATCGTGTGTGCCCGTGTCGTCCAAGCGCTTGACGCTATATGTGCTCGGGTAGATGGCGATTGTTCGTAGACTTGGGTAGACGTGTTCTGGGCGGTGGAGTAGTAGCAAGCAGGCCTGTGCTGCTATCGTTACGCGCATTTCTTCTGTTACTGTCAGGTCTTGGCAGCCGACAAACTTCTTCTCGTCCAGAAAGACGTGGATCAGCCCCTGAAGCCTGGGTTTTAGAGAGTGGGGTAGGAGTTTGTATAGAGGAGTTGTTTGCTGCAGAATTTGTTCCCACTCGACGGGGAATGGGCGCGTCATGAGCATTTTTCGATGTTGTGCGCGTCGCGTGCGTCGATAGTTGAAGAGGAGCACTAGGGCCGTTATGGCAAGGACGGCGTAAGACCACGAGGGGGTCATTTCAGGAGCGATTGAGGTCTGAGTAGACCTTGAAGAATCGAATGGCCCAGTAGCCGGCGAAGAGGCCGACAGCGCTCAATAGAAGGTGCCTCGTGTGGTAGGCAGCAAAAAGGGTTGATACGCAAGCCGTGGTAAGTAGAACGAAGAGAATGCCCGAGGTCATTTTCCGTCCGTTATCTGTTTTCTCTTCCATCGAAGGTTTCGCGGTAGCCTAACTGGCCTTGAGGGCGTCTGCTAGTTTAAGGGCCTTTTCTTTCGCGTCGTCGAGAGACTCGGCTAGCTCGATGTTGTCGGCGAGGATGAGTGCGCGAGTTTCAGATATTTCAAGAACTCCTGCACCGATCGCGTAGATCGTCGTTTCCGATCCGTTACGGAGGGTTACGGCGCCCTTCTGTAGCGATGTAATGGTCGGGGCGTGACCAGGGAGAACTCCCATATAGCCCTCTGCTGCAGGTACACTTACGTGTTCGATATCACCCTCAAAAGTGACTGATTCTGGCGTGATCAATGATAGCTGGAATGTTGCCATAGTGTGCTCGCTTAGAGTGTCTTCGCTTTCTCAAGTGCTCCGTCGATGCTGCCCACCATGTAGAACGCATCTTCGGGGACATCGTCATGTTTGCCTTCGAGGATTTCCTTGAAGGATCGCACCGTGTCTTCGACGGGCACGAATATTCCGGGCATGCCGGTGAACTGGGTGGCCACATCAAATGGCTGGGAGAGGAACTTCTGAATTTTTCGTGCCCGACCAACCGTGAGCTGATCTTCTTCAGAAAGTTCGTCCATGCCGAGAATGGCGATAATATCGAGTAACTCCTTGTACTTCTGGAGGATGACTTGAACGCCACGTGCAATTCCGTAGTGTTCCTCACCAACAACTTCAGGCGACAGAATCGTCGATGTTGAAGTCAATGGGTCCACTGATGGGTAGATACCCAATTCGGCAATTTGACGAGAGAGTTCAGTGGTTGCATCCAAATGCGCAAAGGTTGCGGCTGGTGCGGGGTCTGTATAGTCATCGGCAGGCACGTAAACGGCCTGAATAGATGTAATAGAGCCGGCCTTGGTCGATGTAATTCGTTCCTGCAGGGCGCCCATGTCGGTTCCTAGTGTAGGTTGGTAACCCACAGCCGACGGAATGCGTCCGAGTAGTGCGGAGACCTCGGAACCTGCCTGTGTGAAGCGGAAGATGTTGTCGACGAAGAGAAGCACGTCTTGGTGCATTTCGTCGCGGAAGTATTCCGCTACAGTTAGTGCGGAAAGGGCCACACGTGCGCGTGCACCTGGAGGCTCGTTCATTTGTCCATAGACCATGCAGGTCTTGTCCATTACGCCAGCTTCTTCCATCTCGCCAAAGAGGGCTGTACCTTCACGCGTACGTTCGCCGACACCGGCGAATACGGAGCGTCCGCCGTGGCCTTTGGCAATATTGTTGATCAGTTCTTGGATAAGAACCGTTTTGCCTACACCAGCGCCGCCGAATAGGCCGATCTTTCCACCTTTACGGTACGGAGCTAGGAGATCGACCACTTTGATACCGGTCACTAGCATTTCTGTGTTGGTGTCTTGTTGATCGAAGGCTGGAGCTTCACGATGAATGGACATCTTAGAGTCGGTGCGAATGGGGCCGGCTTCGTCGATAGGTTCGCCGAGAACATTCATGACGCGACCTAGAGTGCCTTCGCCGACAGGCATTTGAATCGTGTCGCCCGTGTCGGTCACAGCAAAGCCGCGAACCAGTCCTTCAGTCGCATCGAGAGCGATGGTTCTAACCACGCCTTCACCCAGATGCTGTGCAACTTCGAGGGTCAGGTTTTCCTTCTCATCATTAATTGATGGGTTGGTGAGGGTCAGCGCGTTCAAAATCGCGGGAAGGTGTCCCTTGGGGAACTTGACGTCTACAACGGCGCCCATCACCTGGGTGACTGCGCCGGTGGCTGTTGCTGTTTCTACACTCATGTGTGTCTCCTGTTTTCGATACTATTTGAGCGCTTCTGCGCCGGAAATGATTTCAATTAACTCTGTCGTAATCGCAGCCTGACGTGCACGGTTGTGCAGTAGGGTGTATTTGTCGATAGCGCCTTCAGCATTCGACGTTGCGTTGTCCATCGCCGTCATGCGAGCGCCATGCTCACCGGCAGAATTTTCAAGCAAGGTATAGAATACTTTGAAGTTGATGATTCTAGGAATGAGTTCCGCGAGCAGCTCCTCTTGGGCGGGTTCGAAGATATAATTCTGTGCTCGTGCGGGTTTTTCGTCGGCCACGATCTCCGTCGCCTGGATAGGAAGTAGTTGTGTGAATGTAGGGACTTGACTCAAGGGGCTTTCAAAGAGGTTGTAAGCGATATGGACGTGGTCGTAGGTGCCATCAAGAAAACTCGCGACTAGTTCGGATCCGATACGGCTCGCGTCGCTAAAATTTGGCTTGTGCGTGACTTCTTCGTAGTGCTTCGCAATGGATTGCTTACCGTTAAAAAAGTTGAAGCCTCGTCGTCCGCAAAAACTTAAGTCAATGGAATCGTAGGTTTCGGCGCCCTGTTCGTGAATCCAGCGGTTGACCATTTTGATTAGGTTGTTGTTGAAACCTGCGCAGAGACCCTTGTCAGAGGTGAACACGAGGATTAGAGCCTTCTTTGCGTTAGGGCGCGGCATCATCAAGGGATGGGCGTCGTTTTCGACAGCCGCAGCCAGACGCGCGATCATGTCTGTGACGTGATCGGCGTACTTGGATGCTCGGGCCTGAGTCTGTTGTGCACGCTTCAATTTGCTCGCCGAGACCATTTTCATGGTCTTGGTGATTTTTAGCGTGTTCTTGAGACTCGCTAGCTTTTTCTTATATTCCTGTAGACTTGCCATTTAGCTTCCGTAGGTTCGCTTGAAGTCATCGAGCACGGACGTGAGGCCCGCTACGACTTCATCCGTCATGGCCATCTCTTTGTTAAAGAGCTTTACCCACTCAGCATGAGTGGCATCCATTGCATCGGAAAGCTTTGCCTCGTAGTCAAGCACCTGAGCAGGTGGTATGCCGTCGAGGTACCCGTTTGAGCCCGCGTAGATGATGGCCACTTGCTTGGCGACGCTGATAGGAGAGTTGACATCCTGCTTGATCACTTCCATTAGACGCTGCCCGCGTTCGAGTTGCGCTCTAGTCGCTGGATCCAGATCGGAAGCAAACTGCGAGAACGCAGCCAATTCACGATACTGAGCCAAGGTTAGGCGGAGTGTTCCGGCGGTTTTCTTCATCGCCTTTGTCTGGGCGTCACCACCCACACGGGAAACAGAGAGACCGGCGTTGATAGCAGGGCGTTGACCCGAGTTAAACAAGTCAGCTTCCAGAAAGATTTGCCCATCCGTAATCGAAATCACGTTAGTTGGAATGTAGGCAGATACGTCTGATCCTTGCGTTTCGATGATCGGAAGGGCTGTGAGGCTACCCGCACCTTTCCCGTCACTCATCTTCGCGGAGCGTTCAAGCAACCGGCTATGTATGTAAAAAACATCACCTGGGTATGCTTCGCGCCCTGGTGGACGTCGTAGCAATAAGGATAGCTGGCGATAGGCTTGAGCTTGTTTTGTCAAATCGTCATAGACGATCAGTGCGTGGCGTCCAGAGTCGCGGTAGAATTCGGCCATGGCCGTACCGGCATAAGGGGCCAGGTACTGCATCGGCGCAGGGTCAGAAGCCGTCGCGGCGACAATGGTGGTGTACTCCATCGCCCCGTGTTTCTTAAGCGTTTCGTAAACCTCGACGACGGTCGACCGTTTCTGACCGATGGCGACGTAAAAGCACTGCACGTCTTCGCCACGCTGATTGATGATGGTGTCGATGGCGAGCGACGTTTTACCGGTTTTACGGTCACCGATGATAAGTTCGCGCTGTCCGCGTCCGATAGGTGTCAATGCGTCGATCACCTTGATTCCGGTCTGGAGAGGTTCGTGAACGTTTTTCCGGTCGATGATACCTGGGGCCTTGAGTTCAATCTGCTGAATGGTCTCTGCTTTGATTGGACCTTTGCCGTCGATTGGGTTGCCTAGGGCATCCACAATGCGGCCTACAAAGTCGGGGCCCGCAGGAACAGACGCGATTGATTCCGTGCGTTTGACTTCATCGCCTTCCTTGATGCCTGTGTCATCACCGAAAATGGCGACACCCACGTTATCCTCTTCCAAGTTGAGTGCCATTCCGCGCAAGCCAGAAGGGAATTCTACTAATTCTCCTGACATGACATTGGCTAGGCCGTAGACGCGGGCAATTCCATCACCAACGCTTAGTACGGTTCCGGTTTCGTAGGTTTCTGACTTCATATCGAAGTCAGCTAACTGCGCCTTCAGGATCGAGGAAACCTCTTCTGGTTTCAGGTCAATCGCCATATCTAATACCCTCGTTTTGACTCACGCACTTAGGCGTGAATGATATTGTGTTTTAAATTATCTAACTGATTTAGGACGCTGTAATCATACACGGCGTCGCCTACTTGAACGCGGAAGCCGCCGATCAAGGACTCGTCGACCGAAGCGGTCGTTTGGATCTCTTTATGAAACTTCGTCTTGAGCTTGGCGCTAATGTCGGCTAACTGAGCATCGGAGAGTGGGCGAGCGCTAACGACCGTGCTCTCAAGAATGCCGCGGTGATCCAGAATCATTGCGCGAAGTACGTCCATAATGGAAGCGACAATCGCCAGTCGGTTTTTTGCGGAAACAAACCGAAGGAAGCGGAGGGTCAGTTCATTTATGTGCGTCGCGAAAACAGCGTTCAAGATCGTGTCACGTGCGTCACGGGTTACCAACGGATTCTCTATGAAGAGCTCGAACTCCGTGCAGTTTGCAAGAAGATCTCGAATCACATTCATATCCGACTCGATCTGATCGAGCAGAACTTGCTCTTGGGCCATTTCGAAAATGGCTTGAGCGTAGGGCTGGGCTATGCTGTGATTCGACATCTTATATTTCGCTAATGAGTTTGTCGGTCAAGAGGCGGTTTCGATCGTTGTCGAGGTTTTCGCCCACGATTTTTCCGGCCAGAGTGATCGCCATTTCAGCACTTTGCTTTCGCAGTTCGGAACGTGCGCGATTTTCAGCTTCCTGAATTTCGCGTTCCGCATTTTCGAGCATGATCTGAGCATCTTCATGCGCTTTGGCTTTGATGACGCGGGCTGCTTCATCGGCGGCTTTACGAGAGTCGGCAACGATATCTTTTGCTTTATCATCGGCTTCCGCAATCAATGAATCGCGCGTAGACTCGATCTGTTCGAGTTGTTTACGCGCGTCATCCGCTTCATCCATAGCGTTTCGAATCCGGCCCTCACGAGCATCGAGCCCGCTTAGGATCGGTTTGAACGCGAACTTGTACAGGATGACGAGCAGAACAGCGAAGACCAACCACGTGAACCCGACCATTTTGCCGTCAACGGCAAGTGGGTCCTTTGGTTCCGACCCATGAGCGGGAACGGTTGCACTAGCATGTGTCGCATCCTGAGCGTGCTCAGATGTTGACGTTTCTGTGTGGGGGTTAGCCATTGGTGTGACCCTTTATGTTAGGTCCGGCTCTTAGGCGCCTTGAAGCACACCGATCAGGCAGATAACTACACCAAAGAGAGCAACACCTTCAACGAGGGCGGCAGCAATCAACATGGCGGTTTGGATAGTGGCGGAGTTTTCTGGCTGACGCGCCATACCGTGCATTGCACCGTTTGCTGCAAGACCAATACCAATACCTGCACCGATTGTGGCGAGACCTGCACCGATGCCCATGAGGCTGGCCCAGCTTTTCACACCTGTGGCTGCAACTGCAACTTCATCTTGGCCAAACGCGGTAGCCGCGCTGGATACGAGCACTACTACTGCCGGCATCATCCACTTCTTCATATTAGTCATTTTATGTGTACCTTTCGTTATCGGAACTGTCGTCCATTATTAGTCTTTTTTAAACTCGATTAGTGACTGGGGTGCCATAATTGGCCGATGAACATCGCTGTCAGCATGGTGAAAATATAAGCCTGGAGGAATGCCACCAGAATTTCCAGCATGTAGATGCACGTTGCCATCGCCAGCGGAAATGGTGCGACGATAGCGCCAAAGGCGACCGCCATTCCGATGAACGAGAACAACACGATGTGACCGGCCAGCATATTGGCGAACAGTCGAATCATCAAGGCACCCGCCTTGATGAAAATTCCTACAAATTCGATGGGGACAAGGATGACTAGAATGGGGGCTGGCACACCGTGAGGAATGAATGCCTTGAAGAAGCCGACGGGGCCGTTAACGATGATGGCGCCGAAAACCATGGTTGCGAAGGTGATCATCGCAAGGGCGAAGGTGACATCTTTGTTGGCTGTGGCTGTTGAAAACAGTGGGATTAGACCCATGACATTGAGTGTAAGTATGAAGAAGAAGAACGTGCATAGAAGGGGGGTGAGGCGGCGTCCGTCCTTTTCACCAATGTTTGGAATAGCGATTTCGTCGCGAACTAAGACCACCAGAACTTCGAGAAGGTTCGTAACACCTGAGGGAACGCGGGCATTCTTTTTGTAGAGCATGCAAAACATGACGACGAGGAATGTTGCGGCAATCAGCATCATGACCATGTGGAGGGTCAGGCCAAAGGGAAGCTCGTGAATAGGGACAAAGGGCAAGTGCC
>CAXMRT010000012.1:0-5550 GCA_964196025.1 uncultured Gemmatimonadales bacterium | reverse complement strand
CTGTGTGCCGCTTACTTTTGTTTGTCGAGTAGACGTGCTTTGCGCTCAACTTCACGCTTCCGCATATCTTCGTCAGCCTTGATGAGCGTATCAAGCTCTTCTTCAGCAACACGGCGTCTTTGATCGAGCTGAACCATTTTCTTTTTGGCGAGTCGAGCCTCACCAGGCAAGCCTACAGACTGCTGCATAGTTGATGGATTGGCCATACCAACGGTGACAAAGATAATGGTCTCGCGTTGTGTCTTCAATTTGCTGGAGTGACTGAATAAGTATTTTCCAATCAATGGAATGTCACCCAGAAGAGGGATGCTTGATTCGTCGTTACGCTCGATGGTTTCCGTTAGTCCACCAATGGCGGCCGTTCTTCCGCTATCTAGGTTGAACGTCGTCGTGATCGTGCGTTCGGATGTGAGAGGGAAGGTGTTCCCGTCTGGAGCAACCACGTCGCGAACGAAACGGCTCAAGGTCGGCTCAATCACCAGGGTGATATTGCTGGTTGTGTTGATCGTCGGCGTTACCACGAGTGTGATACCGAAGTTGAAGTAGGGCATCGCAGCATCGAGGTTGTACACCGTCGTGTTTGCCTGACCGAGTTGACCGGGAACGACAGAGCCCACAATGTTCGGCTGCGCTTCACCAATGTGAATTCGTGCCTGCTCTTCGTTTGCAACAATGATTTTTGGGTTCGATACAAAGCTGACCCCATCGACTTGATTCAATGCGCTAAGGACCATCCGGAATTCGGATGCATCGAGTGTTGCACTACGGGCGTCTGATATGACGCGTGCGATGCTTCGTTCGATGAGCGAGCTGTCCGTTTGGATTTGGCTCAGGTCATCGCGATTTGCTCGAGTCGGGAAAAGCGGACCCGCAATTACCGTCGTGTCTCCAGCAGGGTTACCAGCGTCGGCGAAAAATGATTCTCCGTTACCTTCGAACTGAACTCCATCGATATCGAACTGTTGGTTGATGTGGTCAACAACGGTTCGTTCGTCGGTTCTAGCTTTGCTGCGTGTGTCGCCGTGAATTTCTCCGCGGGACTCGTCGTAAGCGTATTGGAGGTTGCCTGCAGTCAGCGTGTATCCTTCTAGTGACTGCCAATCGATACCCAAATCCTTGATAGCCGTTTCGTCCAATTCAAGAACCTTCGCTTCGATATAGACCTGCTCTCGAGGAATGTCGATCTCGTTGATGATCGCTTTTATCTCCCCGTGATTCTTCTCGGTCGATCGGACAACTAATATATTTCGCGAGGGAAAGGGATTGATTGTGCCGCCCGCGCTAATGATGCCGCCAATGATATTGGTTAGATCGGACACAGACGCATATTCGAGGAAGTAACTGTCCACAAGCATGGGTGGTGGCGCATTCGGAGATACCGTAGAAATCGCGAAGACCTTCGACCCCTGAGTGTGTTCTTGGAGACTCAGACCATGCTGGGCGAGGATGGCGCCTAGGGCGGGTTTCCACTCCACATTTTCCAGGCTGACGGTTACACGGCCCTGTAGGTTAGATGGAATGGCGATAATGTTAGCGCCTGACCATTTAGCGAAGACATTGACGACCATTTCTAGTGTCGCATCTTCGAACGAGACACTAATAAGGTCTTCGCTGTCGCTGTCGCCGCTAACGTCGTCTTCTAGTGGGATGTCGACTGTGCTAGAAAAACCTTCTTCTGCCACAACGGTTACATCCGCGTTATCCTTCTCCTGCGCAGAAGCGAAGGGGATGGCTGTCATGAGGCCGGCTATTATCAGAGCGACCCAGTTGGTATTTGTTTTTTTCATATACTGCTCCTCGTTTCTGATATTAGTTTGCTGTTTGAGTAATGGCTGCTGTGAGTGTTTGTCCAACAGCATCGACGACCGTTATGATGTTTTGTCCGGGGACAGCAAGCATCGTGTAGCTAGCTGATGATCCAGAAGCGGTCAGAGTGCCTAGAGTCACGCTGCCATTTGACCACGTGTATGGGGGCGTTCCGCCCGTAACAGTAAAACCTGCGGATGAAGCAACGAAAGGCACGTTTGTCGCGCCAGCGAATGCAACCGTAGTAGGAGTCATTTGCATAGCTGGTGAGTTGAGCGGAACGGAGGCTTGGTGGCCTTTGGCATCGGTCACTCGAACGGTGTTCTGGCCTAAGGTTGTCGACGTGTAACGGGCTTGGCTGAATCCTATAACCGAGATCGTTCCGTTGGCAGAGGATGTTACCGCCCAGCTAAAGGGCGCATCGCCACCGACTACGGTGAAGACCTGGCTTTGGCCTATGTAGGTAATGTTGGCTGATGTCGGCGTTAAGGCTAAGCCGTTTTGCCGTTCCGAGTCGGGTGTCGGAAGATCGCCATGGGCGTCTCCAAGCTCTGCACCAACGGAGTCGAGCTCGCTGGTGTTGGGTTTACTGCTTTCGCAGCTGATGATGAAAAACACCGAGCCCGTGAGCATAAGCACGAACAGTAATGCTAGCGGATTTTTGATCTTTGTTTTCATATTTCCCCTCCCTAGTGTCGCCCGCCAGTGATTTACTGATCCCCTGGGCAACGTGTGTCTGTCAGACTTTTATTTTATTGGTTCAAAAGTTAGTTGCTTGTACTTGATAGATTTTTTGCTGATTTTTTCGATCAACCATGTGTACTTCAGTTCTTTATATTTGGCATGGACCACGGATCCCTCGCTACAGACGCCCATTCGGTCGATTATGGCAATGTAACCGTTCGTAGTCGCTTTGATTCTGCGAGCAGTGATGCGTTTTATCGCACGCTCCCACTCAGGAGTGAATACCGGTCCCTTAGGAATGGCTATGCTGTTGGTAGGGCCGTCATCAATGATAGGTCCATCATTCGTTATGGGTTTATCAGGTGCGACATAGCCTAGTGGCCAGAAGGGGTCATGAGGAACGCCCCAATGTTGAAGGTCATCGGGTATTTCACGACCCACTTGAGGATCCACGTTCTCTGCAGGAGCGGGCCCACCTTCCTCTTCTTGAGCCAAGGCCATAAGAGTAAACGCGGGGACGCAGTAGAGTAGAGTTAGAATCGGTTTCTTCATGAGGAGGGCGCTCCTTGGCGTGAGCCGGTGGTCGCTGTTGATACAGAGTTGTTGTCTTCTGCCTCAGGTGCGGTGACGGGAATCTCGTCCTCGACCTTCTCTGCTATCCAGTCCCTTACTTGATCGCGATATCTGAAAACCGGCCAAGTCACCCGCATAATTACCGAGTGTTGGGTTGGGTTTTCTGTTCCTGAACGAATTTCAAGTTTAGTGATAGCGAGGTAGGGATTGGCTGTTTCCAAAGTTTTTATCATGTCTGCAATATTTGCCAAGTCGGCTTGCACGGCAAGGCTGATGGTATAAATCTGATAGCCTTGGTCTGTGGGAGGAATTGGAACTTCGCCCGTGACAAGAGGTCCGTAGAAGGCTGGATAGTCAACGGCGCCCTGTCGGGCGGATCCAGTGCCTACTCGAGAAATTGATGTGATGACCGCCCGATTTTTCTTTAGGGCATCGAAGGTGATTGTTTTGGCTTTTTCAAGATAGATGGAACTTCCTTCGAAGAGGGGTTGGAGGATTTGTTGTGTTTCAGCCATGGCCCTCAGCTTGTCCGTACGCTCTTCGTGATCAGACTCAAGTTTCGGCATGAGCTTGCGCGTCTTGCCCGCCTTTTCGATCTTTTCTTCCACCAAGGCAATCTCGCCTCGAGTGGCGGAGAGTGCAGAATGCCATTTTTTCGCAGCAACGAATGAGCCTACGGTAAAGAGCACAAGTCCAGCGACGATTCCGCCGAGGACTTTGTTTCGTGTAGCTGGATCGTCAGGTAAATTCATCGTAGTATCTTCGCTTTATAGCCAATGCTGAGCTCGAAATTGCTCAAGTCACCACTGACGGATTCGAAGTCCGAAATGGCGGCGGATTGTACATCGTTCGTAAATACTGGAGCTGTTTGTAACGTCTGTCTTATCTTTTCAAAGTCGGAGACCGTCCCGCTGGTGATGCCTTTGATCACAAGAGTATAGCTGCGCGCGTATTTGAGGCGGTTGATTGGATCCATAGCGACTATTTTTGATTGCATTATCATGGATTTAACATGGATGTTTTTTGGGAGGGCATCGCGAATGGCAAGTAAATGGATGTGCCAGTCAATCCGTGATTTATTGAACCGCTCAATATCCGTTAAGTAGAGTTTAAGGCTGTTGTCGCTTTTCTTAAGCTCCGTGTAAGCCGTTTCTTTTTTGACAAGAGACTCGTAGGTCGCTGTTTTTTCGACGAGATTGTTTTTTGCAGACTTGGTCGACCAAGCGCCCCATGCGATCGCTGTTGCAAATAGTACGGGTAACACGATGATCGTCACGCGAATGATCGAACGCAGGTTTATTAAGCTCCCGCTGCGGCGCTCATGCTCTAGGATAAGATTTACGTGGAGACTCATTCTTCTTCAAACGCTCCTTGTGCTGCGCCGACTGCGGCTGCAAACCGATAGGTTTGGTCTGCAAACTCTGCGGGGAGTGCGTCTGGCGCGATAGTGGCGCCGTCAAACGGGTTCCAGGGGACCATTTCGATGGCCATAGCCGTGCTCAGTTGTTTTGTCCAAGCACTCGATTCTTTTGCTGCACCACACATGGAAATGTTTTTTATAGAGGTATTTTATCGACGCTCAACAAAATCACGAGAAATGATCAATTGCTTAATGAAGGGGCCCATGACTTCAGCCATCGGTTGCGAAATGTCAAACGAACCATCCGCCAAGATGCCTTCTGCAGTCTGTTTGTCCACGCCTAGAGACTTTGTAACTTTGTCGACAATTGAGTTTACGCCGAAATCAAATTTTCGGATCAAGGCAAGCTGACCCTGATGGAATAGAGAATAAAAGGACTGACTAGCACCAAAATCTAGCACGCCGACGGTATCCTCTGCGTGTTGCACGCCGGGACCGTTCAGGAATGAGGTCATAGACGAGAGGCCAGCAACTTCAATTGTGTAGGGAGCGGGCAGGCCAATAGGAAAGAAATCGTTTATGGTTTGAGCGAGAACTTCTGGAAAGGCTACGGCCAAGACCTTTGATTCCTGCCGCGACTCTGAGATGATTTTATAGCTGATCCGGTAGTTCTCTTCGGTTTCCTCATCGAGTCCGAGGTGTTTGCCGACTTGTTCTTCGGCATCTTCGTCGAATTCACCAGGGAAACTTAATAGTTTAATGATTGCGTTGGGGCTGGAGTAGGTGACTGCGACCTGACGCGCTTTGAGTGCGGGCTTGAGGTCGATCGGTTGTTGTTCGTCGACGCTGAGTGCGTCTGGCTGGTCAACCAGATCAATGGCTGGGAGGATATCTGCACTGACGAGGGTTAGACCGTCGCCAGACTTTTTGATCCTGACGGCCTTGATGCCAGTCGCACCGATATCGAGTGCGATGACGTCGGATGGTCGACGTTTGAACTTTCCTAATATTTCAGTAAATGAACTCATAATTATTATCTAAACGGCAGCTTCTCTCCGTAGCCTTAAATGTGCCAAGAACCAATATGGCTTATTTTTCACAGGAATCAAGTTTTAATTTCTCATAAT
>CAXMRT010000011.1:0-10206 GCA_964196025.1 uncultured Gemmatimonadales bacterium | reverse complement strand
GCCAAGGGTCACTCCATAGCCGAGGTAATCGCGCAACGAACCGCCGCCGTCGGACTGCTGATACCACCAGCTCTTCTGCTTTGCTTCGGCTGTGGGTTCTAGTTCGATCTTATCTGCACCATGATAGAGCGGGCCTCGGTTGCCGTCATAGTAGTGCACCTCGATGACGTCACCGATGATGCCTTCACGGATAAGTCGGTGACTGGTGACATGGCTTTCTACCCATCGAAGTGGCCAATTGATGATCAGTTCCTTGCCGCTATTTTCCATCGCCGTGATCATTCGGTCTGCGTCAGCAAGGGATTCCGCAAAGGGCTTCTCTACAAAAAGATGAACGCCATACTCAGCGATACGCTCAACCCAATCAGCATGTTCGGCGGTGGGTGGACAAAGAATCGCCATATCTGGCTCGGTGGCTTCCATGCACGTTTTGTAGTCTGTGAATACTTTTTCGTCTGGTAGTGAAAAATTCTTTTGTGCGTCTTTCATCCGCTCCGGATGAGGATCACAAATGCCGACGATTTCGGCCTGCGGATGTTGCTCGACCATGCGTAGTAGGTCGCCCATATGCATGTGAGAAAATTCGATCCCTACGATCTTCCAGATTTTTTCAGACATGAGTCTATCCTGTTGGTTTGAAGGTGTACGTTTTGGCGGGTGTCGTGACAAAGATGCGCTGCCACTGTGCCGGGGTGAGTCCGCGCGCGGTCATAGCGACGGTAAATTCATTAAGTAAATAACTGAGTCCGGGCTGTCCACCATAGTGCTTCCAATAAGCGGGGCGCGCGGCGTCCATCCCCAGCATGATTTGGTCAGGGAACTCTTCGATCAGGGTCATCACCAGCTCGAGGGTCGGATTGTCGTCGGTTTTCCAGCGAAAGGCGCTGTCGTATTCGACGCATACGCCGGTTTGTAAAATGTCGCGGTGATAACTGAGTTCCGGTTTCCTGTCGGTATGTGACAACACAACTTTTGAGAGGTCGACGCCGTGCATGGAAAGCTCGTTGATCTGCTCGAGTGCACCGTCACCCTGTTCCACGTGTGTAAGGATCGGTGCACCGGTCTGGAGGTGGGTTTTCGCAGCGGCCTCGAATACCCGTCGTGCACGATCGCTTAGCGTGACTCCGCCGCTCGCAATTTTTATCAATCCAGCGCGATGCTCCGTGCGTTCGACACAGGGGCCTGAGTAGTCATGGCGATCGATTCCGTTTTCGATGTCCTGTGTAAATAGGTCGCTGAGTTGATCCACACTGTAGTGATGCCCCCAGTGCCCGTCATCGTAGTATTTGGCAATATGCAGGCCGGTTGGGCAGAGAATGTGCACCTGCGATTGTTTGGAGATCTCCGCGAGTTTTACGACATTGCGTCCCGCATCGCATGGCATGGAGTCCACCATCGCGCGCCCGCCGTCTGCGTAAAACTGACTTAGTTCAGCGATGCCCTTTTCTACCGATGGAAGCCGAAAGTCGGGCGCGCGCAGCGTAGCGACATTGTCGTCAATAATAATGTGTTCGTGCGCATAGCACACACCGAAATTCTTGGGATCGATATCTCCTAGTACAGTGCGAATCATACGATTACCCGTTTTCCATTTTTCGATTGTTCGCCCAGCCATCGGCACTTATGTCCGCGACGTGAGCGGGCATTTCAAGAATGGCGCCTTGGGCGCGTAGAGTCGTCTGAAGGGTATCGATAGGCAGATCAGGAATGGCGACGCCCTGTTGTAGAGCGAGCGCTGCGGCAGTTCCGCATGCGTGTCCCATTGCCATGGTTTGTGCCATTGATCGGCAGGACGCATGAGCATCGTGTGTGGCGCTAAAGCAGCGCCCGCAGACCAGTGTTTGGTCAGAGTCCTTTGGAATGAAACATCGGAAAGGGACTTCGTAGACACCGCCATCAGGAACGTAGGCCCAGTGGGTCTCATCCTCGCCGCTTTCTGATTGGCGATGATCCTCGATCGGCGCACCGCAGAGTAACACTTTGTCATCAAATTGAGCATTACCCAGACAGTCTTCACGGGTGAGACGATAGCGCCCGTATACGCGACGGGTTTCGCGCACGCCGATTCCAGAAGACAGGCCAATAATGTTCGAGTCCGCAAAACCGGGAACACAATCGCGTAAGAAGCCTTCATAAATGAACGCTTGTCGTCGGCCTTCCTGCTCCGCGCGGGTGAGCTCTTCACTATCGAGCCCTGAGAACCCAGCCACTCGAACAGCAATTGCGGCGATGCAGCCTTCGACATTCATTTTATGAATACTGCCCGACTTCCGAGGGAGCTCGTGAGTGCCCTGTTCAACGGCCTCTTCCATCTTCTGCATCAACATCTTCTTTCCGCCGGACGTCTGGTAGAGGTCGAGATCAACATTGGCCATTCGGAAGGTGGTGGTCATCGTTTGCACGGGCTCATGTTCCCCGGCTGTTTCGTACGCTATTCCTGCGAGATGACAGAAGTCTGCATCGCCCGAAGCATCGATAAAGATTTTCGCTTTGATTCTAGAAAGACCTTGTTTGCCAGCAACGACGACGGACTCAATGCGGTCGTCGGTTGCGCTGCGTTCCACCGTGATCATGTTCGTGTGAAGGAGGGTGCGCACGCCGGCCTCGTCGAGGAGTTTATCCCAAACCAGCTTCAATCGTTCTGGGTTATAGTTTACGCCGGTGCCGGCTCCGTAGGTGTTGGGCCGTAGAAAGACCGCGCCTGCCGCATCGAGTGCATCGACGACCTGGTTGCCGATACCACCGGCTACTTTCTTTGGGCTGTCACCAGGGGTAAAGAATCCGTAGAAGGTATCGAGAGCTTGGGTGGAGATTCCGCCGGGAAAGCCGGCACGTTCGATCAGAGTGACCGACGTGGCACCGGATGCCTTCGCGGCAAGTGCAGCGGCGCAGCCGGACGACCCTGCGCCGATGACTAGCACATCGGTTTCGGATTCTGACTGAATCGGTAAGCTATCCACATCGAGCATGAGTGGTAACCTATTGTCCGACGTTTTCGTAGTATTTTGCGATGCGATGAGCATGTTCATCGTAGGCGCTTTCGAAGAGTTCAACGGCGCGTTCGTTGCCAACAACGGCCGCGGCACTCAAGACCTTGGGTGGCTGCCCGGCGTCGGTGAGCCGTTGTGCCACTTCGGCTTTGATCGAATTGACGATGAGACAACCCCCCACTGTTGAGCCAGGAGCGACTGGCGTGTCGAGCCCCTCAATTTTCACCATGGCGTCACCCAGTGGCGCGCCTGTATCGAGGACGATGTCGGCGAAGTCTTGTAGCTTTTTGCCATCGGGATGCTTGCTCGTGCTGGGCTCCGAGTGCAGCTTGCTGATCAGGGCAACGACTTTAACACCGCGCTGTTGGAAAATTTCTGCCATTTCGACGGGCACCACATTGCAGCCACTCGATGAAATGACTAGGGCTGAGTCAGGTTCACCAAGGTCGTAGTTGCGAAGGATGCGGTCGGCCAAACCGGACACGTTTTCGAGAAACATGGCCTGGCGTTGCCCATTGGCGCCTATGACAAGATTGTGAAAGGAAAGAGAGAGTTCAACGATTGGGTTGAAGCCAGGGAAGGATCCGTAGCGCGGCCACATTTCTTCCGTCATCATCCGGCTGTGTCCGGAGCCGAAGAGGTGGACCATGCGGCCTGCGAGGATGGTCTTGGCGAAGAGGTCGGCGACCTCGCCGATGGCGGTTTGCTGCGACTCGACGGCATCGATGAGGCCGCGGCATTTTTCGAGAAACTGTAGGGATGGTGTCATAGTATTGGCTTCTTTGTTGTTAGCGTGTGTTAGGTTTGGAGTGATTCGATAAAAGCAGGAATGTCCTGAAGATGTGGTGAGTGCGCGGTGCGAACGTAGTAACCCGAGTATAGCACGCCAAGTTTAAGCGCATCGTCAGGTTGAAATCCGAGCATGAGCCCTAGGCAGAAGCCGGCATTAAGGTTGTCCCCAGCACCTGTTGTGATTTTGGGCGTATCTGTATGAGGCCCCGGGGCGGCCCAGCTACCGTCGGCTGTCGCGCAGGCCGCGAAGTCGACAGGGTGAGCCATCACCGTTTGGATATTGAGCGCGGATCGAATGGATTCCAATGCCTTGCACAGAGACTTCGCCTCGGGCTTTGGCGCTTGCAGGGAGAGTGCCTCGCTCACCTGGACCGCTTCGTTAAAGTTCATACCGAGAACAGTATGACCAAAATCTGCAAAGCGACTTATGCGTTGAAGCACATCTCGGAGCGCCTCTGCAGAGCGCATCGATGGATCTGCTAGGTCAAAGAAGAAAAGCCGTTGTGGGTTCGCCTCTACCCGAGGCAGGACCGATAGAGTGATCCAGTCAAAGATAGCATTTAGCCCGGGGAGACAGGTCCAGTTCAACAGGCAAACGAGTTGTGCGTTCTCGATCAGATCAGCCATCGCCTCGACACCAACCTCGCTTTCCAAAACGTCTGCAGTGACCTGTTCGTAGCTGTTCATGGAGGCTAGCATGATTTTACCGTTATCAAACTCTAGGGCATGAGTGATCGCGGGTTCTGCAATGGAGTGACAGTGGATGCGTTCGGTGAAAGAGCCATAAGCTGGGTGGATGCTGGGTTTACCCAGCGTGCCGATATAGTGGACGTCGAGTTCAGACTCGGCCAATGCGTTCGCCATGATCGGTCCGTTTCCGCCAATCTTCACCTGTTCGTTGACAATCTCAATCAAGGCGCTTTTGCCGTCAGCCGCAGTGATCCGGTTTCCCAAGTCGCGGATCGCCGAAAACGGGGTGTAGTCATCACCCGGTCCCCTGCGGGTTTCGACAGGCCTACAGATGATGTCTACCGTTCCATCAAAACCCAGAAGGGTGGAGAGTCCACTCACTTTCGGTAAGGAAGGGGGTATTAGATCAGCGAGACTGTTGTACGTGTCATGCATGAAAAATCAGAACTGGCCATCCGACACCGTCCAGCCACCGTCAACGGCGATGACCTGACCTGTCACAAAACGACTTTCTCGAGAGATGAGATACGTGGCCAAGCCATCCAGATCTTCCGGGCATCCGATGCGTCCGCCATCCAGCGGTTGTTTGGTCTTAATGAAATTCTGAATGACCTCATCGTTTGCTGCACGCTGGGCCATCGGAGTTTCTACCAGTGCCGGCGCAATCACATTAAAGCGAATATCCTGAGCGGCGTAATAAGCCGCACTCGATTTCGTGAGTCCGATGATCGCTGCTTTTGCTGCCGCGTAAACGTGTGTCGAAAAATATTTCGGTGAAGGTGAGTAGCCGAGCACCGACCCCATGTTTAGAACACTGCCTGGCACCTTGCGTTTCAAAAACGATTGCGTGGCGGCCCGATTGCTGAGAATGAGCGACTTTAGGTTGAGGTCGAGTGTCTTGTCTATGCCCTCATCCGTCACCTCATGCAGCGGGCCATCGCCGAAGGATCGGCCACTTCCGCCTGCCACGTGATAGAGTCCGTCAAACCCACCAAATTTCTCCAAGCAACAGTCAATCGCACGCGGCGCGGTCTCCGGGTCGATCGCATCTCCCGCGAGCGCAGCGGCCTTGTCGGGTGCGAGTGCCTGTAGCGCGTCGAGGGCCTCGTCCACACTCTGCTGTTTGCGGCCAAGTACCACGACATTGGCCCCAGCGTGTAGAAAATGTTTAGCGGCCGAAAGTCCTAGCCCTGTTGTGCCACCGACGATGACAATGGATGTATTTTCTAAGGTTTTGGGGGTTATCATGGTGATAATCTAACGCACCCCGGCAGAACTGTCTTGTAAAGTTTGCGCATTTTCGTGTAAAAATCACGCATGAGTTCGAGTTTCAATGCGGAGCAATTCTTGTCAGAGGTCGATTGGCGGTCGGTTACCACCGATCTCAGTGGTCTGTTGAGTGATGACGCGTTCTTCATGAAAGACCGTGAAGGTCGCTTCGTTATGCAGAACCGGCGGGCGTGTGAATACTGCAATGTCTCAGAGGAGGCTGAAACGTTGGGACGTACCGATGCGGACTATTGGTCAGAGGAGCGCGCTGCACGTTACGTCGAAGGCGATCAGATGGTGATGCGTTCTGGGAAGCCGATCGTGAACCAGCTCGCACCCGCACCTGAAGAAGCCGGGTCGGACAGTATGATCATCTACAGCAAATTTCCTGTGAGAGATCGCCTTGGCCGTGTTGTGGGTGTCGCGGGTACTCACCGCTTGATCAACGAATCAACGATCAAGACGACTCCCTTCGGCTTGCTGTATGTCGCCGTGCGTCGCATTCACGATTCTTATGCGAGTGAGTTGAAGATGACAGAACTTGCGCAGTTGACCGGACTTTCCAACAGTCAGTTCACGCGCCGCTTCAACGCGGCCCTGGGAATTAGTCCAAAAGAATATCTACTGCGAGTAAGAGTTCGAAAATCTTGTTGGCTTCTCGAAACAACGAACGACACCATCGCAAGCATCGCGCAGCAGTGCGGTTTCTATGACCACAGTCACTTCTCACACGCCTTCCGCCGTCATACCGGACAAAGCCCTACACGTTACCGGTCAGAGCACATCAACGTGGTACGATGATGGGAGTGCTTGCGACGAGCGCTGCCCCGTCATCGAGCCGTTGAGTGACGCAGGCCAGAAGCTCGAGACGATGTATGTCGCGTAGATCAACACCCTGCAGCAACATATAAAAAGGGACTGCTTCAACTTGATGAACACAGGCGGACCGCCTCTGTAGAAGACGCCGACAGAGAGCGAGGCTCAAGTTGCGTGTTCCCCGTACTCTCGCCCGGGAAGGAGTTCTGGCTAGCCAGCGACTGGCCTGCTATAACCTCGTGATGATTAATTATCGAGTTACTCGCACTGCTACGACTATTTTATTCTTATGCGTTTGTGGTTTCGTGTCCCTTTGTACAGAAGCCGCGACCCACAGCCGTCCGGATATCATCCTTGTCATGGCTGACGATCAGGGCTGGGGGGATACCGCTTATAACGGGCACCCCTTTGTGCAGACCCCGGTGATGGATGAAATGGCCGCAAACGGGTTTGTGTTTGACCGTTTCTATGCAGGGGCCCCGGTATGCTCACCGACCCGCGCCAGTGTGCTCACAGGGCGTAATCCGATCCGTACCAAGGTGACCAACCATGGGCGCTACATGCGGCCGCATGAGCAGACCCTTGCCGAAACGCTAAAAGAGGCCGGGTATGTTACGGGCATTTTCGGAAAAGTTCATATTGGCTCGGGCCAACCCGACTCTCCCTGTAATCCGAGCGGCATGGGATTTGATGAATGGGCAATCGGCCTGAACTTTTTTGATAACGATCCGTATTTGAGCAGGAATGGCGTGGTCGAGCATCGCAAGGGAAAAGGCTCTGTGTTGGTGGTGGATGATGCGCTCGCCTTCCTTAAAAAACATAAGGACGGGACGCGCCCGGTCTTTACGGTTGTCTGGTTTCCTTCTCCCCATGACCCGCATGAAGAAGTGCCGGCCGGAAAAAGTCTTTACGACGGGAAAAAGGATGCCGGCTATTACAGGGAGATCACCTTACTCGATCAGCAGCTCGGCCGCCTGCGTAAGGAGCTCAAGCGTATGGGCATGGCAGAGAACACGATGCTTTGGTATTGCAGCGATAACGGCGGACTGGTTCACGAGTTTTCCGGCGGACGTGCACAGAAGGGAAGCATCTACGAAGGAGGGTTGCGGGTGCCGGCGATTCTCGAATGGCCGGCTCGCAAGCTGAAAGGACGCACCGCCGTCCCTGTATTCACGTCCGACATCACACCCACAGTTCTGGCGATGGCGGGAGTGGACGCGGAGGCGCCCCATCCGCTGGATGGGATTGATGTTAGCGACATTATCGCGGGCAAGGCGACGACGCGTAGTAAGCCGATGGGCTTCTGGCACGGTTTTCAGAAGGGGCAATCAACGTGGAGTGACCGGATCCTAAAGGCGGTTATGGAGAAGCAACAGGCCGGCGCACCCTTGCCGCATGACCCGCCGCGCATGCGTAAAGATGTCGATGAATTCCCCCAATTCCCGGAGGACACCACCACTGGACATGCAGCCTGGAATGACTGGCCGTGGAAGTTGCACCGTATCGGAGCGCGTTATGAGTTGTATAACTTGGTGTCGGACCCGATGGAAGCCAGTGACTTGTCCAAGGACCCCGTTCACAAACAGCGGCGTGAGCGCATGAAGAAAGAACTGGCCGCCTGGATGGTTTCCGTTGTCCGCAGTCTCAACGGAAAAGATTATCAGCAGGAGTAAGGTGACAAAGAAAATGCGCCGCAACCCCCTTCGCGTGCATGGTTTTGAGCATCCCGATGGTTTTCGCCGAGGATATCGAGCGTGTCTCGACACGCCTCACGGCCAGGCTATCACGTTCGGTATATAACCTTACCACTTACCCGTTTTTCTGAAGCTGTCTAGCGTCTCGCTTTTGGGCCGTTGAGGGACACCGCCGGGGTAGGTGTAGTGATCGAACTTCACCTCGGCGTCTGTCTCGCGGGGGTCGGCGGTTTTCTTGAGAGTGCGCGTGAGCTGGGCGGCTAGTTGGGTTTTTGCCTCTGCATACTTTTTGTCCTTGGCGACGTTGTTGACCTGATCAGGATCGTCCGCGATGACGTAGAGTTCTTCGGCAGGACGTTTGGCGAATGAGAGGTCGTACATACCTTGGTGTAACTCATCAAGCCCGCGGTTCGCCCATAGATAGAATTTGGTCGGTCCATTGTCGCAGTCCCCCAGCCAGGCATTTTTCTTATGCGCCTTTTCATGGTCGGGTGTTCCAGCGGGCCAGCGGGCGGGTTCGTAGTTTCGGATATAGAGGTATGTGTCTGTACGAATCGCACGTGAGGGATAGCCGGCGATGTTTTCTTCTTGCGCGACGACGTGACGTTCGCGGCCGTAGACAACGTGATCGCGTGTCGAATCAACGCGTCCTTCTTTGTCAGTTTTCAGCAAAGAGATGAGCGAGCGGCCCGTCATGACCTTAGGCACGGGGAGTCCGGCTGCCTGCAGAAACGTCGGGGCGAGATCGGTTGTCGAAACAAAATCGGTGAGGGTGCGTCCGGGTTTGATGTGTGCACCCCAACGGATCGCTAGAGGTACGCGCGCACCCCAATCGTACAGATTGCCCTTGCAACGCGGGAAGGGCATGCCGTGGTCGCCACTCATCACCACGATCGTATTTTCCAGAACACCCTTTGCTTCCAGCAGCTCGAGAGCCTTAGCGACGTCTTGGTCCCAGCGTTGCACTTCGTAGTAGTAGTCGGCGATATCCGAACGCACAGTATCTGCTTTTGGGTAGAACGCAGGGACGGGCACCTTCGAGACATCCATACCGGATTTTTCACCGCTGCCAAGTTTGTAGCCTCTGTGTGGGTCGGAGGTCCCGAACCAAAAGCAGAAGGGCTTGGATGTGTCGCGTTCCTGCATGAAGGCAGAGAAGGCCATCTGTTTGCCGCAAGGATGTTGAGTGTAGCCACCGGGCTTCGGGTTGCCAGGGCCCCAGGCTTTGCGCCAGTGTGCGGTTTCGTAGCCCGAGTCGCGGAGGAGAGACATGAAATTTGGGTGTTGGACGTCGAGGGTCGACCAGAGATTGGCGCCTTCTCCTAGTCGATAGAACTGCTGACCCGTAATGATCGCGTTGCGACTGGGGGTACAGGAGGGCGACGAGATGAAGGCGTGTTGAAACAACACGCCCTCTTCGGCGATGCGGTCGAAGGCGGGAGTTTTGACGACAGGGTCACCGTAGGCGCCGGCATGCGGCCAGCCCCAGTCATCGGCAAAACAGAAGAGGATGTTGGGCCTGCTATCGCGAGACTCGTTTTCGGCTGCCCTGAGCGTTCCCGCGTGCAACGCGAGAGTGAGAGATAACCCCAGTATGAAATGCGTCATTATTGTAAGGCCTTTTTTGTTGGTGTTCACGATTGTGGCCGGAGCCGGAATTGCCTCGAAACCCTGACTTATCTATGGGGCGTTTGCCGAGTTCACTTAGGGGAGCGGTGTTTCCAGGGCGTTCACTGGTTGTTCCAAAAAGATCCTTCCCTTTTTACCTGAGCGTTGAAGGCGTCGAGTCGTGTCATCATTCCCTCAAGAACCGTCTTCTGTTCCGTGGCACGATCAAACCGTTCACTCAGATCCTGTTCAACTTGGAATAAGAGTGGCGTGTCGCGGGAGGCCACGAAGCCATAGTCGTTTCCTGTTTGGGATGAAAGTCGGACATGCATCTTCCATGGCCCGAT
>CAXMRT010000010.1:0-4194 GCA_964196025.1 uncultured Gemmatimonadales bacterium | reverse complement strand
GCCGATGTAAGGTCCATTTTTTCACGCCAATCGTTAGGCACATCACGACCCTCTAATGCCGACACGGGGATCCCCTCTTTATAGGTGGGGAATGACGTCACTCGCGGACGGCCATCCCATGGAGCTAGATTCTCCGGATACCGGGCACGCGTCACCCAGTTCACGCCATTCATAGAGGTCTGCAGGACAAAATGCGTAATAGACGTCTCAGGAGCCAGCCAGGTGACTGCCATCTTATCCACTGGCACGTTATCATTCATATCCACACCGAAGATGCGTGCCTTTTCAGAGTCCCCTACTTTGCCCAGCCAACCCGGGTAATCCTTGGAACTAATCGACATATTCGGATCACGCCCCGGCGCACTCTCGGAAGCGAAAGCCAAGGCCTGTGCACCCGCTGTCGGTACAACACCCTCAAACTCTCCTGTATAAGGACCCGTTTCCTTCAACACCATACGTCGAATGAAGTCACCGCTAGAGGTTTCAAGCTCAACAGGAAGTTCATCCACCCCGCCCGTCTTGCTCCGGTCGGCATCCGTTACACGCACATAGACAGGATTACCCGGCCGTACGGAACGCATGCCTAGTTTGGCTTGAGCACTCGACAACCCTAGCTCGGAAATATCAAGCCTACGTTCTCCTTCTCGTGTGGCAAACGCTCCCGCAGAAAATGATAAATGCGCGTCTGAGGCGATGGTGATCACAATATCCGGATCAGGAGGCAAGTCCTTCATCTTCGCACGGAAACGCTTGGAGAACCCGTAACGAATCTCATCCTCACCTAACACCTGCAATACTTTGTCACCTTTCACCGGTGGAGCAAGAGACGTCATCACGTCCGCACGGAACTTATCCCTGCTGTCGCCCAACTGATGCAGCAACACGCGTTCATGGTCACCGGATTTAGCCCATACTTCGACCTCAATATCAGCGCCTACGCCAGAAACACTCAAGGTAGGATCGTTCAAATTTATTTTCAGGGTCTCCCCAGGGATCATCACTTTATCTTCCTGTGACACACCCAACTCAACCTCGCTTGCCTCCACAAGTTTCCGCATCTGTTTCTGCAAGGTACTACGTAAAATCAACGCATCCGCATGATTCGGATCCCCGCGCAAAACCGCCTCAATATCGCCGTAAGCATCCTTAAAATTTTCCTGATCCATCAACACTTCGGCACGTGCATAACGCACCTTGCTACGAATGGACGGAGTCTTATTCCGTAACAATCGCTCCAACTCTTCTAAAGCTGCGCTATAGTTTTTGGATATCCGGTCAACATTTACGGAACCTAGGGCTGCGCGGACCTGCACACTAGACCCTTCGTATTCGCGTGCGTCGGCGACTTTACGATACCAGGCCCGAGCAGTGGGCAAAGCCCCCTTCAACAAGGCGATGTCAGCTAAAATAATCTTTAGTTCTGCTTCCTGCTCAAGACCGAAAGACCCCGCTTCCTGCCGAGACCAGATAGTCAGGCGCTTCACAAGCTCATTTGCCTCATCACGGCGTCCGTTTTCAATATTCTCCCGCATCACCCAGAAGCCGTACTCCACTGACAACTTGCGCAGCAAAGGCTGAGCCTCGGGATCTTCTTCAGCGGGCGTCAATTTATCTGCATTGGCAAGATATAGAGTCCATGCTGACTCAAGGTTCCCTAGCACGAACTCTGAGTTTGATTTATACAATCCATAATCCGGATGTGTTTCTTCAACCGGAATCTCTACTACACCCAAAGCGGTCGCGGCCTGCCCGACGATACGACGCAACTGCCCGGCTCGTGCGGAGCGACCACGGTGCTCATTTTTAGGGTCCAACGCATCAACACGACTCTTGAGACCAATACTTGCAATGGACATCGCCTCAGAATACGAGCCGGCCTCGAGGGCAGCCTCGGAATACGCCACCAATGCTTTTGCAAAAGGAAAATCAGCACGCTCATTCGAATCAGAAGCAATTCCCCGCCAGAGCCCTGCGGCGTAAGGAGCTAAGGCTCCAAACTGTTTCGAGTCCTGCTGGTCCTTAATAATGCGTGCAACTAACGGGCCGTAACCCTTATCACGTGGATAGACTCCCAAAGGTGAAAGATCTTTGAATAAAGCCAGAGCCAGAGAACGACTAGCACCTGTTAGTTTCGGCAACGCCGCAACTGGCTTCAAACCATACACCGTTACGGGCACTGACGCCTTGGCAACACGCGTCACTACGGCCTTCAATGCGGCCTCCACCTGAGCCGGAGCAGCCTCTTTCGGCAGCGCCAGCAACTCGCGGCTGACAATAGTGGGGTCGGTCACAGATTTCGTCGTCAGAGCCATGGTTCCGAAAAGTAAACTGTGGGTCGCTGCTTTGTGAAACGCGGTGTCCATTTTCGCGTAGGCCGGAGATTTCACCAACTCTTGCATAAACGCGGCCGACTCCTTCTTTTTAGGATTTACACAATCGAGCCACATGCTAAAAACCCCTTCGTCCAGCGCGCCTGCCTGCTTCTGTTGCCCGAGCAACTTCTCCAAGTATGCGGCGAACTCCGGTAAAGCCTTCCGCACATTACCATGACCCCAGCGGTCCCAACCGCCGGAAAACGACGGGCCCATAGTGAGTTTGGAATAAGGGTTGCCGAAATCGATCGTTGCTAGAGTTCGAGCGAGCAACTGCGCCTGAAGTTCTTTCGAAGCCGCTGGAGCGGAGACATAATCAGCCGTCATCTTTTTCAGAATTTGTGCTTTGTCCGGATGTGGAGCTTCCTTTAGCAACTGATTCCACAAGCCCATCACTCCGGGCGTGCTTGGGGTCCCCCGCATTTCCCTGTACATGGCATTAAACGCAGCCATCCGGTTTTTACTATCGGCGGCCTTTCCTACATGCTTCCTAATCCCAGCATTACGTGCATCGAACATTGCCTCGTACTTCTTCACCAGCTTGTTGCGATCCCCATCTGTCTTACAACCCGATCTATACACCAAGTCAGCCATGCTTCGGGCAGCCGAAAGGTTTTTATGCCCAGCGAAGCGCCAGCTCTCGGTTTTCGCCATCGACTCAAGTATCTTAGATGACAAGTTGGTGCCAGCAGCAGCGTAAGCTCGGACCAGTGCGGCATCTCCGTGAGGATTCCGCATCAAGAGCGGCGCTAAGGCGCGCGCATCCTCAAGCGTCATCTTGGCGTCCCAGGCTCCTGCAGAAGGAGCGGACAATGAATTGCCCAGCGCGGGTGAACGAGTCAGCAGTGCCTGCATCTTCTTCGGAGAAAAATAGATCGAAACCGTAAATTTACGCCCCCTCGGGTCCGTGAATGGGGTATCCCACAATCGCTTTGCATCAGCAGGTGACAAACGAGCGAACGCCTGCTCGATGGGCTCCGCTTTCAAATCCCGATGAGCTTGAATAAATCTGAGCGTTGTCGGGGTATCCCCATTATTGTACTGCGCCCAGCCCTTGGCCACCAGCATGGGCCCATCATGGGGATCAACAGACGTCAAAGCCTTGGCTGCTTTTAACGGGCTGGCGTACAGCTCTTTTGGAATTTCCTTACGCGACTTAATGAATTCAGCCGCCTTGGGAGCTAAAGCCGAAGCCTCGTTAATCCAATCCCAACGTGCCTTGATTTTGGGATCTTTTACCGCGGCCTTAGCCAAACGATCCATGGCTGCAATCGTCCCTTCGTCCGGCTTCGCAAACTTACCGAGTTCACGAAACAGGTAATCTGACACCCGAGAAAAGTCCGCCGGCTTATCTCCAGCCGTGGCGTATATAGAGGCTAAGCGATCAGCGATCGCCGCGAAATCGCCGCGCCTCTTTGCCTCTGCGAGGAACCACTGATCAAACTGTTTCGCACGGCCATACTGGCGAAGCCGGTCTCCGTCCTCACGCATAAACAAGTAAGCGGAATCGACATCCTTCAAGTCATTGATCAACAAACGATACACGGCTGGCGTTGCGAAACCCGCTACCTTGGCATCCACCGACTTGCTCTTCAGCATTTTTCGATAATACGTAACCGCCTCGGGCCATTCCCCTGCCGTCTGTGCACAAAAAGCCGCGTAGTACAGCAATGATTGCGAATTCGCCACATTATCCCTCAACCAAGGACGCATCGCCGCATACCCAGCCGCCGCTCGCTTCTCATCCAAGCCAGTCTTCAAAACAGCCGCAACCGCCGCCTCAGTCTGATTGTCCGCATTATTAAACGCATCAATCTTATCA
>CAXMRT010000009.1:0-8792 GCA_964196025.1 uncultured Gemmatimonadales bacterium | reverse complement strand
TTTTGAAAGCACCTCCTGCACATCGCTGAGAGTGGTGGTGGGGGACAGGACGAGTTCTATGCAGGACTGGGCGCAACTCGACAGCGGTGGTGTGTTTTCTATGTGGCCTGACAGGTCTGGTGTGCCGAATGATATCACGAGCGTCCCCAATGCGTATCCGTCCAAATTACACAATAGTGCCGAAAAAAACACGTTTTTTTCAACTTTTTTGATTTGCACCATGAGTCGATTGGTCCGATTGTAGTATCTCCTTAAACAGTGTGCATGACACACATAAATGCCTGTCAAGAAAGTGGCCTGATATGAATAGAAAGATTTCGGTAATTGGTGCTGGAAACGTTGGTGCAACCTGCGCGCAGTATTTGGCAGAAGCGAATTTGGCGGATATCACTCTCGTCGATATTGTAGACGGCGTACCGCAAGGGAAAGCGTTGGATCTTACTGAAGCCGGTCCTGTGCGTGGGTACAACTGTATAATCAAGGGAACGACTCGTTTCTCTGGCATCCGTAATTCGGATATCGTGGTTGTCACTGCGGGATTGCCGAGAAAGCCGGGCATGACTCGTGAAGACCTCCTCAATAAAAACGCGGCCATCATCGGTTCTGTAGCGGCGAATATTAAGAAGTATGCCCCGAAGAGTTATGTTATCGTCGTTTCTAATCCTCTGGATTTGATGACCTATCACATGATGAAAAAAACCGGGTTTCCGAAGAAGAGAGTGTTGGGTCAAGCGGGTGTTCTTGATGCCACTCGGATGCGCTCGTTTATTGCGATGGAGTTGGGTGTCGCTATGACGGATGTTGATGCGATGGTGCTCGGTGGTCATGGTGACACGATGGTTCCGCTTCCTCGTTATACCACCGTGTCAGGCATTCCTATTTCCGAACTCCTTCCAAAAGATCGGATCAAAGCGATCTGCGACCGCACAGCTGGCGGTGGTGGCGAGATCGTCAAGTTGTTGAAGACGGGCTCAGCTTTTTATGCGCCTGCAGCCTCCACGGTTGATATGTGCAAGGCGATTCTGAACGACGAAAAGCGGGTTCTTCCTGCATCCGCCTATCTTGATGGCGAGTATGGGATCAAAGATCTCTATATTGGAGTTCCCGTTATTCTTGGTGCCAAGGGGATTGAAAAAATTCTGCCACTCAAACTGTCGAAGCCTGAGCTGAAGTCGTTACAGGGGTCGGCGAAGACGTACAAGAAGCACCTAAAAGTGCTTGGCTACTAGTCGGACGGATGTGTGCCAGTCTTAGCGCGCTGGCGTGAGGTCATAACACTTCAACTGCGTCTCGCTTCGGAGATAGAGTAGGCCTTGAGCCAGAATGGGTGGCGTCCAGCTTGGGTAATCTAACACACGTAGCCGGAAGCGCTCGTCGTACTGAGTGTCTGATACGCGAATGAGGGCTAGGTCTCCACGTTCACCGAGGACGATAAGGTGCCCTTGAGCCATGAGGAACGACGACCGACCGAGTCCTCGGCCCGAGGTCCACTTGATTTCTCCGGTTAGAGCATTCAGGCAACGAAATACTGATTCAGATTCATGACGGCCATGCATGCCGTATATGGACCCGTCAGAATAGATGCTGGTTGCCCAATGACTCTGGAGGGCGTCTTCCTTGCGCCAGGTCTCGGTAATTCTATCCCCATCGAGTGATATCAACATACAGCCTGTCCCATAGGTTGCGGATACCAAAACCTGTTTACCAAACACTACCGGGCTCGAGGCGTTTACGGATTCGGTTTTTGTAGATCGAAACTTTGATTCATACAGGATCTTTCCGTCTTCACACTGGAGGATTAGAACTCCTCTGCGCGTAAGGAATACTGCGACTTCTTTTCCGTTATATGTCGTCACCGTGGGGGTTGAGTAGCTTGCGAGATGATCCGAGGCGGACCACACGGTCTTGCCTGTATCGATATCAAGAGCCACTACGCCCATTTTCTTTTGCGCAGAAACGGCTCCAATGTTTAGCAATAACCGGGTCTCAGAGATAACCGGCGCGGCACCCACCCCAAAGAAATTCTGTTCGACCGAAAATTCCTCATTCAGTTTTCGCTGCCATTTAAGGGTTCCGTCTTTTAAGGAGAATCGGCTCAACACTCCTTCCGCACCTATCGTATACACCTGATTGCTGTGCACGAGCGGGGCAGCCCGAGGACCATTGCTGTATCCGTACCGATCACGATAGTGAGTAGGGTAAGAGGATTTCCAGAGTTCTTTACCCGTTTTTGAATCGAGTGCGGTAACAATTTCTTGATCCAATAGCCGATGAAACACAATGCATTGTTCGTCGGATACGACAGGGGATGCGTATGACGAACCCAGAGTGCGTTCCCAGAGTAGAGGCGGGCCAGATGTCGGCCACGTTAGGTTCAATCCCGTCTCCCTCGACACCCCGTTTGCAGTTGGGCCGAGAAATTGAGGCCAATCATGGCGAACAGGGGCCTCTGCGGCCAAGATACTTGTAGCTAGGAATAGTAGGACAATGGTGAGTAGCGGTTTCACGCCCAGATGTTAACAGCTCGTAATAGTGCATCAAGTGGAATGACGGGTGTTCACCGGACTTAGTCCGTGTTATGGCGGTGCCTAGCTTGCCTTAGCGTTATTTCTGTCGTAAACTACGCTAGTTTTTATGCCAAGGATACCGGAGGAATAAAGAATGGATGTTGCGGTGGAGTGCCCAAAATGCGGTGAAGAGAGCATGGTGTCATCGGTATGTGACACAACAACTTGCAAGTGCGGAGCATCCGTAGACGTCCAGGCGAACCGTAAGGCTCGGCTAAAATTGAAGGGGCCTAACGCTGCCGCTGCTCCAACAGCGCCAGCACCGCCGCCGCCAGAGGCCCCAAGCGAGACCGCCGCCGCAACTGCCGCTTCAGATATCATGGCTATGGCGCAAAACAAAGAGCCGGACGCTCAAGAGATCACGCAAGATGACCTGTCAGGTCGCCACAAATCGAAGCAGGAAGAGAAGGAAGAGTTCGCACGGGCAGAGAAAATTCGGAATGGCAAAGAGTTTCGAGGCCGACTAATCGGGTTTCTGGTGACCTTCGTTCTGGTCGGTGGGGGTGGTGGCTATTTCGGCTATTGGAGCTTGGACAGCGCAAATGAAAAAGCGCAGATTTGGTTTTTGATTTCTCTTCAGACTCTCGTGGGGTTTGCGGGATTGGGACTCCTCCTCGCTTCCTTTAAGGAGGGAATGAAGGAGTTTTTGATCATCATTTGTCTGCCACTGTTGGCTGTCGGGATTGGTATGGCAAACCCCTTGCTAGGTGCTCTCCTGATAGGCGCGGCACTCTTGTATCAACTATATTTTATCGTATTGGTGATGAAGTCGGCCGTTTACAAAGGCCTCGTTTTCGGAAACTGCACTGCTCTCGCCATATATATACTCCGTTCGAGTCCTCAGAGCGTGGTGCAAGAGCTAAAGCTCCCACCTGCAGCCCAACAGTGGTTGCAGCAAGTGTTTCAGTAGGGACACTCTTATAAGTCCTTGCGGGCGTCTATGACACTACGCCGGATCATGTCGGCAGCGCTATTCGACTCATCTGGCGTGTTGTCTTTTCCGAATCCGAGCCGAATCGTCGCGTGGGCCAGTTCCGCAGACACTCCTATTGCCCTGAGAACATGCGAGGGTTCTGGAATTGCGGTGGTGCACGCAGCACCGGTCGATATGGCGAGGCTTGGTAGGCGACGGAGAAGGTCAAACCCATCTGAGACTCCATCGAAGCTTAGACTCACATTACCTGCGACCCTATCGAGTGCCGGGCCATTTAGGTGCACTCCGTCGAGTCCGTCTTGGACCGTTTTAGTAAAGTGTTGGGCAAGAGCGAGTAGGTGTTTTCGCTCACTCGTAAAGTTTTGGCGTAGTCGGGAACATGCAGCACCTAGACCGACGATCCCAGGGACATTGAGTGTGCCTGGTCGATAGTCTCTCTCTTGGCCGCCGCCATAGGCGACAGGGATTAATCGTACCCGGGGGTTTCGGCGACGGATATAGAGCGCGCCTACTCCTTTGGGCCCGTAGATTTTATGTGCGGATAAGGAAAGTAGATCGATGCCACAGGCTTCTACATCTATGTGCAGGGTTGAAAGTGCTTGTGCAGCATCCGTGTGGAAGAGTACGCCTTTCAACTTTGCTAGTGACCCAATAGCTGCAAGGTTCTGGATCGTGCCGATTTCATTGTTCGCAGCCATCACGCTTATCAAAATGGTCTGTTCGTTGATTTCTTTTTCTAAATCGGAGAGGGAGATAAAGCCTTCAGGGTCGACGGGAAGGCGTGTAACGGTAAACCCTTCGCGTTCTAATGCTAGGCATGGATCCAAAACGGCTTTGTGCTCGGTCTGAACGGTGATGATGTGTCGCCCTTTCGACTGGTAGAATCGAGCGGCTCCAAAAAGCGCCAGATTGTTTGACTCAGTCGCTCCGCTGGTGAACACGATATCACGCGGACCGGTTCCAAGAAGCTTACCCACTTCTGCCCGCGCCGCATCTACCGCTTCGCGTGCCTCATCCCCGTAGGCGTGGGTGCGCGAAGAGGCGTTTCCGTAAGCGTTCGAGAACCAAGGGATCATCGACTCTAAAACGTTGGGGTCGACAGCGGTAGTGGATTGATGATCTAGAAAAAGAGGGGGCGGTGATTTCATTCGTCTCGTAGTCCTTCCAGAGCACTGCAGTTCAGTGTCGCCCGGATCGCGACCCAGGTCCAAAAGATACCGTTAAGTGCAATCAATGCCGACGTTGCGAGCAGGGGGGATACCGGAAGGCTTGCGGTGGTCAGCATGGGCCACAACGCTACGATAGAGCCACTGAGTCCCGCAAGAAGGCCAAGAAAGATGAGGCTCCAATGTTCCATCTGCACCATGTGCATAATTTGATTCTGACGAAACCCAATCGCCATCATCGCACCAAATTCGTGACGGCGTTCAGAGATATTGCGCGCAGTCACGATCCCAAGACCGGCAAGGCCCAGGAGTAAACCGATGCCACCGAGCGCTTGAAAGATTTTCATGTAGGTGTTTTCCACCTCCATGAATTCTGAAAGCCTGTCCTGAGTCGACACGAACTCGACTCCGTAATCGGCTAGGGAACGAGTCACCGTCGCCGCAACGTCCTGTCGGACAGCGGGATCGGCGTCGACGAGAAACGCTTGATGTCCCGTATCCGAGCTCACGCTATTAAGAAAGTGTTGGTCAGAGGTGATGAGATTGCCCTGTAGGAACGTCATCGCTGTTATACCCACTACCGTGCATAGCAGTGTTGAGCCGTCCGGGTGAATAAGCTCGATGGTTTCCCCGAGGCTTTTGTGTAGCCCCCATGTCAGGGTCGCTTGATCGCTAACAACGGGGATGGACCCGTCCTTGAGCGGTTGTTCCAGGATCGACCACGGGTCGTCAACAAAGGAGTCGTCGATGAGTGATGTAAAGCTGAAGGCACTACGTTTGGATAGGTAGCCGCTGTTAACTGAGAGCAGGCGTGGGCGCTGCGCTTGATTAAGATTAAGGCAGCTCGCATCATCGCCATCCAGTACCCGCAGAGGGATCAGTGACGCGGAGTCAAATCGGGCTTCATTCAAACCCGCAAGCTCGCGAAATGCCGGCGACTCCGGATCCGCGAACACTGGAATAGCGGTTTCTGCAATGAACGCAAATCCGCCGGTACCGGACAGGCGATTTGTCGTGTCGTCAGAGGGTCTGTGTTGGTAAGCGTCCATGGTTAAGATAATGAAACTACTAATACTTAGGAGGGAAATGATGGTCATGCTGCGATCCGCTTTTCTGCCGAGACTTCGAAAACTTAGTGACATGATGGATGGACCACGGGCATGCGGGCTAAGCGTCATGCCATTGAGTAATAGTCGACTCAAACAAATTGCCAACAAAAGGACTACGAAGCCCGCCCCAACATACATCATTTGAGCCGTTGCATGATCCAGTCGCATCGCGCAAACGAGGGTCCCGACGGCAATGATAACGAGTGCCGTGGAGGTGAAGATTAGTGTGCGCTGGGTCTTGAGCAAGGCTGATGGGCTTACGTCGACCATCTCGGTTGCAGCCTGAAGCAGTCGAATGGTTGAGGATCGCTTGGTTCGCTTGGTTGCAACTCGAATCGAAATAAGAGCAACTACGATGGACGCGCAGAACCCGACTAGAAGTGAACTTGTTTCGGCGTGATACGTGACTGTGGATAACTTAACAGCTCCTTGCCAAATACTAGAGAGGGCGTGCAGGACCAACTGGGCGTAACCGACACCAAGACCCACACCTATCGCGCTACCCGCTCCCGCAAGAATCCATGCCTCTCTCATAAAAATGCGGCGGATGTCGGTTTCACGGAAACCGATAGCGACCAATACGCCAGATTGCTGACTTCGCTGCTGCATGCCTAGGGAGAACAGCAACGTGATCAGCATCATCGCCGCACCGATCAAAAAGGCTGAGAACCCGAGAAACAACCCACGAAAGTCAAATGCATTGTCCACACCCCTCAGCGCCTCATCTCGGATGGAGTGGAAAACAAAACCAGGGCCGGGAGGGGTCAACGCGTGAAGCGCTTTGTGAGCAGTGTTGGTGCTCTGCAGATGTATCGCGCTTACATCGCCATATGGGTTCGACCATAAGGATTGCCCACGATCCAGTCGAATGAACGCTTTGGGTAGGGCACCGTACTTTTCCCAATAGTCTTGATCCTTGTCGCGCAGTTGTGACCGATCGATCGGCAAGTCTGCGTCCCAGTCCTGGCAATTGTCCGCATCCGTTAACCCGGGGATAACCGGCGAGAGTGTTGATTCAATAGCGGCACCCTTCATAGCGGTCACATCATGCACGACAAAACGTGCTTGATTGGTCTGGAGTCCGATACCATCAGTCGTGGTGAGGTAGCGCAGCACGACGTCATCCCCTTTAGAGGCCTTGAGGTCGGATGCCAGCCATTTATTCAGAATGATCCCGTCTTTGGGCATATCCGAAGGGATGATGGGCCCGTTTAGCGCGGCAACCATCGAGTAGGGCGTGGATCGCTCCGAGGTCTCGATTGCATTAACGAACCATGTCAGTGTTCTGCGGGGGGCTTCTTCAATCATCAGTAATTGTTCGGTTAGCCCTGAGTCAATGAATACTCGGTCTGAGGTGAGCACTACGTCTGTCTCGCGGACCGTTTGCTTAAGCTCTAGATCTTCTAGCGTGACGAAAGCGTTCATTGCCGTGGTGGCTTCTTGTCTGGGGAGGGTGCTTAGGAGGGTGTTGGATTTTCCCTCCAATTCGAGCCGATCCTGCAACCAGGTTATGTCGACAAATGCATTGTTTGGCGGGAGGTGTTGGGCGCGTAGACTGTATCGTCCAAAATCCTCATCTCCGAGTACGGCGACCACTCGTGCCCGCAACCCAAGCGTTGCCGAATTTCCAACAGACAGCGTGCTGCCAGCCGGGAGGTTACCAGTCTTCGGCACCCGAACGATGACCTCGTCATTTATGGCAACGTCGAGCTGCCGTGCGAGAGTCGCATTTAGAGCAACTTCACCCTTCTTTAATGGAATTCTTTTTTGGGAAAATCCCAAACCCCAAAAATCCGTTGCCACGCCCAAAACCGAAACTCGGTTGGCGCGTTTCTCTCCAGAGGGTGTTTTCGCAGACCCCGTCTTTGTTAATATGGAAACCACGGCGTTGGGAGTGCTGAGCTCTGAGTTCATGCGCGTGGACAGGTCAGAGCGGAAGTGTCGGTCGGCTAATGTGAATGATGTGGCGATATTACCTATTCGAAACAACGCGATCTTTCGAAGGGACGCGTCGATCGAGTCGCCAACAATCAGCGCGCCCGTGATCACGGCACTGCAGAGCGCAACGCCCGCAACAAGGCACAGATTGGTCCGCCAATAGTGACGCAGGGTTTTGATTGTTATGTCACGCAAGGTCATCGCGCTGTTAAAACTCCGCGGTCGAGCACATATCCTAGAGTCATTCGGCCTGCCAATTCGGCGCTATGGGAGACCATTACTATCGCGGACCCGGTTTCTTGAGCCAACTCGATCAGTAAATCCACTAAATCCGATGCAGCATCATAATCCAAGGCTCCGGTAGGCTCGTCTGCTAGGATCAGGTCAGGATGATTGATCAGCGCACGGACGACTGCGACTCGCTGCCGCTCACCACCGGACAATTGATGGGGGTAGTGATCGCTACGATCTTCAAGCCCTACGCGTTGGAGCAGCTCCTTGGCGCGAGACTCGATCTCGGGGCTAGTTTTCTTGTGCAGCGCCAAAACAGGCAGCAACACATTCTCTAGCGCCGTACAGTGGGGCAGCAAGTGGTGCAGTTGAAAAACGAAGCCGATACGCGTGTTGCGCAAGGCTGCGCGCGCATCAGTCTTTAATCGTGAAAGATCCTCTCCGTCAAATAGACAGTCTCCGGTTGAGGGAACGTCCAATCCGCCGAGGATATTCAAAAGGGTGCTCTTTCCGCACCCTGAGGGTCCCATGATGGAGATGAGGTCGCCATGTTGAATTTTTAGGTCAATCGCATCTAGAACCCGCAAATCTTCCTGACCCGAGTTGCTGGGGTAGGATTTTGTAACAGATTTAAGTTCGACGATTGTGTTCATGTGCGCGGTCATCGTTGACTCCTCTATACTCATGGCGGTGGGTTCAGAATTCAGGCATCGTTCAATGACATCGAGCGTTTGGGATGCCATGATCTCGGTCGTAAATATACGAGTAATATTCGCTCGCCCACGGCCAGAAAATTCCATTGCTGCTGTTCGTTCGGTCAGGGGGCGGCGAAGGGCGTCGGGCAGTG
>CAXMRT010000008.1:0-3904 GCA_964196025.1 uncultured Gemmatimonadales bacterium | reverse complement strand
AAATCATCTTGGCAGCCACTAGTCTCTTTGATCAACAAGACCGCAGACTCGCGCAGGCTCACCAAGCCGATTGGGACCTACTGATCATCGACGAAGCCCATCCTTTAAACTGGAGCCCCGAGAGCCCCAGCAAGCTTTATACATTCGTCGAGGCCCTCACGAGTAAAACACCGAACGTGCTGCTCCTCACCGCGACTCCCGAAGGTCTCGGCCCCGAAAGCCATTTCGCACGCCTTCGCCTTCTCGACCCAGAGCGCTACCCAAGCTTCAAAACCTTCCAAGAGGAAGCCGCGCAACACATCGCTACCGCTCGCGAAGCCGACACACTGATAGCCGCAGGTAAACCCATTAGCGACTTGCTCGACCGCTACGGTCCAGGCCGAGTGATGTTTCGAAACTCCCGCAAAAACATCGCCGGTTTTCCAGCACGCAAACCCCACTTTTACCCACTCCCATCCGAGGATGACCGCTGCTCATGGCTCGCAGAATTTTTGCGCGGGATGCCAAAAGAGAAGGTGCTTCTGATTTGCACGGATCGCAAACAAGTCCACCAACTCGCAGGCGAGCTCCCCCATCACCTCAACATCGAAACCGCCCTTTTTCATGAAGACATGACGATCCTGCAACGCGATCGCAGCGCGGCCTGGTTTTCGGAGGACGATGGCGCTCGCCTTCTCCTCTGCTCAGAAATCGGCGGTGAAGGCCGCAACTTCCAATTCGCGCACCACATGGTCCTGTACGACCTACCCGAAAACCCCGAAGTCATCGAACAACGCATCGGTCGCCTCGACCGCATTGGCCAACGCGAAATCATCCACATCCATGTCCCCTACCTAAGCGACTCACCCGAAGAGAACCGCATGCGCTGGCTCCGCGAAGGACTTGAAGCGTTTACGTACTGCCTGAAGGGAGGCTCGGAACTGTACCGCGTATTCAGAGATGAGTTAGGCGGCGACATCGACGATCTGGTCGCGCGGACACAACGGTATAAAAAAGACCTCTACGAGCGACTCGATCAAGGGACGAATCGGCTGCTCGAAATGCACTCGTTTGATCGCGAGGCATCGGCACTCACAGTGAACGCAGTGAGTGACCTCGACGCCGACCCCGCGTTTGAGCCCTACCTCCTACGCCTGTTTGACTTCTACGGCATCCATGCCGAAGAAATCGCCGCTGACAGCTACCAACTTATGCCGAGCCACACATTCAAGGACGGACTCCCAGGTTTCAACAAAGAAGGCATGGCTATCACACTCGACCGCCGCATGGCACTCGACCGAGAGGACTGGACCTTTATGACCTGGGACCACCCATTGGTTACGGCCGCGATGGATCAGTTGCTCGGCTCAAAAGAAGGGTCGGGAACAATCTGCGAACAATCCAGCGCAGGAACGACTTTTTTAACGGAAGCAATATTCATTCTGGATGTCACCGCACCACCCGCCCTTGAAGCCGATCGATTCCTCTCTCCAACACCTCTCCGCGTCACCATCGACATGACGCTTCAAACCTCCGAGAATGCCGACCTCCAACTTCCGGATGGACGCCGCAGCGGACTACTAGATGCCGGCGATGCCGTCACTCAACGCATCAATGAAATGCTGGAAGCAGCGCGTGATACAGCCGAAATCGAAGCAGCCGAGCGCCGTTCGAAGGCACGCTCAAACATGCACGCCGCACTTGAGTCAGAGCTAGGACGACTGAAACATCTGGCCGAGGTGAACGATCACGTTCATCAAGAAGAATTGCTCGCTCTCGCCGAACGCATCACCCAGCTAGACACGTGCATCGAAGAGTCGACCCTGCGCTTAGATGCGATCCGACTGATAGTCGCCTGAGGCGGCCCCTTAAGATCGGCCCTGGATCAAGGCCTCTAATTTCACCGTGTCTGCAGCAAAATTCCGGATACCTTCCGCCAACTTCTCAGTGGCCATGGCATCTTCATTCATCATCCAACGAAACGCGCCTTCATCGAGCGACACCTTTTCGTCGTCACACATCTCCTGCGCGCCCTCGAGCGACAGTCGGCGGACGAGTTCGCCCTTCTCCTGCATCATCTCTTCGAGGAACTTCGGCCCGATAGTCAAGGCATCACACCCCGCGAGCTCTTTGACCTCGCCCACGTTTCGGAAACTTGCGCCCATCACAATCGTCTTGTATTCGAATTTTTTGTAGTAGCGATAGATGCGCTTAACGGACACAACACCCGGATCGTCCTCTGCAGCAAAACCATCCACGCCATCGTGCGCTTTAAACCAATCCATAATTCGACCCACAAACGGCGAAATCAAGGTCACATTCGCTTCCGCACAGGCAATCGCTTGAGCAAAACCAAAAAGAAGCGTTAGGTTGCAACGAATGCCCTCTTTCTCAAGCTCCTCAGCCGCTTTGATACCTTCCCACGTCGAGGCAATTTTAATCAGGATACGGTCCCGACTAATACCCGCCTCTTCGTACAAAGCGATCAAGGTACGCGCCTTATCCAAGGTTCCCTGAGTGTCATACGATAAACGAGCATCCACCTCTGTAGACACCCATCGAGGCACAACATCTAGGATCTCCTTACCGAAACTCACAAATAACTTGTCGACCGTGCGAGTCAGCTTATCCGCCGCACCCACTCCGACATCCTGACCATACGTAATCGCCTCGCGCACCAAGTCTTCGTAGGCCGGCATCTGAGCAGCAGCAAAAATCAAGCTAGGGTTGGTGGTTGCATCGGTCGGCAGGTACTGCTGGATAGACTCGAAGTCCCCTGTATCTGCTACGACGGTGGTCATGGACTTTAACTGGTCCAAGATATTATCTGAAGAATCTGTCATTTCGGTCTCCTAATATATTGAGCAAGCAGTCTAGGGGGTTTTTCCCTTTAAGGCACGCTTTTTTCAATCCACCCCACCGATAATCGGCAATTTTCTTGCCTCACACTGACGTTTATGGTTCTGTTTCGAAGCTCTATAAAGAGTCACTGTCCAGCACGAGGATTTGAGAATATGACGACCCTTCATCGAGATCTATTTGCAGGCGAGACCCACCAGTCGGCTCTCGCAATCAGTCACATTAAGATCAAGCCCGGCCAGCGTCGCCCAGTAGTCAAAGTCCCTCGCGAACAACTCCCCCTCCCAAAGAAACTCAAGGCTCACGACGTGCTCGTCATGATCCATTCGACCCAAATCTGCGATACCGATATTGAACTGGGTACCAACCCCGGCCATGGCGCTGCCACAAAAGGCTATACGCTCGACGGCCAACCACTCATCCTAAACGGCCATGAAGCGGGCGGAGTCATCCTCGCCACCGGCAAAAAAGTCACACGCAATGTGATCGGAGACTGGGTCAGCCTAAAAGTTCGTGAAGGCATGAAGTCGACCGGATGCATCATGTGCAAAACGGATATGAGTCATCGGTGCTGGGACTGGCAATACGAACCTGCCGACATGGAAGAGCACGGCATTTTCCGAGCCACGGGCTGGTTCTGTCAGTACGCGGTCCTGCACGAGAAGCAAGTCATCAAAATCCCAAACGGTCTGGCCCCAGAATATGCCTGTATGGGTGAACCGCTTGCCATAGGAACCAACGCGCTCATGACCGCTATCGACCGCTGGTATCAAGACCCCGGTTTCCTGGAGGCAACCAAAGACGGCCCACCTGCAATCGCACTGATCGGGGCCGGCGGAATCGCATCCATCGATGCGCCCGTTTTCAGCACCTTCCCAGAAAACGTTATTGAAGCGATGAAAACCGGCGAACTCCCCGATAACTATCTCGACCGCCCCTACGCCGATACACGCCGCGAAATGGCGGGCATGAAACCGAAAAAGCCGGCTAAGGCAGCAATCTTTTACTACGCACGCACACCCTACAAAAAAGGCCTCCTAAAGGCCGATGCCGTCAAGCCCCTCGG
>CAXMRT010000007.1:0-27171 GCA_964196025.1 uncultured Gemmatimonadales bacterium | reverse complement strand
CGTCGGTAATAACGATAATGGCCTTCTGTGAGCCAGGTCGGAAGTTGAACTTATTGAGTACCTCGACGATAGAGGTCCATGCCGGTTCGGTCCCCCCATCCACGACGTTCCGCTGCCATAGATTGGTCTTGAAGTAGTCCGGATCAGAGGTCAAAATTCCATCATCTTCAACGATGGGATTACCACCGTTCTCGGACTGGCCATATCGAAGCAAGCCCAATGAATAATCAATCCCCTCAGCGGTGAGGCTATCCACAAAGTTCGTCACATTCTGTTCTACCGCAGCCTGGTAGGTACCCAAACTCCCTGAGTTATCCATCACAAACACGATGTCCGCCAGCCGAGACCCAAATCCTCCCTGCCCTGGCTGAATCACCTCGAAGACCTGTGTCTGGTTGACACCATCCTCCCCAACGGTGAAATTCGTCTCAACCAAACTTGAGATCGTGGACCCATTGGTATTCACCGCGACGTTCAAATAAAGATAGGGAAAGTTCAGAGAGTTAATGCTGATAACCCGAGTAGAAAGGTCAGCCGGACGCTGATGCGTCAAGGCCACATTGTCAATGAACCACCCATCATCCGCAACAGATTCATCAGATTGAAACCGAAATCCAAGCTGAACCGTATTTGTCTCGTAAGCGCCTAAATCATAAACTGTTGTGCGATAAGAATTACTGGGTGTCATCCCCGCAAGCGTTGCCCAACTCCCACCTGAATTCGTGGTAATCAAGAGCGCCGCGGAATCAACCCCCTCCTCCAACTGCAGCCAATCCGTGAAGCTCAACGTTAGTCGGGAAAGCGCGTTAGAAAGCTCGGGCAACGCGATTGCAGGGCTGATTAGCCAATCGTTCGCATCATTCGAGTAGACGCCCGAGAGCACCGTACCAGCTGCGTTGGTAGACAGGTAACCGGCATTTGGACCACTCAAAGGACGGCCTACAGACCAGTTATTACTCACACTCCAGCCCCCTGCGCCTGACTCAAAGTCTTCGTTTAAAAGGTCTGTGTAAATGTAATCTGAATCTTCGAGTGCGGCTCCATGGATAGGCACCAAGGACAGCACCAGCGCGATAGCGAGATAGGGGGGTAAAATAAGCCAGTTTTTCATTTCAACTCCAACAGGTGCCGATCGTGTTTCCAACAAATAAAAGCACCTAGGTTATAACATTCATGTCGTAAATTTGGTTATAACCGACCCTGACTAAGTCGCAACAGTAACAGGGAATTTTTGGCAGTAAAGAACTAGTGACACTTTTTGAGCACCCTCTCCTGCAGCCAACCTTACTTGTGGGGCTCCTCAGGACGCACGATCCACGCTGTAACGCGCTTGCCCACCGTGATAAAAGGGACCTCTACCAAACGATAAGAGATCGTCGCGACCTGATAGGCCAAAAACACCGATATCACCATCAATCCAAGCGCTAGCGACAAGGGGTACTGCCGCGCGACATCTTCATAGATACATTTAAACAAGAGCGTCGCGCACCAATACAGAACCACAAAATGCCATAAATAGAAGGAAAACGACACCTTACCCAACAGTTGGAGCCACGGATGGTCCAGAACTCGCAAAAATCGGTGTGGGTTCACGACATACACCAAGTAAACCACGACGACACTCGCCATCAATGCCTCAAGCAGAACAAAGCAATGCGCATACTCTTTTGCAAAAAGAGTCCTCGCCAAACAAAGGAAGATGATCGAAAGCACAAGCAACCCGTTCCACGTTGTCGTGCTCAGTCGCGCAACCGTTGCTGCGTGTATCCGAGTCAACATGAGGCCCAAAAAGAAAACATACGCATACCGACCAATCTGGTTGTTCGGTAGCAACCAAGAGGCCGCAACAAGAAGCATTAGCACACAACTATTCCGCACGGCTGACTGAGAACGGATGATGAAGAACATCAAGGGGATGGCAATCGATATCCCAAGCTCAATCGTCAAGGTCCACGATACCGGATTCAAGTCGTTTTCCAACAACAGCGCATTTCTGAAAAGTTGCAGCCCTGTCAGCCCCGATTCATACAACTGAATGAATACTGCGGACGCCGGAACGTAGGCCCGGTGTGTATGAATGAGCCCGACATAAAAAACGATGACCAGCAGACAGAAAAGGTGGGCCGGCAAGATTCGAAGGAGTCGCCGGCAAAAAAAGGACGCCGTCGTCCGAACCGTCTGAGCCCGCCGCTCTAAAGACATCCCCAAAACGGTGCCGCTTAACACAAAAAAGACCGTCACCGCGGCGGGTCCGTTGAACACAATCAACATCACCCGACTTACCCATGAGCGCCAACCCGGAAGTTCCGCGAAAGGGATTTGGCGGATATCCGCCAGACCATCGACCTCTAGCATGACAAAACAGTGCCCAACAGCCACCATCAGAGCAGCCAAGCCACGAAGAGACTCGAGTCGCGAAATAAACATACACTACGTTCCAATCCAATTTAGAGAAAAGTCTACACGGCAATCCGGCGCTTGTCACGACCCCTGTCAACACAGCCAAATTCTCGACATTTAGCATCGTATTTTCTCGTTCACCTGCTTACTATATTTAGCGGGATTTACAACCGACCTATCACGTCCACCAAGGAGCATTTATGATCACTCCAGACCTAACGCTGGCCATCAATAAACAGATTCAGCAAGAACTCACAAGTGCCTACCAATACCTGGGCATGACCGCCTATTTCGAGAAAGAAAATCTCTCTGGATTTTCGCATTGGTGCGCCTTGCAACACGAAGAAGAGCGGCAACACGCCATGCGCCTTTTCCACTACCTCCTCGACCGTGGTGGAGATGTCCAGCTTTCCGAAATTGCGGCTCCCCGACAGCAGTACAACTCCCCGCTAGAAGTCTTCCAGACAGCCCAAACCTTGGAACGAGAAAACACTAGACTCATCGACCAGCTTTACAAACAAGCCTCGTCGATGAACGATCACGCAACAATCAGTCACCTCCAATGGTTTGTTGACGAACAGGTAGAAGAAGAAAAAACCGTTGGCGAGATCGTTTCACTGGTCCAACGCGCAAGCGATGACGTAAACGCTCTCCTCTATCTGAACGACAAACTCGGTGCCCGCGCGGCCGAATCCAGTAACGCCTAACGGCTCCCCTCGACACACACGATATGCTCGAACACGGGTATACTCGAAGCGACATGACCAGTAGGCAATCACTCGATCGCCTATTTATCGCTATTTGTCCCGCCAAGCAGCCCAAATTGCCTTGACCCCAACAAACGCCTGCGAGACGATGTCGGGTGCATCATCTACGAGGTTTCTTATCCTTAACTGGGCCGGAGAAAACCGGCAAGCAAGCGAGCGTTTTGAATGACTGAAAGCACCACTTGGCATCTAAAGCTAAAGAACGACCTGATCTTCGGGCCGGTCTCCCTGCCTGAGATGCAGCGATGGGCCGAAGAAGGCCGCATCAAGTCAGGCGCCCAAGTTTCACACGATCAAGTTGAGTGGGTCGATGTCACCGAACTCCCCGAACTAGAACTACTCTGGACCGTCGCGCTAAAGAACCGGCGAGACTACAACGTAATCAACAAGGCCGCGGCGCATAGCCTGGTTAGGCGCAGCATGGTCGCACCCGACACCATGTTGCGGCATGCGACCACCGGCGAAATGAAGCAAATCATTCCAGCCACGCCAGGCGGCTCGGCTCCGGTGATAGAACCAGAAGTTCTCCAAGCCCAGCTAACGGTGGTCAAAAAACGCCCGCCAACCCTTCCAGAAAAACAACCACCACCCTCCACCGACGAGCCACCTCAGACGTCACCACCCCCACCCTCCCCGCCCGAAGCCACGCCAGCAAGCGAACCGCCGAAATCCGCGGCACCAAGCCCAGCCACCAACAGCAAGCCCGTCCAAGCCCCCACTCAAGACCGCAAGATTATCCAACATCTCGAACAAGAGTTTGTAAGGCTGAAAAAAGAACTCGAAACCCAACAAAAACGTAATCAAGAGTCTGAAGAGCAAAGTGCAGAGATTGAAATGCTCCTTCAGAAGGAAGTCATTTCCAAGGCGACGGAAATCGACGCGCTCAATGAACGAATCACGGTCGCTGAAACAACCAGGTCCGAGCTGGAGGCTAACTTAAAAACTGCAGGCACCCTGCCCGCCCCTGATACCGCTCAGGTTGAAAACAATCTCAACACCGCAACGTCACGCGTCGCCGCACTCGAGAAATCCCTTGCCTTGTTGCGCACGTCCAGCGACTCCACTCGCGAAGCTCTGGAGGAGCGGATCGCAGAGCTCCAGAGGCACTCGGCGTCGCTACAGGAGGATCGAGACATTCTCGATACCGCGCTCAAGGCGCATAACCAAAAAACGGGCTCCGACGAGCCTGGTACGGCCCACACCGATCTCGCGCACGAGGCACTGATCGAGAAATCAGATCGCCTTCAGACCGAACTCGAGACGCTCAATCGAGATCAACATCTCGCGGAAGCCAAGATCCTTCGACTCGAAGAACTTCTGAATCGACAAACAGAAGCGGCGAATGCCGGAACAACAGAAAGAACAGAGGCCGACAATACAAAAAAAGAACTCCAAAGCGTTATCAATATGGTGCTCCATGAAGAGCTTGCGCAACTAAACCAGAAGCATGACGCAACCGAAGCGAAAGCAAACAAACTCAACAAACACCTCACTGACGCCCATGCGACCCTCACTGCTTCAGAGCATGAGCGCGAAAAACATTCTCAAAAAGCTGAAGAACTCCAGTCCAGACTTCACGACACCCACTCTAAACACGAGGCGCTTGAAACCAAAATCTCGGAACTGACCACGGCCCTTGAGCTCGCAGAAAAAAACAAAGAGTCTGCAGAGAAGGAGGCTAGCCGCGCCAGCGACCTCGACGCGGAGCTGGCCAAACTCAAAGACGATCATCAACAGGCAAGCACCGAACTATCAAAAATGGCCAAAGCCTTAGCTAGCGCTGAATCACGGGCAACCAAGGCGTCGAGCAAGTCCGATGAACGAGAATTGAAAGCGCGATCCGCCTCGATCGCAACACTCACTGCCGATGCTCGCGCGGCAAACGAGAAAGTTAACACTGCGACCACACAGATCACACATCTCGAAGCAGAAATTCGCGTAGCGGCCAGCCGCACAGCAGACTTCCAAGCAGCGCATCGAAAAGATGTCGAGGCCTTTAACGCTGAACTTGCCAAATCCAAACAGGTCGGTGGTGAACTGATCGATGCGAAGGCTGAAAGCGTAGCCGTAAGAACCGAAATGGAGGCGCTGAAAGAGGAGCTGAGCGAAACAAAACACCAACACTCCCAACTCCAACAGAAAACCGCTCAGGACGAACACGCACTGACGCTACTCGCCTCCCAATCACAAGCGGCGAAAACTCAACTCGACGCCCTCAAAAAACAAGAGCGGCCGATACCCGTCGATCTACAAGCTCTTCAAACAAAACTTAGCGAACTCGAAACCGCACACGAAGACACCCTCGGCGGCCTTCAACGAACTCTCGACGAACAAACCCACGACATCAGCCAACTTCAGGTCGAGGTCAAAGCCAAGCAGTCCGAACTCAGCAGTAAAAACGATGAGATGGAAAAACTCGACGTCCGCCGCAGAGAGGCGCTGGAAGCTCACGCTCTTGCCGCGGAGGCTCAGGTCCGCCTTGAAGCCGCTCTAGACAATGCGCAAACGACAGCCTCCAAAACCGACTCCCAACGCGCTGCCCTCGACGACGAATTAGCCTCTACTAAAGCCGACTTGGAAATGAAGACGAACCAAGTCCTGTCGGTTACCTCACAGTTCGAATCAACGGTAACCGAACTCAACGCCAGCCTTGGGATCCTCGAAGACGAGCGAGACACGCTCACAAAACAGAATTATGACAAGGCCTCCAAAATAGAAACACTTGACGCCTCACTTTCTGAATTGAAAAAATCTATACACGCCGCCGAATCGGCCCAGGACCAGTTGGCAAGCGAGAGGGACCAAACATCAGAGACACTTGCTGAGCTCGAGGCGACACGTGACAGCAACTTGACTGAGTTGAAATCGCTAAAAGACGGCTTGTCCAAACAATCCGCCCGCAATAAAGAACTCTCGTCCACCGCTGCCACCGTTGCGAAACTTGAAGGCGATGCCTCCACCATGCAGGATGAGCTCGGGACCCTTCGCACGTCACAGAAACGCTTGCACGCCAGCTTGTCCGACGCCGAGTCTGATACCCACGAAAAAATTCAGCGCGTTCAACTCCTCGAAAAAGAACTCCAGACCGCGAACGACAAACAGAAAAGTCTAGACCAACAACTGACGGACGCCCATGCGGCGTCCAGCGACCAAGAGTCAGAAAACAAGTTGCTTCAACGAGCGGTTACAAACCTTGAACAGGATCGAAAACGACTACAAGACGAGATTCACAAAGCAACCGAACTCGCCTCCGACACCGAAACCCGCCTAGCCGACTCTGCCTCATCCATTAAGGACCTCGAACAGGAACGAGACGACGTTCTAAACAAGCTGACAGACTCCAACGAGGCCATCGCTGCAGCCGAAGAAGAAAAAGCCGCAATTCTTGAGAACACTGAACGACTCGACAAAGAACTTAAACGCCTCAAGACCCGGGTCGAAGACCACTCGGCTGAATCGGAGCAATCCCAGGAAGAACACTCAGCACGCCAGGTCGTACTCCAAACACTAAAGCAGGAACGCGATTCTCTTCACGAAACGGTTGCACAGACAGACAAACAGGCCGAAACGGCAAAATCAGATCTGGCATCTCTCCAGACGCAGGTCAAAACGCTAAACGCCGAACGCAAGACCTTAACCCTATCGCTCTCCGATGCCGAACAGTCGACACAGCGGACTCAAGAGAAACTTGACGGACTCGATCAAACACATTCAGAGTTGCAACAGGCCCATGACGAGCTGATCGAAAAACTCGCCACAGCGACCACCACAACAGAAGCGATCCTATCAGAGAAGCTTGCCCTCTCATCGACATCTACCTCGCTCGAACAAGAACGCGACACGCTCAAAAAGCGAGTAGCGGAACTTACGGCTGAGGCGGGGGTATTAAATTCCGAACTTTCAGGATCTCGCGACACCCATTCTAGCTTGGAGACCGCACACGCTCAACTCCGCGACCAAACAGATACGGCACTCCGTGCGGCCAACGAGATGGAGTCCGAGCTACGCGACCTCCGAACCCTCCACGAGACTCTTTCTTCAGAACGAGACTCTTTAACGATCGAGGTCGAAACTCGGTCCAACGAAATGGCGACCCTTACCGACCAAACGACAAAATCGGAGCAGCAACACTCCGCCGAGATCGAATCGTTAGAAGCCAAGCACGCTAGCCTAGTCAGCGAAACCAAGGAGGCCTGCAACAGAACCGAGACGCTCACCGCGGAACGAGACGATTTATCGGCAGACTTTTCGTCGCTGCAATCATCACAGGCCGCGGCACACGACGCCCACCAAGCCGAACTAGACAAACACGAGCAAGCTGCCGCCGGCTCGAAACAGGATCTCGCCGATCAGCGCCAGAAAAACAAAGAGACAGAAGAACGGGCCGACAATCTAGAAACCGAACGCGACGATCTGAACACTCGCTTGATGGAGACAGATGCCCAAGCCGGCGCGGACCGCGCAACCTTCGAGGCCGAGATTGAGGATCGAAACAAAACCATCGACGAGCTAACAAACAGCCGCACGGCGGCAGACGCCGCTGCCGAAAAGGCCAGCGCCCGTTATCAAACCAAAATAGATCAGCTCGATCAGTCACTCTCCTCTCATCAAACGCAGGTAGAAGACCTCGAAGCGGGTAATCAATCCTTAGCAAAACGGCTCTCTGACACCGACGCCGAGCTCGCCTCCACGCGAACAACACTTTCCACACTTCAGACTAAGTTCACAGCCAGCACCAAAAAACATCGAAAACAGATCCATCAACTGGAGCTAAACCTCAAACGAATGGGTAAAGAGCTCCGTGACCAACACACCCAACATGCCTCATCCAGCCACGACGCCAAGTCCGAAATTCGCGCGCTTACCGAAGAACGGGACGAGTCACGCGCGGCCGAAACCGATCTGACATCCAGACTCGAATGTGCAACAAACGAGCATCTCACGTTCGAACAGACCACCACCGCCGAGCGTGAAGCCCTGCAAGCGTCGCTGGACACCCTGCGAAACGACCATCAGGACCTGACCCTCAGCTCCGACGAAAAAACCACCGCGCTCGAGAATGAATTAAAACAAAAGACCGACGAAGGTCGGTCCATCAAAGAGGCGTCCGCGGCAACGGCTGACAAACAGCGAGGGCGCATCACCGGTCTAGAGGAAGAGCTCTCCGAATCCATTCAGAAACTCGACTCTACCGCATCCGCCCACGCAACCACCCGCAAGAAACTCGACTCTGCAGCTGCCCAATATAACACGCTCGCCACGGACTATAACGAATTAGCCGCCTCTCTCGAAAACGTCGTCTCGCAATACGATGCCATTCGTACCCAATTTGCGGACCAACTTTCGACCCAAACAACACTCGAGGCATCGCTCTCACAATCCTCCGAGGCACTGGATGCCAAGGATGCCAGCATGGACCGTCTAGAAGAACAAAACACGAACATCGGCAACCAACTCAGCGACATCACGAATGCCCGCGATGATCTCGAAGAGCGCATGGCGACGCTAACCCTAGAAAAAGAATCCCTTGCCGCCAAGGTCGAGAGTGGCAGGCTTGAAAACGAACGCATGCAAGCCGCGCACGATGCCCTGGAATCGAAGCAGTCTGCTCTCGCAGCGGAATATGAAGCCTATCAGGAGGAATCACAAACAGTTCGCGCCGCGACCAAAAAAGACGCCGACGTCGAGGCCAATCGCTTGCAATCCGGCTTCGACTCTTTACTCGCAGAGTACTCGGCCTATCAGCAAGACTCACAACACGAGCGCAAGCTTCATACAGACCGTCATCATGCCGAACTCGAATCGCAGACGACAACCACAACGGCCTTACAGACAGAGTACTCCGCCTATCAGGAAGAATCGGCTCAAGAACGAAGCCAGCTTGGTGACCGCCAACAGAAAGCGGATAAACAACTAGCCTCAACCCTCGAAAACCTCGCAGCCCTCCGAACCGAATACGACGCATATCAGATAGAGTCAAAAGCTGAGCGGGCCCAGGCAAAACACAGCGCGAACGAACTCGCCCACCAGCTCGATGAACACGTAAAGGGTGTCGACCGCCATCGTGCCACGATCTCCACCTTAGAAAACCAGCTCGATCACCTTACCGACGATCAATCGAAAAACGACTTCCTTATATCGACACAGCGCAAACAGCTCGAACGTATCTCCGGGATTCTTTTCACTCTCACACAAACCTTGATCCCAGACTCAGACAGCCAGCCAGTCTTCCCCATCCTCGACCCCGCAACTCTCCCCGAGCTCGCAACACCGACGGACTCGGACTCAAACGAAGAACTCGACTCTTCTTCGGAGAAAGACGAGCCACAGGACTCCGACCCCGTTACGAAACCGGCATCAGAGCTCGTGACCGGTGGTGAGAGTCTCCCAGATCCAAAACCAGAGGAATGGAGGGTGGAGTTTGATAGCGCCACAACGCTAGGCCCCGTATCTGAAAAACAGGTCCATGCGTGGATCGCAGAGTGCCGCGTAGTCGCAGGACACCGCGTGTCACGCGATGGAAAAACATGGATCAATATTGAAGATGACGAAAGATTCGAGATGAGCTGGGTGCTAGATCTCGCTGATGGGGCAACCTTCGGCCCCCTTGCCCCTGCGGCGGTCTCGAGTTATCTGAACGATGGAGCCATCCAAGCCGACTCAGAGTTCCGCCATAAGACAAGTGGTGTGCGTCAGCCAGCAGCCGAACTGAGTAGCCAGAATCGTCCTACGACTTCTTGATCTGACTCGATAAGAACTTCCGCAGCTCGCGCCCCTGAAACATACTGGTGGACGGTGCCAACTCGGAGGCTGATTTCGCACCGGATTCTGCACTCATAAAACTAGGTAAATTCTCGTGGCTCACGACTCCCTCTTCCATATTTTCAACCACGTGTTCCATCACATACGCCAGCTCACTGACATTTCCAGGCCAAGGATAATCGAACATCAACGCGCGCGCATCAGGCGTAAAGCGTGGCGCGGCGGCCCGGTCATCCAGCAGATCACGCATAATACTACACGCAATCGGCAAAATATCTTCGCGTCGTTTCCGAAGCGGCGCGATCGAGACGGCGACCATCGCGATCTGCTTGTATAGAGGTAGGAGAAATTCCCCTGCCTTGACACGCTCGTCCAGTGATGATGATGAGCTTGCAAGAAAACGGACTTTTTTGGGACCACTGCCTTTCCCAGCTTTGTATGCCGCCAAAAAATCAGCCAGCCTCTGCTGATAGTCCAACGAGAGTGTGTCCACGTCCTCCAAAAAAACGGTACCCCCGGCAGCGTCATCAACCACGGTCGATTTCTTTCCAAGAAGCCGACCCTCCGAGCGCTGGGTTTCTCCGAACAGAAGCAGGTCGAGTACAGGCTCGGGGAGTTCAGAGCAAGGCAGCACCACGAAAGGTTTGGCCTTCCGAGCGGAACTTTCGTGAATAGCCATTCCTACCGTGTGCCGACCAGCGCCATACTCGCCGTTGATGAGAACACAGGTTTCCGTAATGGCCAACCGATCAATCATCCCTCGAAGACGCTGCATCTCTGGCGCTGCCGCAATAAATTGACCGAATCCATAACTCGTCTCAACATCAGGTGCCGGAACATAGTCTTCGGTCAAGGCACGGCGATGTTCTAACGCTAAGGTAATGATGTTGACGAAGACATCCAACTTGAACGGTTTTGTGACGTAGTCAAACGCCCCCGCCTTCATGGCCTCCATAGCCGTCTCAGTCGCAGGATAGGCCGTGACCAAAATAACGGGCATCGAAGGAGAATGCTGTCGCGCGAAGTGGAGTAAGTCCAACCCCGATTCAGGACCCAAGCGGATATCTGATACGAGAAGGTCGTACTCGTCCTTCTCGAGTGCCTCACGAGCGTTTGTACCCGATTCAAACGACGTCACATCGTGACCCGCACCTTCGAGCAAGGTCCTGAGTACTTTCAGCACCGTATCCTGATCGTCGACTATTATAACCTTTGGCATTGCGCCAAAACTCTAGCAGGTCCCAGCGGACATGACGAAGGGATTTTTTTGGAGTGCAGAACAATGCGGAGCACCCACGGTCTTTTCAAATCTCGGCGAGCCCGCTATTGACACAACCCCGAAGCAGTTTATACTAAAAAACGTACACAACATTAAACTTTATTAGCAATCTGGAGGTATGTATGCGTTTTAACCCCGCACTAGCACTCGTAGGATGTATGCTCGCACTTGGATCCTCAGCAAAAATCTACGCCGAGGAGTCATTCTTACAACTCTCAATCGCCCCAAGCATCCAGCTAGTCGACTCAAGCGACGATGTCAGCGGTCTACGCTTGGGACTCGTCTCACACAACCGCAACGTCACCGGTTTGGACATCGGTCTTATCCCGCTCACCGAGTCTGCCTTTACTGGGGTAGGTCTAGGCATCGCCAACATGGCGTTCGCAGATGTGAACGGCCTTCAACTCGGCCTCTTCAATTACGGCAATTACGTCACCGGCGCACAACTAGGCTGGTATAACGGAGCCAAGACTCTACGCGGAGTTCAGATCGGAGCCCTCAACTACAGTACGCGCAACAGCTTCTTGCAGATAGGCATGATGAACCTCGCCGAGAACACGACTGGGTGGCAGGTCGGTATATTCAATGTTAATCTCAGCGCCGAAGCTAGCCTACCGTTTATGGTATTCGTAAACGGCGCGTTTTAGAGGTCGAGCGGACCCACTTTTTCGCGGCTTTCGAATTTTTGGACCAGCGATCCTAGTTCGGTTTTCAACAGCGAATTGGCGCGCATGAGACGCGCGAATTCGTCCTTACCGAGTTTCTTTTCTAACTTCTTCCGGCGCTCCTCGATATTGTCGTGCTCACGATGCATGATGGTGTTCAGCTTTTTTATAGCGTCCGCTTCCTTTTGAAAACTCAGCTGCCGCTTGACGCTGCGCACCTCGAGCACGCGTCCCGGATAGCGTCCGCCATCGGTCCAGCTTTCTTCCGCACGTTTCTGTGCTTCCGCTAAAAGGCGACCTTCGAGTTTAATCGCCTTCGTCAGCGCGATAAAATCCGATAGCGACATGACGCTGTAAGACTTTAAATTCATCATATCCCCGTGTGAAACCACGATGAACTTCTCGGCACGAAGCTCTGTGGGGGCCGATAGTACAGCCAAGAGGCCCAGTCCTAGACACGCACATAAATATCGATACGTCATTCCCTAGCTCCTTCTCGTTAATCCATCATTTCGAATCCTACTCTCGTGGAAAATACGCAGGAACTCCAGACTATTGTTCCAGCATCAGATATTCCCCCTTTGCGCTTTCATCCATTCTCGCTTATACTTGTGAAATCGATGGCCGACTAACGGAGGGCTCACGTAGTTGAACCCCCCGCCATTCGGCTCGTGGTCTATTAGGGCTTCATATGGTATGGACCCACACCTTAACCGTTACTGCTGTCGGAATTCGAATGAGATTTATGAAACAAGTGGCTCGCCTTATCTGCGCCTGCCCTCTGCTCGCCGCGTTGATCTGCACGACCGGCTGCGGCACACTAAAACGCGCCGCTATTAACTCCGCAGGCGACGCTCTCTCGGGCGACAGCACGACGTTCTCCAGCGATAATGACCCCGAGCTCATACGCGAAGCCCTCCCGTTTAGTCTAAAATTGATGGAAAGCCTGCTCGCGCAGACACCGGATCATCCTGGCTTACTCGTCTCGCTCGGAAGCGGCTTCACACAGTATGCAGGCGGCTTCATCAAGCAGGATGCCGATCGCCTTGCCATCGACGACTACACCGAATCCGAGCGACAGTATAAACGCGTGCGTAAACTCAGTCTCAGAGGACGCGACTATATGTTGAGGGCGCTGGACACACGGGAGCACGGACTAGAAAAGGCACTTCGCCAACAACATTTTGACGGTCTCGCGAAGCTGACACGAAAAGATGTCCCCCTCTTATACTGGACAGCAGCAGCCTGGGGGTCCGCCATCTCGGTCTCTAAAAATGACCCCGACCTCATCGCCGAAATCCCCATCGTTGAAGCCTTGATTGACCGCGCATTCGAACTGCAACCTGATTACAATAACGGTGAACTGCACGGATTCCTCATCACTTATGAAACCATACGCAGCGGCCTGTCCGACCAAGAGCGCTCGAGACGAATCAAACACCATTTCGACAAAGCGATCGAACTCTCTGACGCCTCTCAAGCCGCGCCGTACATCGCTTATGCAGAAGCCGTGTCCATACAAACTCAAGATTACAAAGAGTTTAAGTCACTGTTAAACTCAGCCCTCAGCATCGACGTGAACACCCACCCAGAAACACGCTTGGTGAATATCATTATGCAGGAACGCGCACGATGGCTACTCGCCACCGCAGACGAGTTCTTCTTGCTCACCACAGCCGAATAAGGAATACAACGATGACGACTAGATCGCTACTTACTATCCTGCTGACAGCAACAGCTCTTTCGCTTCTCTCTCCCCCACCCATTCAGGCAGCTCGTCCGGTCCGTATCAATATCGGCACATTAGCCCCCCGTGGATCGTCCGTCCACAAGAGCCTGATGACCCTGTCATCCGAGTGGAAAAAAATCAGCGAAGGGAAAGTGAAGGTTGTCATTTACCCAGATGGCACCCAGGGCGGTGAGGCAGATATGGTGCGACTCATGCGAATCGGTTCCTTGCAGGGTGGAGCGCTCACGAGCATCGGCCTTGCAGATATCGTGAAAGAAATCGGAGGCCTGCAAGGTCTTCCCTTGATGTTCGATAGCTACGCGGAACTCGACTACGTAAACGAAAAAATGAAAACATTGTTCAAAAAGCGTTTTGACGAAAAAGGATTCGTTCTCCTCTTCTGGGCAGATGCGGGGTGGATCCACTTCTTCTCGAAAGAAAAAATGACCACACCCACCGACCTCAAAAAGATGAAAATGTTTCTCTGGGCCGGTGATCCCGCACACGCCAAAGTCGTCAAAAACGCCGGTTATAGAGGGATCCCTCTCGAAACCGCGGAAATCCAGACAGGGCTGCAAACCGGACTGATCGATGTAGCGGATATGCCTCCGATTTTCGCACTAGCGGCTCAAATCGACGCTCGGGCAAAACACATGCTCGCCCTGAACTGGGCACCTCTACTCGGCGGACTGATCGTTAAAAAAGATGCCTGGAACAAAATCCCCACGAAAACGAGAGCTGCACTTCTCGAGGCCGCCGAGACAATCGGTGCTGAGATGCGCGCCAACAATCGCAAAGAGTCGGTTGAGGCGATCAAAGCAATGGAGAAACGTGGATTGATTGTGCATCCAGTGGATGCGGCTACCGCCAAAATTTGGCGAACGGAATGTGAAAAATCCGTCTACCCACAAATGATCGACCATTCCATTCCCAAAAGCACATTCGAGACCATTCAGACCTTGCTAGGTGAGTACAAAAAAGACCACCCTAAGGGAAATGAATAACCAGCAAGCTGAGCCACTACCAAAACCGATACGGCCCGTAACGGCCCGGATCCAACACGCATGCGTAGCACTCGTGCGAGCCGAAGACTCGTTGCTAGCCCTCGCCATGCTGGCCATCATGCTTATCCCTCTGCTGGAGGCGCTTCTACGCCCCTTTAATGCCAATATTCCGGGCGCGGCACCTTTCACCCAACATCTCACACTGATCATCGGGATGATCGGTGGCGCTGTCGCAGCCAGAAAAGGACGACTCCTTTCACTCAGCTCATTCAGTGGTCTATTCAAAGGACACGTCAAAACCGCTGCCCAACTCTGGAATAACGCCATTGCAGCCACGATCAGCGCAATTCTTTGCATGGCTAGTTTGAGTTTCGCACTCTCTGAACGAACAGGCGATAAGGTCCTCGAGCTCGGCATACCCGTCTGGGTCGTTCAATTGATTATCCCCATAGGGTTCGCCATCATTGCGCTCCGACTCATCTGGTGGTCCGCTCCCCATTGGATCGGTCGAATCGTATCCATCGCGCTGGCAACAATCATTATCACGGTGTTTTGGAAAGAAGCTATCGAGTACGAGATTCTATTTAAAATTGGCATCGGCATTCTGGTCACAGCCCTTATAGCGGGCGCACCTATCTTCGCACTCATCAGCGGGGCCGCTCTGCTGCTGCTCTGGGGTGAGGGACTCACGGTCGTATCAGTGCCTCTTAAACACTACTCACTCACGACGAACCCCACCCTACCCGCCATCCCTCTCTTTACTCTGGCCGGATACTTCCTCGCAGAAGGGGGCGCGTCGAAACGACTCATCGAGGTTTTTAATGCTCTAGCTGGCCATATTCGCGGCGGTGCCGCTATCATCACGGTGTTTGTCTGCGCCTTTTTCACGTCGTTCACGGGCGCCTCAGGCGTGACTATTCTCGCTCTAGGCGGCCTACTTATGCCAGTTCTGATCGCAGAAAAGCTCTCCGAACGCAAAGCTCTCGGCCTACTCACCGGCGCCGGCTCTCTGGGCCTCCTGCTTCCGCCCTGTCTGCCACTCATCCTTTACGCGATCATAGCCAGCACCGCAATCGCGAACATGGGCGTCGACGTTGCGTCATCCGCGCCTCAAGTCAACATGGAGCGAATGTTTCTTGCTGGCGTAGGTCCCAGCCTGCTCCTGATGGGCCTCACCATCGCGTGGGGCATGTGGCGTCCGCGCGGCGACCGGAACAATGTGCCTACCCTCCCGTCCTTCGACGCGAAACGAGCAACTTCCGCCGTTCTCGCCGCGAAATGGGAGCTGCTCCTTCCCGCAGTCGCACTCGGCTGCCTCTTCGGCGGATTTGCCACCCCAATAGAGGCGGCTGCGATCACCGCCGCATACGCCTTCACGATTGAGGTGTTCATCTATCGCGATCTCAGCATCCGTAAAGACCTCGTTCGCGTACTCGCTGAATGCGGCCTACTCATTGGCGGCGTACTGATGATTCTCGGAGTCGCGATGGGACTCACATACTACCTCATCAGTACCGAGGTACCATTCAAGGCCGTGGCATGGGCCACTGAGTGGTCGGCGACCACTCCCCACTCTCAACTGATGTTTCTACTTCTACTCAATGTGTTCCTGCTAGTTGTGGGATGCTTGATGGATATATTTTCCGCACTAGTGGTCGTCGTCCCGCTGATCGTTCCAGTCGGACTCGCCCTAGGAATCGATCCCGTGCACTTGGGTATTATCTTTCTGGCAAACCTGGAACTAGGTTACCTCACGCCACCCGTCGGAATGAACCTATTCCTAGCATCTTATCGTTTCAATAAGACCGTGCCCGAGGTATCGCTCTCGGTACTACCCCTATTCTTCGTGTTATTGGTCGGCGTGTTGATCATTACCTATTGGCCCGGCCTCTCAACCTGGCTTCCCGCAGTTCTCCTCGACACGCCTTAGCTAAAACGGCCTGGCAGCCCAGTGCCCGCCATCTGCCAACCCAGTGGACTAGCCGTCAAGAAGCTCAGGCGCGAGGGACTTCGCACGATCACGATACCGACTCATGAAGGTCAGAAAAAGCACCCGCTCTTCGTTCGAAAACCCTTCCAGAAGCGTCTCGCACATCTTATCAAAACTCGGCTGCAGATCGGACAACAGTGCAGCCCCCTCTTCAGTGATATCGATATAGTTGGCACGACGATCTTTGGCTTTCCGAGCAACCCAGCTTCGCGCTTCCAATGTATCGATGAGGGTTCCAGCCGAGGAGTTGTTGATTAACAGTCGTTCTGCCAATTCGGTTTGTACCGTCGTAACATCCTTTCGATCAAGAAGGATTTGCAAAGCATTGTACTGCATCTCGGTAAGCACGTGGACCCCGTCGCCAACAGTCACACTACGCGTGCCTAAAAACGCGGACGAAAGACGTGACAGGCACTTAGAGAGGTACATTGACGACGCCAACAGCTCTACCGCCGAGTCTTCAAACTCGTTGATGCGCCCCAACTCTTCAGAAAGTTTCATTCCTATCCTCAGCTACCTCACTCAACAGTGTCGAAGGGTGAATGATCATGGGTCAATCACCAAGCATACGAAAGCGTACAGTCTGCATGGGAGCTGTCGAGATCAAAGCGAGCAGAGCACCGGGTCGGGCCCATAAAAGTCGATTAATTCAGGGTCTTGACGTACTCGAGGAGCTGCGCTAACTGCTCGTCGGTCATGTCTTTCGCCACATCAGGTGGCATCGTGGGCTGAAAGCCCTTCGCAATCACCTTCGCAGGATCCTTAACCGATTCGGTAAAGTAAGCATCGTCAAAAGGTACGCTAGGTCCACCCGCAACCTCAGCCATTTTTCCCCAACGACCGTTCAATTCGGGACAGATGGGCTTACCGAATTCCGGCATGTGACAAGCGGCACAATTCTGACGAAAAATCATTTCACCTGGGGACGGAGGCGTCGGCTCATGCCCAACAGGAACGGTTTTGAGATATTCAGGATGCGCGGCCAAGGCGATAATCGCATTCTCGATGGTGATCGCGTTTGCGTCCCCAAGAGAGGTCTGAGCGGTCTCCATACCCAACAAGGTCCCCATGCGATCCTCGTACGCGTTCATCCCAACTGCAGGCTGGGTGTTGAATGCCTCGGTCGACAACTTGCGCTGGTCACCTCTGCTCAGTGCCACGAATAGGGCCAAGCAAGTCAATCCGATCGCGACGATATTCTCAGCGAGGCTGATCCTTGCGGCTGAGCAGCAAGATTTTTTAGTCGATTCTGTACTCACTATACTCCTTAGAAATTCTCAAAAGCCATGGACTCAGGCAAACGTGGATCATTGATCGGTACAAGGTTCGCCTTCTTCATAATGAGTCCGAACGTTCCGAGAAAGACACCCGCAACTCCGATCAGGCAAGTGAAATCAAGCAGCTGAAGCTGGATGCCATCACGGTGCAAGGCAGGCATAATCTGCCAGTGGATGTCCAAGAAGTGGGCAATCAGGATCCACACAGCAGCCAAGGCTAGCGTGGGTGCACGACGCTTCACTTCTCGAATCAAGAGATAGAACCACGGAATAAAGAAGTGGCCCCAGATCATGAACAAGCTGATCGACTCCCAGCCCCCTTCCATACGGTGCAGGTAGAACTGAGTCTCCTCCGGCATATTCGCATACCACTGCAACATAAACTGAGAAAAAGATGTGTATGCCCAGAAAATCGTAAATCCGAACATGTACTTGCCCAAGTCGTGATAGTGCTCAACCGTGATCACCTTCTTCAACAAACCTGAACCATGCAAGCTCACGGTAACCAAGGACATAAAGGCGAACATCGATAGGACGGAACCAGCGAAATAAATCACCCCGTACATCGTCGAGAACCAACCGGGAAGCAAGGTCATCATCCAGTCGATTGATGCGAATGTCAGACTTGTACCAAATAGGACAATTCCAGGGTAAGCCAGATTCTGCAGTTTGCGCGTCAACTGAGGATCGCCACTACGATCCTGTGCCACTGAAAGTGAACGCAACCCCCAACCCAGTACGGTCCAGATCGAGAAGTAAATCGCACACCTAATAAAGAAAAACGACTTATTGAGGAACGGCGCTTTGTGCTGAACCAAATGATCCGTTGCTGCAGCCTCGCCCAACCACGCATCATAGAAGCTGTCGAGGTTCAACAGGATAGGAATGAATAACAAGGCAAATACAGGCAGCGTACATGCCCCCGCTTCAGCGATACGTCGCACAACCACGCTCCAACCAGCCTTCGTCGCAAAATGGATCAGAACGAAAAACAGACATCCGAGTGCAATACTCAGGCAGTACATGAACGCAACAAGCCAAGAATGCAGGAACTGCAAGGTCACGGCCTCATCACCTGTCATCTTAATGCCACAGGAAACCACAGTTCCAATAATACCGGCAGCAAGGGCCAACTTTGGCCACTTGGCCCAAGCATTCCCTGCTGGAATTGAAGCCTCACCAGGCTCTAGTGTGCGTGCTCCATGCCCACTCATTCAGCACCTCCTGTCGATTCAGCGACCGTCGCCATCTCTTTGGATGCCAGTCGACTCAACTGCAATGCTTTGATGTAACCCACTATGGCCCACCGATCAGCAACAGGTATCTGACTCCCATAAGCCGGCATGTTTTGACCGCCATTAGCAATGATATCGTACAACTTTCCAGGAACGTACCCCCGAACCCACGACCCATGTAAACTCGGGGGTGCCATAAATCCGCGCGCGACGGCGGGCCCTCCACCATTGCCCGCCTTGTCGTGACAGACGGCACAGTGAATATCGTAACGCTCGCGGCCTCTTACCAGTAACGCTTCCAAAGTGGGCTCAGCCAACAGGATGTTCTCTTTCCATGCAAGCTCTGGAATCGTGTCAACAAAGTTAGTCGTGCCAGACTCAACACCGCGATAATACGCATCATCCGCCGCAAGCTCGCCTCGGGCTACTGCACCTTCAACGGGTGGCCGCATCGCGCGCCCATCCTCAAACAAGTCGGTGTCTATCGGTTCCTGAAGATCAAAACGTGCCTGCCTATCCATATTCGGATTCAAATGATAGGGCTGGTTCTGGGACAAATCGCCCTGACAACCAGTCAACGCCAAGAGGGCCGCAGCCGCAGGAAGCATCATCAAATCTCGTATGCCCATCGCTAACATCAGTTGTTCTCCACAAACTCTACAGATGAGGACTCGGTCTCTTTCAACAGCTGCATGGTTTTTTCACGATCATATTTGGGATCATCAGCGACAATCGATATGAAAAACTTATCGTCAGTAACACTCTCAAAGCGCTTCGACCCGAAGAGCGGGTGATGGTACATCGGCAACTGGTTCAGCGCAAACATGCCGAACACAGAGCCAAACACCCCACCCAAAATGCCAAGAGCGAACGTAACGGGAATGAAGGCAGGCCAACTAAAAAGAGGTTTGCCAGCAATGATCAACGGGTATCCACCTTCAGAACTCATCCACCACTGCATCAATAATCCACCGCCAGCACCCATCATGGCACCCGCGAAAACAATCCGAGGAATCACGGACGGCTTCAATCCCATCGCCTTGTGCAGGTTGTGGACAGGGAATGGACAATGAGCATCCCAAACGGAATACCCCGCATCACGAACTTTTTCGCATGCACGATATAATTCACCAGGCGTGTTATACTCCGCCAGAAGACCGAAGTGGTCAGCGCGAGGCAAATCTGGAACGATACCAGCCATTAGTGCCCCCCCTTTTCATCGTAGTGTGGATCCGCTTGTGGCAGAACTGCTTTCACTTCCGAGGTCGCAACCACCGGAAGGTAACGACAGAAGAGGCAGAACAAGGTCATGAACAATCCAAAGCTTCCGATCAACATTCCTATATCCACCCACGTCGGCGAGAAATAATCCCAACTCGACGGGAGAAAATCTCGATGAAGGCTGGTGATCACAATCACAAAACGTTCAAACCACATACCAATGTTTACGAAGATCGACACGATAAACAAGACGACCAAGTTCGTCCGACACTTCTTAAACCAGAATATCTGCGGCGATAACACATTGCAGCTAATCATAATCCAGTATCCCCACGCATACGGACCCGATGCGCGGTTATAGAAAGCAAAGGCTTCATACTCACTGCCAGAGTACCATGCGATGAAGAATTCCATCCCATATGCGTAACCCACAATCGTGCCAGTAAGCAGGATGATTTTCGACATGTTCTCAAAGTGGCGCATGGTAATGATGTTCTCCATGCCAAACGCTTTATGAACAATAACCATCAACGTGATCACCATCGCAAAGCCAGAGAAGACCGCACCCGCGACAAAGTACGGAGGGAAAATGGTCGTGTGCCAACCAGGTAGATTGGAAACGGCAAAGTCAAAGGACACGATACTGTGCACGGACAACACCAAAGGCGTCGCTAATCCCGCGAGGCACATATAGGCCTTTTCGTAGTTCCACCAGTGTCGGAAAGAGCCACGCCATCCCAAAGAGAAAATGCCATAGGCAATCTGACGACCTCGCGTCGTGGCGCGATCTCGGATTGTCGCGAGATCCGGAATCAACCCGACGTACCAAAACAAGAGTGATGTAAGTCCATAAATACCAACGGCGAACACATCCCAGAGCAACGGGCTACGGAAGTTCGGCCAGAGATCCATCTGGTTGGGGAACGGAAACAGGAAGTATGCGTTCCAGAGACGGCCAACATGTATGCCTGGAAAACTCAAGGCACAGACAACAGCGAAGACCGTCATTGCCTCAGCCGATCGATTGATCGATGTGCGCCATTTTTGACGGAACAGGTATAGAACAGCACTAATCAAGGTCCCCGCATGTCCGATACCGACCCAAAACACAAAATTGATGATCGCCCAGCCCCAAGCAACTGGATTGTTCAAACCCCAAACGCCCGTACCCTTCCAAACCAACCAACCGATCAAACCCAGATACAGCGCGAGACCGCAGAGCGAGATCGAGAAAATGATTTTCCACGCGGTCGTCGCTTTAGATTCCAAGGGCTTGGAAGTCGCTTCCGTCAAGGAATGGAAATCGTGGCCACCGATGATAAGTGGCGCGCGTCCATCCAGTGGATCATAGTTGGCGTTGTCAGTAATTGGTTTATCAGACATTAGTCGTGTTTCTCTTCAGTGTGTTGATCGACCGCATGAGTACCATGACCGGCGTCACCAACGTGAGCAGCAGCTACTGCCTCGCCATGATCACCGCCGTGACTCGAGGGGGAACGTTTTTCAATCGCTGGATTGGGATTCCGCAACCGCGCAAGATACGTCGTACGTGCCCGGTTATTCAATTCCCCAAGAACCTCATAATCACGGGCTTGCTTCTTCAAAATGGATACGCGACTAGTAGGGTCGTTCTGGTCACCAAACACGATCGCGCCGGCCGGACAAGTCTGCTGGCAGGCAGGAACAATATCCCCATCCTTAACCACCCCATCGCCCGTCACCTTGGCCTCGATTTTCGCTTGATTGACCCGTTGAACACAATACGTGCACTTCTCCATAACCCCGCGGAACCGGATGGTCACATCCGGATTCTTTTGCATCTTCTGGATTTCCGACAATTTCTCGTCATCCGCAAGAAACGGGTTAACACTAGTCACTGTTTCGTCGCGGTTGTACGCGAAGTAGTTAAAACGGCGAACTTTGTACGGACAGTTGTTTGAGCAGTAGCGCGTACCCACGCAGCGGTTATACACCATATCATTCATACCGTCTGGGCTATGAGCAGTAGCACCCACCGGACATACCGCTTCGCAAGGGGCATTCTCACAATGCACACACGCCATCGGCTGGAACACGGCTGTCGGGTTATCCGGCTCGCCACGGTAGTAACGGTCCATCCGAATCCAGTGCATTTCACGGCCCTTCAACACCCGCTCTTTACGCACAATCGAAATATTATTTTCCGACTGACACGCAATGGCGCACGCATTACAGCCCGTGCAGGAGTTCAAATCGATAGTCATGCCCCACTGCTGACCTTTGGAATAATCCTGAACGTCAGGCCATAGGTTCTCTTGATGCGGCGTATGGACACCCATGTGGTCAATCGCATCTGGATGCTTTTCGTAATCGTCTTGAGTGATCTCGCGAACCAACGGCCGTTCGCCGAGCTCCGCAAACAACGGACTCTCGTCCGGATCGGGACCCATAAACCAATGGTCCTGCGTGGAAGCAAGCGGGTAACGTCCGGATACAGTCTTCACTGTCGCACCCCCAGCAAACGCTGAAGCTGCTTGGGTCCGAAGCACGTTAACCGCGACACCTGCCCCAGTCGCGATGTCGCCATTCGTACGACCATATCCGAGGTTCAAGAAAATCGTGTCGTCCGCCAAACCAGGGGAGATAAAGGCTGCCAACTTGACGCTTCTCCCAGCAACCGAGACTTCAACCATGTCATATGTCTTCACGCCACTACGTTTCGGAGTCTTGTTAATCCCCAAGCGACCCGCAGTCTTGACGTTCATCAACGCGGCGTTATCCCATGTCAACTTCGTCATGGAATCTGGCAATTCCTGCAACCATCCGTTGTTGGCGTTTCGTCCGTCAACAAGCTTGGTATCCAACACAAAATTCACTTCCAAATTCGTCGCGCTCACCGCTGTCGGCGTCTTCAGCCCAGCCAGCGCTTTGTTCAGACCTGCAGAGGCAAGCGTCCCAGCGGGTGCACGCTTCGCGGCAACAGCCACACCGTCATGCAAGGCCTTCCGCCAAGTCTTCCCAGACAAACGGTCCTCCCATGTCTCCACTACAAGCTCATGCGACGTTGCGCTTTTTCCTAGAAGGGCTGACAAAATTTCCAGCTCTGAACGCGTCTTGAAAATCGGAGCAATCAAGGGCTGCTGAACACTCACAGTGCCGTCACTCGCCGTCCAATCGCCCCAAGACTCCAAATAATGGCTGGCAGCCACATGCCAAGTCGCAACCGCAGCGGTTTCGTCTTTAGCGTAAGAGGATACGACAATCGTGGTCGCAACTTTCGCCATCGCCGTTTTGACATCCAGATCACCCGTTGCGGTATAGACAGGGTTGCCGCCCAACACAACAAGCGTGTCCACCTTAGAAGCATTCATCCCGCTAACCAAATCCGAAAGGGTCCCAGCTTCGGTCACGCCTGACTCCGCGAGATACGAGACTGTTTTTCCAGTCCCGCCTAGCGCATCATTAATAACAGCGACGGCTGCGTGCAAGACCGCTGGATGCCGCTCGCCGATCACCACCAAGGACTGGCCGGTCGCGCCGGCCAAGTCACCGGCCAAGTCAGCAATCCACTTCTCGTCAAAATCTCGAACTTTCTGGGTCGCTAACGCTGCCACATCTAAGTCAACCGTCACCCCATGCTTGGCCAGTGCCGCAACGAGGGACGAAACAAAGCCGCCCACATCAGAAGATGCGCAACGCTGTCGATGATCAGCCATTGCACCCGTAATGCTGAAGGTTGGCTCAATGACATACAAACGATTCATTGAGTCACCCGGCTTCACCACTCGGCGACCGTCTGCAAAATGGCGGGCATTCACAACCGCTTCGCCTTCATACCCGATAAAATCACTATCAATCGCCAAAATTGTCGTCGCCTGATCAACATGCAAGAAAGGCAAGCCCGTTAACCCCATCAACGCCATGCCAGCCCGTGCGTTCACCCGCTCGGTCGCATCATCACGATAGATCGCAGCCATCGGATAAGTCGATTTTACGACACCCAACAACCGCTCATAAGTCGGTGACGGACGGCTTTCTACGAGTAACGCCAGCCCTTCACCCTTGTTGCCAACAGCTTTTGCAGCAATGCCTGCCAATAGCGTATCCACATCGGCCAACGTCGATTCCACGCCTGACGTCGAAGGAGTCGTCGCCCGCTCGGGATCGTACAAATCCAACACTGATGCCTGCGCTTGAGCACTCGCAGCGCCCAAACTCGTCGGGTGGTCTGGATTTCCCTCCAACTTGGTAGGCCGGCCATCATGACTCTCAATCAAAAACCCAGACACAACACCCCCAACAGGGATACTTGTCGCAAAATACTTCGGGCGACCCGGAATGGTATGCTCCGGGCGATTGCTATAAGGATATATATGCTCGACCGGCTTACGGACGCAGCCACTCATCATACCTGCACCAACCGCCATGCCAGCACCCATGACACCCATGAATTCACGGCGACTTGTCGTCGTGAGAGACTCCTCGGCAGCTCCCTCCGGAAACTCGTTCAGAAGCTCCGCACTCAGTTCTGCATCCGGGTCTCGCGTCTCTAAACTACGCCACTCAGTCATTTTGTTTTTTTCAATCATCGATGACACCCTGAACAATGCTTGGGAGGCTGAACATCACGCGTACGATGCGGATCAGCTGTTGGATTATAGCCTGCGAACGCGGGTTCCGTACCCCAACCCATATTCGTCACCTCAGTTTTTGGTCGTAAATTTGGCGATGGGTCGCGATGACAATCGAGACACCAACTCATGCTCAACGGAGCGTGCTGAGTCACCCGCTTCATTTGGTCTACCCGTCCATGACAGGTCGCACAGCCAACACCCGCAGCCACATGCACGCTATGATCGAAGAACGCATAGTCAGGAAGGATATGAACCCGCACCCACTCGATTGGCTTACCCGCTTCGTGCGCGGTCCGCACCTTGAGTATTTCAGGACTTTCCGTTTTCACGACTTTATGGCAGTTCATACACGTCGCTGTCGGCGGGATAGCCGCATGGGCAGCCTGCTCAACGGTGTTGTGGCAATACCGACAATCCATCCCCATTTCCCCAGCATGCAATTTGTGGGAAAACGCAACAGGCTGCTCCGGTGAAAACCCGACATCCGTATACTTCGGAGAGAACCACCAAGAAAAGATGAAAATTAAGCTAAACAATACCCCAGTCAACTTCACCGTAATGGCGAGGACCGTGTAATTGCTCCACTTAGGAAAAATCTGTGCCAAACTAGCCTCCTCAGCCTCTAATCACACCCGTTAGTACGATTTTAAAAAGGTGCGGTTTCAGGGCCAAATCTTAAAAATATGCGCGAAGATTAACACTGGTTTCAGGGGGTGACAATCTTTTTGTTCACGATCTTTCGCAAATCGCGCTCTCCTGATTCGCTCGCGATCATCGCGCGCTCCCTCAGTACATGGGTCGCACGATAAAATGTCTCGTCAATCCCCTTCTCAGAGACCCCATAATATCCCCGAATTTGACCGGCCCAATCGACCAAAAGTAAGCGACCAGTCTCACACACGTGGCCCCCTATATCGGCGGTCAGATTCGTATAAAAGGCTGGCATGATCGGACTTAGCTGCTTTTGACTGCCGATCCCGACCCTCCATGTCGAACTTCCAGGCTGAAATCCCTCCAAAAGTCCCCCTAGCCCTGCCTCATCCGGAGAATCATCGACACACACCGCGACCAGTTCAACAGGAACGTTATTAAGCCGGTACGACTTCTCCAGCGCCGACAAAGCACCCAGAACCTCTCGGCAAGAGTTGCTACAGCCAACAGAAAATGCACCTGCCACATAGACGACGCCTAGCATGCCTGTATGGCTGAGGGAGTGCCCCTCCCTGTCAGTTAGCTCGTAGTGGGGCATCGCCGCTATCGGAATCGGCGCATCCGGTATCCGCCTCAGAAACGGACGCAACACCGCAAGCACAACCGCAGCCGCGATAAACGCGATCACATAAGGATTTTTAATGAGACTAGGCCTAGCGCCCGATGGATCAGCCGACACGATCTGGCCCTCCCTCAGCACTCGGCTCAGCACTCGGCTCCGAACACGTGCAGTACAACAGGTAGAGCGCAGCCAGCCACAACAAGCTGCCGTTCATCTGGTGCGCTAAAGCCATTCGAATGTCCATATGCGTAAATAATACCGAAATCCCCAATGCAACCTGTACCGCACAGATCACTCCCACCAGATTTACGGCCCAGCGAGTCCGGTCACAATTCACCCGGTACGCCCATGAGAGATATAAAAAGACGGCAAAGACTCCGATCAGCATGCCCAGCACACGATGCTCAAAATGGACAAGTGGGAGGTGACTGCCCATATCCGCAAGAATCCCCTGCCCCGACAACAACCCAGGCAATAGCCAATAACCATTCATTTTGGGGAAGGTGTACGAAACATGCCCGGCATCCAATCCAGCCATCAATCCGCCCACACCCATCTGCACCAACACCGCGACACCAAGCGCTATCGCCCAAGGTCGCATCTGAGTACGGCCCCGACGGTCTGGCCATTCAGGGTGATGCGGCTGCCAGTGACGTAAAAATTGCCATAAGCAACAGCCCAACACGATCAAGGCGGTCACCAAGTGTAACGCTAGCATGTAGTGGCTCACACGTGGCTGATCGTTCAGCCCCGTCGAAACCATCAGCCAGCCGAACAACCCGTTGAGACAAAACAAACACACCACTCCGCCGAACGCCTTCCACTGAGAGCGCGTCAACAACCCCTGCACCCCATAGACAACAACAGGCACTAAACTGACAAGACCCACGGTGCGAGCCAGCAGTCGATGCAAGTATTCCATCCAAAAGATGAACTTGAAATCGCCTAGGGTCATC
>CAXMRT010000006.1:0-3803 GCA_964196025.1 uncultured Gemmatimonadales bacterium | reverse complement strand
CCACCGACTCTAGGGTCTGAATAAAATGTTCTTCCAGATGGGCAAACACTTGCGCGTCAATATCGGGTCCGGGATGCGGAAGCGGCGGTATTTTTTCCGCACGAATCTTCGCTAAAATCGAGTCGCGGCTCATGAGTCATCTCCATTCTGACGATACCACTCTCGGAAGCTTTCCTTCGGCGCTGGCGGCAACTCTCGCTGGCGACCCCACGGATTCATGGGGTTGTAGAGCATAAATCGAGGGAGGTTTCGCAAACACCAACGGCCGATTCGACCCACTCGCTCAAAACGTTTTCCCGAACGGAACAGATACGCAGCAAAAGCCATCGCCTGCCGCTTGCCGCCACCAACATGCCCATTCTCCATTAGTACTTTTCGCCATGCCAAGAGCTGCTCATGTAAGTTGATTTTCACTGGGCACACGTCCGTACAGGATCCGCAAAGCGAAGACGCAAACGGAAGCGTGGTGTATGCCTTCGGATCGCGCCACGGCGCTATGACCGACCCAATCGGGCCGGGCGACGTAAACTGATAACTGTGCCCACCGCTGCGCCGATACACCGGACAGGTGTTGATACACGCTCCACAGCGAATGCAATGGAGAGACGAACGGAACTCCTCCTTCGCCATCTGCAAGGTGCGTCCATTGTCCAAAATGACCACGTGCATCTCCTGCCCTTCTCGAGGACCCAAAAAATGTGAGGTATAGGTCGTGATCGGCTGACCGGTTGCAGAGCGCGCGAGCAATCGCGTGAACGGCGCAAGATCCCGCAACCGCGGAATGACCTTCTCGAGTCCCATGCACGCAATATGAACAGGCGGAAGATGCGTTCCTAAATCCGCATTCCCTTCATTGGTGCACACAACAAAACCACCCGTTTCGGCAATCGCGAAGTTGACTCCCGTTAATCCGGCATCAGCCTCCAAAAACTTGCTCCGCAAATGCCCGCGGGCGGCTTCGGTTAAATAATTCGGGTCGTCAGCACCCGCATCCGTACCCAGATGCTTGTGAAACAAGTCTCCAACCTCTTTCTTCTTAATATGGATGGCCGGCATGACAATGTGGCTGGGCGGCTCTTCGAGAAGCTGAACAATCCGCTCACCCAGATCGGTGTCCACAACCTCAATCCCACGCGCTTCAAGATAACCGTTCAAGTGACACTCTTCCGTCAGCATCGACTTGCTCTTCACCAAACGCTTCACCGCGTGAGACTCAAGGATCTCATGCACGATGCGGTTATGCTCCGCCGCATCACTGGCCCAGTGTACGTGAATACCCCGTGCCTTAGAATTGGTTTCGAACTCCTCAAGGTAGCTCGCTAGATGTGATAAGGTATGGGCTTTGATTCCCGAAGCCTGCACACGCAGCGCCTCCCACTCTGGAACCGTCTTGACCATGCGGTCTCGCTTCTGACGTACAAACCACAGCGCTTTGTCATGCCACGCCATGCGTTCTTTGTCGGCTGCAAACGCAGTCGCGGCTTTCGGGTGATTCACGACGATTCCGCCATCAAAATTTCTGCAATATGCAGAACGCGCAACGGTGTTCCATCGCGTCGAATCAGCCCGTCAAGATGCATCAGGCATGACATGTCGACACCCGTGATCACCTCGGCTCCAGCCTGCTGGTGGTCCGCAACCCGGTCGTGCCCCATGGCACACGACATCGCCTCTTCCGCAACAGCAAACGTTCCGCCAAACCCGCAACATTCATCTTCACGCGTCAGGTCGACAACCGTCAAATCACGAACACTCTCCAACAACCCGCGCACCTTGGAAAAAGATCCATGCACCAACTCGCTTGAGGACCCCAAGCGCAACTCGCGCAGGCCGTGGCATCCCTGGTGTAAACCCACCCGGTGAGGAAAGCGCGCATCGACGCTTTCGAGCTTTACTACATCCGTCAGAAATTCACACAACTCATAAGTCTTCGATGTCACGTCAGCAAATCTAGGGTCGTCGCCCACTAAGTCCTTATAATGATTTCGAACCATGGCCACACAACTGCCAGACGGCGACACGACGGCGTCGTAGGACTCGAAGACATCGAAAAACATCCGGGCTGTCTCAGCAGCATCCTTCGCGCACCCAGTGTTGGCCATCGGCTGACCGCAACAAGTCTGCTCCTGCGGAAAGTCTACGTCGAGCCCCTGTTTTTCCAACAGGCGAAGCGTTGCCACTCCCACTTGTGGGTACAGCTGGTCCACGTAACATGGAATAAATAACCCTACCTTCAACATTCACCTCTTATTTTGTCTGAGCGGTATACAAACACGACCAGTCATCCGGCGGCGGACTATCAACAAAATCACTCGCATCCGCCAGATAATAATCCGTCAGATAATCCTCTGGTCGCAAGCGAATCGCAAGCTCAAAGTAGTTGACCGCTTCGTCAAAGCGCTTCGCTTTATAGGCCTCAAATCCCGATTGATACGACAGGGCCCATGCGCGAACGTCTACTAGGCCGTCATCATCGACCCGCCCCAGAACTTCTGACACTTCCACAGGCTGCTCGCGCCCAACGACCTGGACCACGCCCAGAGTCCGGCAGATGAATACGTCATTCACCATGTTCCGTACCTCAGGACCCACAATCGTCTCGACACCAAAGGCCTTCGTTAACCCCTCTAGCCGCGAGGCCAGATTCACCGGATCTCCAATTACCGTAAATTCCTTGCGCTGTGGCGCACCAATATCACCAGCGATCAAGTTTCCGTAATTCAAGCCAGCACCCATTCGCAAGGTAGGGATCCCCCGGGACGCCCACTCTTTATTCAGAGTGCTCAACGCGACCTGCATATCGAGCGCAGCCATGACTGCCTGACGCGCATCGGTTTCCGCACCGCGAGAACTCAAGTCGCCCCAAACCGCCATCACCGCATCGCCGATAAACTTATGCAAGGTTCCTTCGTAACGATTGACGCAGTTGACCATCTCTGAAAAATATTCGTTCAGCTGGGAAATCAGCGCATCCTCATCCACACGTTCAGCAAGCAATGTAAATTCACGAATGTCCGTGAACAGCACGGTCGCATTCCGACGCTGCCCCTCCAATACCACGGACACACCCGTGGCCATTATTCGATCCATCACGCCACTTCCCACGTACGGAGAAATCTTATCCTTCAATCGTTGTTTGTCCTTCTGCTCCTCAAGCACCCGCCGCGTCACGGCGCCCACATGCAGCCCCAGAAAACCCATAATGGGAAAGAAGTAAGGGATCACGATACTCTGTTGAACAAACACCATATAACAGATTCCAAAACCCGAAATAGCTAGAGCCAGCGGACAGATAATGGCGCCCCAATAACTCAAACGAGAAAACCCACTCAGTGTCACATACGCAATCAGCAACCATCCGGCCCACAACAGCCACATGCTCCCTCCTCGCAGAGCGGTCATGTGATCGTCTTCGAGAATATTCGCCAGAACGTTGACGTGCATCATCGCGAACGGCGCGTATTCATCCAGCGGACTAGGCCCCATATCCGTCAACCCCGTCGACATCTGCGCAATTAATAGAATCTTATCTTTAAGAGGACGTCGGTTTTCAATTTTGATATAGCTACAGTTTTCAACATCGGAGACCGTGTAACGATAGTTCACATCAAACTCACCGCCGTTCTGAATCGGAATGACTCGCTGGAAGGATGGCGTCTCGATACGGATTTCTTTCCCTAACTCGATCTCGACTTCATCGCTTGCTACATGGTGCTTAGCCAACAACATCTGGAGCGCTAAATTTGGGTAGAGTTTCCCGCCGATTCGGTGTAACAAAAACGAGCGTCGCTTGACACCGTCAC
>CAXMRT010000005.1:0-22725 GCA_964196025.1 uncultured Gemmatimonadales bacterium | reverse complement strand
TTTCGTATGCCTGTCGCCTCGGCTTCGTATTTCGCAAGTATGGCATCGGCTTGGCCGCGAGCTTCTCTGCGAACCTTTTCAGCTTCCGCTTCAGCAGAAATTTCAATTTTCTTTCGCTGAATCTCCACCTGAACAATTTCTTCGGCGGTTAGCCGTTCTTGTTCCGATTTATATTGCGCGCGTTGAATTTCGGCCTCTGCTTCCCGCTCGGCGATTTCACCAAGTTTCATTGCCTCTGCGCGTTTAACGGCTAGGTCAGCATTTGTTTCGGCGATCTTTATTTTCGAGTCATTTTCGCCCTGAATAGCCAGCGCTTCCTGGCTCTGTATGTAGACTCGTCGATCGGCTTCCGCCTGCTTTTCACCCTTGTCAGAAGATGCGGTTGCAGTAGCAACCTCCACAGTTTGGTCTCGCTGAGCTAGCGCTTCACCAATCGACCCCTTTTTGAGCTCTTGGGCAACGTCAATCTTGGCTTGATTGATCGCGACAGCGGCAGCTTTCTTTCCGATACTTTCGATGTAATCCGATTCATCAGTGATATCCGTGATATTCACGTTGATGAGCTTTAAGCCGATTTTGTTTAGTTCTGGCTCCACGTTGCGGCGGATTGATTCGAGGAAGCGTTCTCGGTCCTGATTGATTTCCTCAATTTTTAGAGATGCCACCGTTAGCCGAAGTTGACCGAAGATTATCTCACGGGCCATTTCTTCTAGAGCATCCTGGTTCAAGCCCAGAAGACGCTCTGCAGCATTACTCATGATGGCGGGTTCGGTACTGATACCGACAGTGAAGGTACTGGGGACGTTAATTCGGATATTTTGTTGCGAGAGGGCGCCTTGGAGCGGAATGGCAATCGTGATTGGCGTCAAAGACAGAAACGCGTAGTCCTGTACGAGTGGTATGACGAACACTCCACCACCATGCAGGCAGCGCGAGGAGGCCCCAGCGGTGCCCTTGCCGTAAACGACAAGTACCATATCAGAGGGGCAACGCTTGAAGCGTGCCGCAAAAAGAATGGCACCAGCGACCAATATGATCCCCAGTGTAACGATGATTAGTACAACCCATGCAAATAGATCCATTTTTAGATTCCTTTGTTTATAGCTGTTTTATAGACAGGACATTTCCTTGAATGACTTCAGTGACAACGATACGTTCGCCGCTATTAACCAATTGGTTGTTCTCAGAGCGAGCGTCAAATATGCGACTGCGTCCTTGCACAGTTACCAAGACTTGGCCGGTCCCATCGACGGGGATACGGAGGTAAACGGTACCCTCGACGCCGATTGCGTTGGCAAGATCAATGTTGCCGCTGCTTTCGAACGACTGCATCGCAAAAAACATCTTCGCGATGACAAACATGACGGCAACGCCACAAACAAATGCGATGGTGACGGCCGGAACCTCGCTGAGGGTTGCACCGCGTGTACACGCCATTCCGACGAGACCAAAAATCATGAAAAACGAGGTGATGCCGTGTAGCGTAAAGATCCCGAACGAGCTGCCGTGTGAATCCACGCCATCGATCCCATCTACGTCGAGATCGACATCAGCATCACCATCGATGCCCATAAACTGCAAGGCGAGGCGAATGACAAAGATGGCGCCTCCTGCTACGGCGCAGACCAGGAATGCTTTATCTAGTCCTGTCCATTCCATGATAACCTGATCTCCATTCTAGTTCTGATTGTTTCGCTCGTGGCGAGACGCAAATCATAGGGTAAACTCAACAACAAAATCAAGCCTCCCGGTTGTATTCTGGGACTTATCCTCACACCTTCGGGATATTTTCTCTATTATAATGCCTGCTTTGATTTATAATCCAGAGATGTTGAAACCTATCCATCTGCCAATAATCGGGTTCTTGTTATGCGCAGTCCTCGTTATTCAGGTTAGAATGGGGCGCAAAGCTCAACGCCTGAGTGATGCAGTCCAAGCTGACACACCCGCTCTAACGGACAGCCCCGAGTCGGGTCGGCGCGAGCTCATTGCTGATATTGATACTCTTCTTGAGCAAACAGATGCGAAAGAGAGGGAGGTCTACCGGAATTTTGCTCGCGTTTATATCGAAACAGCCAAGGGATCTCGTCGACAAGAGTGGCGGAATCAGCTTCTTCGGACAGAGGTCACGCCTACGTTCATCGCGTTTCTTATTAATGTATTAGGACATACGGACGAACTATTACTGAAGTCGGACATTCTATACTGCCTGCAGGAGCAGCTGGGGGTGGACATGCTAATCGCTGAGGGGGCAATTCTTTCAGCCGAAGCAGCCAAGGCGTTTGAGGCTCAGATCCGCGCATCGCTCCGACCTCCACCCGTTCAGAAAGAGTCTCTCTAGAAGTAGACGCCCACAGCCAGGGTGTGTTGCGCTTTCGTGTAAGCACTCACTTCGTAGCTAAAGAAAACTTGGCCAGGGAAGTAGATGTCAATGCCGCCCACGATTCCCATGTCTTGGTTTTCTGACAGGGTGACGCCTGGCAGCAGCGGTGTAGAGAGCTCGGCGGACGAATAACTGGGCCCCACGTACAAGGCCATTGGGAATGTCCAACCCTCTGGATCCACACGTTCATAGCGTACAACCATGTTGCCAGAAAATGAGTCGAGTTCAAAAACGGCATCGTTTGAAGATGAGTAATCGTGATACTGGACACCTGCGAGAATGGAGAGGGATCCGCGCAAGGCGTGACGTTCGTCGACGTTCATGCTCCACAGACTAGTTCGTGCTCCTAAGGACCAGCCGAATTCGCCATCAGACTTCTCGCTGCCAGCAACGGCGACCTCTGTTTGGCCAAGGGTGCCGAACAACTGAAGGAAGGGCAGGGCATCCCAGGTCAAGAAAACGGAAGGGGCGCTTGCCTCAAGAATAACCTCGCTATCACCACTAATCATCGCTCGATCAATCAATTCCACCTGTCCGCCAACCGAAATTCCGCTTAGCTCCGAGTTGAGCAGTGCTTGGGTGGGAGCCCAGCCTCCGACCATATCAGCGTTCAAGTTGGTGAGGCCCAGTAGGACCATTGTTGCGGCTATCGCGATTGTCTTCATTTGGCTTCCCATGACTATAAGTGTTTAAAACCCTATTAAGAATGGACACATCCTAGGGTTTAGCCGCCCATAGCGCAATCTTTTTGCTGTTAACCCAGCGTGGGGGTCTCCCCGACATACGAATCAGGGTTTCCCCTACATACAAATGTCGGCCAGGCTTGCTACAGTTCCCCGATGAACAATCCGCGTGCTGCTTGGTGTGTCCTTGTGACGCTTCTTATCCTTTCTACTATCCCCGCTAAAAGTGCTGACGTTTTGAAGCAATTCAACTTCGAGGCCCCGAGCACTATCCTTGTGAAAGAGTTGCCGAAACTCAAGCTAGAGAATCCTGTGTGGTCCGAGTATATAGCCATTCAATATGGAGCAAAAAAAGACGACGTGGTGGTATTTATTTTTGACGCTACAGATGAATTAAAGCCATTCGATCGATTATGGATATGGTCGCCCAACCATCGAGATTTCAAGATTCCAGTACTCGTTAAGGGTGTGCGCTCCAGTCGATCCAGTTCGAGTGGCCGCAAGTCCTATTTTAATCGATTTCGTCCGGTAAAAGTCGATGGCAAGACAGGATGGTCAACAATTATGTACAGCTTTCTCTTTCATTCCAACAGTTCGGGAATCGAGCTCGTCACTACGTGTTCGATTGAAAAAAGTGGACGTCGGTGCAGGTTCATATTGAAAGGGGACACTCATACCAGTGTAGGGCCCAGCGCAATTATCTCTGTGGTACAACCGATCGCGGAACCGGATTTACGTATGTCTATGGATAACCGTGCCAGTGTCTCGCGCCTGGTCATCCGGATCATGATGGGTGGAAACCATATGCTGCCCGTAAGCGGTATGAGTTCAAAAGTTAGCGTTATTATAACTGATCATAAAACAGGGCGATTTCGAGCTCGGCACAAACTTGAGCTGGATGAAATAAATTACGAAAAAGGGTATAAGCTTGTGCCCTCCAAGCCCTTAATGCGGGGGCGAATCTACTTAGCGACCGTCGAAATTGATCTCGGACGTATCTTTGGCCCTATGAAAGAAACGCATGAAATCGTGCCGTCCAAGTAACGGGGCGAAGGACGTAAGAGAGGGTGGTGTACCCGGGAGGACTCGAACCTCCAACCTCCTGATCCGTAGTCAGGTGCTCTATCCAATTGAGCGACGGGTACGTAAAGCAGGACGGATAATAGGAAAAACTGAGTTATGTTGCAACAGGAAATATAGGGGTCTTTTTGAGGAGAACCTCTGCGCGATTGCAGGCCTCAGAATTAGCCTTTGAGACGGCATAATATCCTGTTACTAACGCGGAATCCTTCTAGAATCAGCCCGTATGAATTCGGGATTCAAGCTTGTTTCTGATTTTAGCCCTGATGGCGATCAACCTACTGCGATCAATGCACTCTGCGCCGGCCTTGAAAAAGGTGAGCGAATGCAGGTGCTTGAGGGCGTTACAGGCTCTGGCAAGACCTTTTCGATCGCAAATGTCATCGAAAGGGAAGGGCGACCCACGCTGGTGTTATCTCATAACAAAACCTTGGCCGCACAACTCTATGCAGAGCTGAAGAGCTTCTTTCCGAGCAACGCAATTGAGTATTTCGTCTCCTATTACGACTATTATCAACCAGAAGCCTATATCCCTCAAACAGATACGTTTATAGAGAAAGATGCCTCTATTAACGCAGAAATCGAAAGATTACGACTATCAGCTACCAATTCGTTGATGTATCGGAAGGATGTGGTGATTGTGGCATCTGTCTCTTGTATTTATGGGCTTGGAGATCCAGTCGATTACCGTCAAATGTTGATCCATGCAAAGGTGGGGGAAGATTTGGATCGGGATGAGTTGTTGAGGCGGCTGGTCGACGTTCAATACAACCGGAACGACTACGAGACTGAGCCAGGGGTATTTCGCGTTCGAGGGGACACGGTGGATATCTTTCCTTCATATTCTCGGAAGGGGGTGCGCCTAGAGTTTTTTGGCAATACAGTCGATTCCATCTCTATAATTGATCCACTAACAGCCAAAAAAGAGGAGGATCGTGACGAGATTATGATCTCCCCAGCACGCCACTTCGTGACGTCCGACGAAAAACTGGAACATGCGTATGGGCGCATTCTGGATGAACTCGACGATCAGGTTGCCCGGTTTGAACGTGAGGGGAAGGTTCTCGAGGCGCAGCGGATTCGCATGCGCACGATGTATGACCTGGAGATGATGAAGGAGCTAGGGTTCTGTTCTGGCATTGAAAACTATTCAAGACATATCAGTGGACGCAAGGAAGGTGAACCGCCGGCAACCCTCATAGATTGGTTCCCTGAAAATTTCTTGACGGTCATCGACGAATCGCACGTCACATTCCCACAACTTCGCGGCATGTACAATGGAGACCAGGCTCGAAAGCAAATGCTTGTTGAGCACGGGTTTAGGCTTCCTTCGGCCAAAGACAATAGGCCCATGAACTTTAGAGAATGTATGCATGCGTTTGGGCAAATCATTTGCATCACCGCCACCCCGGGCCCGTATGAATTGGAGCACTCGCCACCTCCGGTCCAGCAACTCATCAGGCCCACCGGGTTGCTAGACCCGCCTGTCCATGTCCGTCCCCTCACGGGTCAGATAGACGACCTGATAGGTGAAGTTCGCGAGCATGCAGAGCGCAAACAACGTATACTGGTCACCACTCTTACAAAGAAAACAGCAGAGGATTTGACCGACTATCTCAAAAATATTGATATCAAAGTAACCTACCTACACTCAGACATCGGGGCTATTGAACGCGTCGACATCTTACGCGGGCTACGTAAGGCCGAGTATGACTGCCTAATCGGTGTCAATCTCTTGCGAGAAGGTCTTGATCTCCCCGAGGTAGCGCTTGTCGCCGTATTGGATGCCGACAAAGAAGGGTTCCTCCGCTCACGAACAGCACTGATTCAAATTGCAGGTCGGGCAGCCCGGCATATTGACGGAAAGGTTATCCTCTACGCGGACAGGATAACCGATTCCATGCAAGGAATGATCGATGTGACAAATGAGCGTCGAGTCAAGCAACTGCAATATAATGAGCTAAACGATGTGACACCTCGTTCAATTGTTCGAGAGATCCAAGAGGGTTTATCTGTTCGCTACGATGAAGAGGTCGAGGAGCTCGATCACGCGATCGTAGCCGAGAATGGGGGGGACTATGACGTACACGCTGCCATTCGCGAGATGGAGGCAGAAATGGTCGAAGCCGCTCAGTCGCTAGAGTACGAACGGGCCGCTGTTCTCCGTGATCAAATTCGAGAACTCAAGTCCAGCCAGAAGGAATAACGCATCCGCTCGGACGCTGCCATCGGACCCAACCACGCCTATTTATCGGTCAACCAGCCCAAAACAGGCATGTCTCCTCCATAACTATCCCAGTAATCCATCCGAAATGGGTTGAATTCATGCTCTAGATACGAGATATTTGACGATTTCCGCCAGTCTGGTTTTCGACCCTATGAGCACGCATTATGACAGAAGATGAAAAAGAACAAACTCTCGACCCGATCGAGGACGTAATTGCAGCAATTCGTGCTGGCGAAGTGGTTGTCGTTACTGACGATGAAAATCGCGAAAACGAGGGCGACTTGATCGTCGCTGCAGAGCTGGCTACTGACGACGCAGTCAACTTCATGATCCAGAAGGGTCGAGGGCTCATCTGTGTAGCAATGGAGTCAAAGCGCTTGCTAGAGCTGGGCTTAAGTCGTATGGATCAGCGAAACGTCCAAGGGGACCGAATCACGGCTTTCGCAGAGTCAGTAGATGCTCGGGTCGGCATCACCACAGGTATTAGCGCTCCCGATCGGGCCACGACCATTCGCGCCTTGGCGGATCCTAAGAGCACACCTGAAAGCTTGGTCGTACCGGGTCACATTTTCCCACTCGAAGCCATGCCTGGCGGCGTACTTCGTCGTGCTGGCCACACAGAGGCTGCTGTAGACCTCATGACTCTAGCGGGGCTCTCTGGATCAGGTGTCATCTGTGAAATTCTCAATGAAGACGGAAGCATGGCTCGATTCGAACACCTACGCCGTTTCGCGGACGACCATGACTTGAAGATGACGTCGATAGCGAAACTTATCCGCTATCGCCGAAAAAATGAGAAGCTGGTCACGTTTATTCGTGAAGCCAAGATGCCAACCGAGCACGGGGAGTTCCGCTTGTGCCTCTATGAATCCATGCTTGAACAAGACCATCATGTCGCGCTTGTTATGGGTGAACCTGATAAAGCAGAGTCTGCCCTCGTTCGGGTCCACAGCCAATGTTTGACCGGGGATGTGTTTGGCTCTCAACGATGTGACTGTGGCCGACAGCTGGATAGCGCTATGCAGGCTGTTGCAGACGAAGGTGCTGGCGTTATCCTTTATATGCGACAAGAGGGCCGAGGTATCGGACTGGCGAACAAAATACACGCCTACGCGCTTCAAGAGCAGGGGATGGATACTGTTCAGGCGAATGAAGAACTAGGCTTTCCCGCAGACCTCCGCGACTATGGAGTAGGGGCTCAAATCTTGCAGGATCTCGGGCTGAACAAGATCCGACTTTTGACAAACAACCCACGAAAAGTCGTCGGACTCAACGGCTACGACCTCGAAATCGTTGAACGCGTCCCACTGATAAGTGAGTCGAATAAGCACAGCGAGCAGTACCTCAAGACAAAGCGCGATAAGCTTGGGCACTGGTTATAAGCATGGGGATAACGGAAATAGATTGTTCAACCTCTGGCGCTGGTCTAACAGTCGGCATTGTTGTAGCTAGGTTTAATGAGTATCTGACCCGCCAACTACTAGAAGGCGCTACCGCGTGCCTAGTTGAGAACAAGGTATCTGAGTCTGATATTGTGGTAGTGTGGGTGCCAGGCGCAAACGAGGTGCCGCTGGCTGTCGACCAACTATTGAAGTCAGAGTCGCCTGATGTCGTGATCGGATTAGGGTGTGTGATTCAGGGTGAGACGAAACATGCAGATCTCATTCTCGATCAAGTGACTCAGTCTATGACGCAAGTCGCGTTCACTCATGACACACCTGTTGTGAATAGCGTGATTGCTGCGCACAGCATTGAACAGGCAGTCGAGCGCTGTGCGACAAACAATTCGAACAAAGGGTGGTCAGGCGCACTTGCAGCTCTCGAAATGGCAAACGTCTACAAAGCATTAAGGGGTCCCGATGTCGAGTCGTAGAGAATCGCGCAAGTGGGCGACCCAAATGCTGTATCAACTGGATTTTAATCCTCTAGAGCTTGATGAGGCGTTTATCGAGTTTTGGAGCGACAAAAAAGCATCCGATGCTGCTCGTGCATTCACGGAGCAATTAGTGTTCGGTGTTAGAGAACATTTGGAGGGGATCGACGCTCAATTAGCTGGGTACGCCGAGAACTGGACTCTTAAGCGGATGGGTGGAATCGATCGCAACGTCATGCGAATCTGCATGTTTGAGATGTTACACATCGATGACGTGCCTCCGGTTGTTGCAATCAACGAAGCCATTGAGCTTGCGAAAGAGTTCGGCACTGATAACTCCGGGCGATTTGTGAACGGTATTTTGGATAGAGCACGAAAAGATATCGACCGACCGGCCCGCTCGGCAAAGACGACCGGAGATCCTGAATGAAGAAGTGGTTGAGTGGACTCACTCGGACCCGAAAGGCTCTGGCGAGTGGTTTCAAAAAGCTGCTTCCCATCGGATCAAGAATTGATGAAGACTCCCTGGAGGAGTTTGAGGCCAGTCTGATAGGCGCTGACATCCCGGTGAGTCTCGTGATGACATGGATTGATGCCATTCGCGAGAACAAGGGTGATTCAGACCTTAGGGCTCAATTCCGCGAATCCATTCTCGACTCTATCGGAGATGAATACGGGTTTTCATGGGACGCGACGGATACACCGCATGTGATGCTCATGGTTGGCGTAAACGGCTCTGGCAAGACCACCACCTCCGCAAAGTTAGCGCGCATGGCAAAGCAACACGGGCGTTCACCGTTGCTAGCAGCAGGCGATACGTTCCGAGCAGCGGGGACTGATCAACTCCGACTTTGGGCGGAAACTGTTGATTGTGAAATTGTAGCGGGTGTCCAGGGAGCGGATGCTGCATCCGTCGTCTATGATGCGGTCTCTGCGGGCAAAGCCAGATCTTCCGACTATGTGATTATTGATACAGCCGGTCGCATGCACACGAAGTACAACTTGATGCAAGAGTTGAAGAAGGTGAATCGAGCTGCGAACAAAGGGTTGCCAGGAGCACCGCACGACGTGTGGATCGTTCTGGATGCCTCTCTCGGAAACAATGCCTTGATTCAAGCAAAAGCCTTTCACGAAAGTGTTCCTCTAAGCGGCATTGTTGTCACAAAGTTGGATGGATCATCCAAGGCCGGCTTCATTCTTGCGGTTAAGCATGAGCTCGGAGTGCCTATCCGGTTTATCGGTCTAGGGGAAGGTATGGACGACATGGTGGCCTTTGACCCTGATGACTATGCGGACGCCATTTTGGGGATCGATAAAGATGCCGACTAGTATGCCTTCAGCGCAAGCGTATCGCCGCCACCAGAAATGGATGCAGCGAGCTCTTGAACTTGCGCGTAAGGCTGAAGGCGACACGCACCCCAACCCTCCTGTTGGATGCATTATTGTAAAAGGGAATCGACTGATTTCCGAGGGGTTTCACAAGAAAGCAGGCGGGGATCACGCCGAACGCGCTGCTGTGAAGTCGGCAAAAAACTCGTTGGTAGACGCAACCATCTATATCACACTGGAGCCTTGCTCTTCGCATGGGCGTACACCTCCATGCACGGACCTTATCCTCGAGAGCGGCATCTCGACTGTTGTCATAGGTACACGTGATCCAGACCCTCGTCATCGAGGACGTGGCGTACGGCTACTTCAAAAAGCTGGGATCCAAGTCATTGAAAACATATGTCAGTCCGACGCTAAGGAACTCCTCGAGCCCTTCTCAACAGTCATTGCACTCAAACGACCGTTCGTTACTCTTAAAGTTGGCATGTCGCTTGATGGAAAACTGTCTGACAGCCATGGCCAATCGAAGTGGATAACGGGGCAGGCAGCACGCCGCGAAGTCCAAGCCTTGCGTCGTCGAGTAGATGGCATAGTTGTCGGCGTAGGAACCATTCTTGCAGATAACCCATCTCTCCTTTGTCGAAAAAGCCGCTCGCACCGACTGACTAGACTGATTCTTGACTCAAGAGGTCGAACGCCTCTTGATGCGGTGATTCTAAGCGACGACCGACGACAAGATACCATTATCGTAACAACAGAACGTGCGCCCAAAACGCGACGCAAAGCTCTAGAAGCCTGTGGTGCGAAAGTGTGGGTGTTACCTCAGAAAGAGAAGCGAGTCAGTGTCAAAGCACTTGCTCGACGATGCGCTCGTGAAGGACTTCTCCACCTTTTGATTGAAGGCGGTGGCGAGCTAGCTGCTAGTTGGATTCAGGCGGGTCTGGTAGACGAGTATCAGATATTTATTGCACCCAAATTTATTGGCGGGCGAACGAGCACGACAGCCATGGATGGCCATGGTTTCGCTCTTGGCCAAGCTCTCGAGTGCGACATTGTTGAGACACGGCCGGTAGGCGATGACATACTGATCCGCTCGCGGCCAAAATCGCAAATAGGAAGGGGCTAACATGTTTACGGGGTTGATTGAAGCTGTCGGAACCATCGCTGAGCTGACCACACTCGAGGGAGGCGCCAAGTTGTTCATATCGTGTCCAGCATGGGAGGACCCATTGCATAGTGGGGAGAGCATTTCTGTCGAGGGTACGTGCTTGACCGTGACGCAGTTCAGTGACAAGGGGTTCTCATGTGATTTGCTGGCCGAGACCTGGGAGCGCACAAATCTGAGCGCCCGCATAGTGGGTGATTCGGTAAACCTTGAGCGAGCGGTTCGAGTGGGGGACAGGATGGGAGGGCACTACGTGTCTGGTCACGTCGATGCGACGGGCCTCTTAAACGGGGTCGACCCCGTTGGCGAGGATGTCATCTTAACGATATCTGCCCCTGAAGAGTTCATGAAAGGTGTCGTATACAAGGGTTCCATCTCCATCAATGGTATCAGCCTGACCGTGTCAAGAGTCGGCAACAAGGGCTTCGATGTCTGCATTATTCCTCATACATGGGAAAATACGACGCTCAAGCGGTATTGTGTGGGGGACGAACTTAATTTGGAGGCAGACCTGATCGGAAAGCACGTCCTCCGGTATCTAGAATCGATGGAAAAGTAGTCAATGCTTCGCGTTGACTCGAAATAATCTGGTGATATAGTGATCATCTTTATGTAAAAGGGGAGAGATTGTGGCGGACATAGTTGAGAACTTGCTAGACCTGCAGGACTTAGATATCAAGATTGCGACCATGGAACGCGAATCGACGGATATCCCGACACGCAAAGCCGATATTTGCAAACAACTTGATTCCTACAAGGCGAACATTGCTGAGTCTGAAGAACAGATTAAGGGCGAACAACTTTCGCTAAAGAGCATTGAAGGCGATATTGAAGATGGCCGGAAGAAAATCGCCAAATTTCGCGAGCAACAAATGTCCCTGAAGACAAATGAAGAGTTCCGCGCTATGGAACACCAGATTCTCGGGGTAGAAAACGAGATCGTTCGCCTTGAAGATACCCAATTGAGTAAATACGACGAAATCGAAGTCGTTAACGCCGCGACGAAGGCTCATATCGAAAAGCTTAAAGAACAAGAAGACCGTATTAGCTCTGAGCTAAACGAACTAGACAGCCGAAAAACACATATTGAGTCTGAGATCGAGTCAATCCGAGCTGGCCGTGAGTCCGCGGCCTCAGCCGTCGATGAAACTTGGCTTCAGCGCTATAATCAAATCATGGGCGGCAAGAAGACTAGCGCCTTTGTTCCCATCGAACGGAATTGTGTCTGTGGGGGCTGTCATATGCAACTACCACCGCAACTTCGTCAGGATGCTAAGAAGCGGGAGGATATCGTCTCCTGCAACTACTGTGGACGTATGCTCTACGTTGACATGGACTGATTGAGTTCTGTCCTTTTCGCTTCTCAAATCATCCCAGTTTCGCTATCTTAAGTTGAAGGTTGGAGGCGATCGGTCGCTCTGCTTAGGCGGGGAGGAAAGTCCGGACTCCAAAGGATAGAACACCCCGGTGAAAGCTTGGGGATCCCGTGGCAAACGCGGGATACGGAAAGTGCCACAGAGATTAGACCGCTCCATTTCGGTGGAGTAAGGGTGAAAGGGTGGAGTAAGAGACCACCGGACACGTTGGTGACAACTGTCGCAAGGTAAACCCTGTTCGGAGCAAGATCAAATAGGGAGAGTATGAGGCTATCCGCTTCGCGTTACTTGTAACAGCTCTTCGGGTTGATCGCATTAGATAAATGACCGACACTTAGGTGAACAGAATCCGGCTTATGTCCTCCAACCTTCATTTTTCAAGAACACTGATGATCAGCTGTCGCGGTGTGTTACTTACCGCCGTATCAGTGGGGGTTTTTATGGCCTGGCGTGTGGCTGATCTGCCACTTGTACCCAACGTTGGTTCTCAACAAAGCGTCGCGTTAACGTGGCCAGAGATTCGAGTTGTCTCTGCTGAGAACATGGATACCCTCGTCTACGATGGGCCGATTCGGACACTGTCATCATCAACTAGCGACGCGTCAGTACGGTTTCGGTTTGCAGGCACATTTTTCGGTTTCGGTTCTGAAGCTGGAGGAACGGCCGTGATTGATGACCTTACGACTAACAGAGAGCATTTGGTGGGTGAGGGTGATCGAGTTGGAGATCTCAAGATTCTCCACATCTATAGAGACCGACTGGTTGTGACTTATCACGGTAAAGAGTCTACGTTGACTCGCGGCATGCTCGATCACGCGAATGCCGTTGCGCCTGAGCGGGGAGGGGTCGAGGCAGGATCCGAGCGGCCAGCCTTTGTAGACGGCGAGAAGCTAGATCTTGGTAAACGCATTGGCGAGCACCGTTGGGTGTTTAGCCGTGCAAAGATGATGGATTACTATGACGACCTGATGAAGGACCCTGAACGACTGGAGTCTCTCTTCGACTCAATGAAACCGGTATGGACTGACGGCAACCGCATCGAGGGCTACGTACTTGGACTGGAAGGTGAAAAACCGTTTTTTGATGCGGTTGGCTTTCATCAAGGCGATGTGGTGCGATCAGTGAACGGCCTCAATATGACGGCCCGTACGCGCGCTGAATACCTAATCGGGCAATTTGCCGAAAACCGACTCAATATCATTATGATCGATATTGAGCGGGGCGGCGAGAAGGTCCAGCTTCGGTATAAGTTCACCGAATAAAAAGTTAACGTCCTCTTGAGAGTGATTCAAGCTTTGCGCGCTCTGCACGTGTCAGGCTCTCGATTCCTCCGCTAGATATCTTCTCAAGCAGTTGATTCAGCATGTATTCCTCGTCACGAGAATCATCCTGCGTTTTCATCTTCTTTTTCAACCCGCGGCTTCGTTCTCGATCCTGTCGAGCTTCGCGAGAGAAGGGGTTGCTCCCTGGTAGATATGCAGGGTTCTTGTATACGTACACGATAATGGCGACAAAGATCATAAGCACTATCCCGTATAAGACAGGCTGACGAACGACGACCGTATGCGGATCAATTAGGGTGGCGATTAGTACCCCGGATAAGGCGCCGCCAAGATGAGCGTCGTGTCCGATCCCGTCACCCTGCTTCAACATTCCATAGCAAGAACCGAGTAGATACCCAACGGCATAGATCCACGTGGGGAGAGGGAGGGGGACTGGAAATAATATAATGGAGCCTCCGGGAATCAGGAAGATACTGGCGAAGAGAATGCCTGAAACGCCTCCCGACGCACCCAATGCCCGATACTCATGGTGTCTGTGTAGATAGAGAGAGACTGCGCTTCCGCCCAATATAGACCCAACATAGATCACGAGGATTCCGGATCGGCCAATAGTTGGGGTCGCTTCCATGCCAGACGCAAAAAAGTAAAAGCTGAGTAGATTAAAACAACAATGACGCCAATCTGCGTGGATTAGCGCTGAACTAAGAAGCCGGTAATGTTGTTTTTGGCCAAGAATGCACGATGGTATGAACATCAGTCGATCCGAAAACCCGCGTACAGTCAGGCCCATATGAGTGGTGTAGACCGTTATGCCTATGATGATGAAGGTAAGGATAGGCATAAATCAGTCACTCGAGTCGTACGGATAAGGTTGTTCAGCTAATCGTTGCGAAAAGAAAGTGCCACCGTGGGAAGGTAAGCTGAGCAATTCATACGATTCGCAGGGCTCACAATACTCACAGTGGCAACGTAAACGTATTTCGGACGGGGCCTGTTTGTCAATATTAACTCTAAGGGAGGCATGTAGGGCAGGTACCGGATTGTAGGTATATCCATAATTAGACATAAGATATATTATGCGACGTTATGCAAAACCTTAGTAAAAATGCATATATTGACGATATAGCGGCCTGACCCCGTGGCTCCACCGATTTAGAGGCATCGATTCTCTCGCCTAGTGATACGCGCCCTAGGGTTTGCCTACACGTACTCAACCCTATCTGGTTCTCATGGGACCTTCGTCATCACGGGCTTCTCACCCCGGTACCCAGATACAGCTAATGTTCAGGCATGCGTAAATCTCGATGTCATTGTTTCCCTGAGCATGTAGTCAGTGTCTGATGTCGTGTTCGAGGACTGTGTGTTGCCGCGAATCCTGGTCAGCGACCTTTGGACTACTGGAACTCCCTTATCACTTGTCAGCAATTTGGCTGACGAGTTCGATATGGAGCCTTAAACCGACGAGCTAAAGATGTGGCTTCGTTGGGCAAAAAAACAACTCGCTGAGAATCGCAAAATGGATTTCTAGCTGGATCAATGTGCGCGTTTTGAAAACGACGTAGTTGATGCCGGTCAGAGAGAAACTGTTTTAAAGGGAGCTTGTCTGCTTCTCAATAGTAAATCGATCAGCGTGTGATCGGACCAAAATGTTTTGTGAATGGCCAATACACGAATGCTGCCGGACCTACTAAGCTTTCTCCAAACACTGGTCCCCAATATCGGCTATCTAAACTGCTGTCCTGATTATCACCGCAGGCATAGTATCTATTTTCACCAATCTGTAGTTTGCCTGCGGGATACGGCACTGTGATGCTCATCTCTCCCAGAGAATGACTAGCCAAGCGATAACCGTCGTGAATATTCCCGTCACGTGAACGTTCTTGATTCTGAATACTCACAATTGCTGGCGGTGATTTCAACGCCTCATTATTGATAATCAAATTGGGTGGAAGAATACCAATTTCTTCTCCAGGCAGTCCAACAAGCCGTTTAATGTAGTGGGCATTAGGATCAGAAAATGGCGAGGTTAAGCCGTTGTCTGTGAATGACAAAGAATTCCTTTTGATTTCAAACACAATAACCTCACCGCGTTTAGGTACAGCAAAATTCCATTTAACTTTGTTCACAAATAGATGATCACCGCTCTGATATAGGTACTGTGCAATGATATCACCCTTCGAAAATGTCGCACCCTGAAGGAGATTCACAGGCGTGTTAATATGCTTTGTGCGCATCGTGAGGAGCTTGCCCCCTACTCGCGCCTGACGTCGCCCGTCCGGCAGGATTTTTGTCCATTGAAAGGTTCCTGATGCGGGTGCACGGACGGTGATAAAGACGTCGCCGGTAAGAATCCATTTGAGAGGTTGGAGGTACGGCTTGTCCCAGATATCGGGTTGATAACCGTGTACGTTCCGGTTGGGCTGGATCGCCGACCTTGGGTCCGGGCTCAGGTTCGCGTCTTCACCGCTATCGACATTAAGGATTCGTATCCCATTGAGTGTCGGTTGCATAGAGCCCGTTGGAATCTGAAACGGCTGAAGAAAATAGGCTCTAAATGCCATAGCGACGGCGAATGCGATGACCAAAACTTCAAGGTTTTCCCTGAATGCATGATCCTTTTTGTTCAGCGGCATGATCACCTTGGTGATTTTGTCGAGAGTCACAGCGGCATAGTTTATTGCCTCAGGGTCAGTTCCCTTCTCAGCTGTTAGCAAGTCAGCCTCGGCCTTCGTCAAGGATTTGACGTCGGTTGGCGTCATGATGTCCGCGCGCATATTCCGAACATAGCGTGCATGACTTCGAACATCTTTAGACAACTGCCTCATCTCGCCAAGATGGTGCTTTCCGTTCTTTTTACGAAGCCACAACCACCCTCTCTTGGCGGCATAAAAAACGGCGATATAGATGATAATGCGGCTCAAAATCAACTGAGTCTCTGCTGTCATCAGGATTCCCCGCTATTTCTCAACACATTAATAAAGGCTTCTTGAGGAACGTTGACGCTGCCGACTTGCTTCATACGTTTCTTCCCCTCTTTTTGCTTTTCGAGAAGTTTCCGCTTACGTGAGATATCTCCGCCGTAACATTTGGCTGTGACATCTTTTCGCATCGCTCGTATGGTTTCCCTCGCAATAATCGTACTGCCGATTGCTGCTTGAATGGGGACTGTAAACATATGCGGAGGAATTACCTCCTTAAGAGACTTGCACATCTGCCGTCCCCTGCCCTCGGCTTTGGAGCGATGGAGTAAACATGAGAAAGCGTCAACCACCTCTGTGTTCAGTAATATGTCCATTTTTACCAAATCGCTCTTCAGGTAACCAGCGTGATCATAGTCAACTGAGGCATAGCCATGCGTCACGCTCTTTAACAAGTCATGGAAATCCACAAGGATTTCGTTGAGTGGCATTCCACAGGTAAGAATAACACGTTTTGAATCAATGGACTCTGTTTTTTCAAGTTCACCGCGGCGGTCCATCACGATCCTCATGACGTCGCCGATATGTTCGTTGTGACACAGAACATACGCTTTGATCATAGGCTCTTCAATCCAGTCAATGCTTGTAGTCGGCGGTAAGTGTACAGGGTTGTCTACATCAATCATTTCGCCATTTGTATTCATCACTTTATAAACCACGGCTGGATAGGTATTGATGAGATCGATGTTAAATTCACGACGCAAGCGTTCTTGGACAATCTCCATATGCAAAAGTCCGAGGAATCCACAGCGGAACCCGAAGCCTAGAGCCACGGATGATTCTGCCTGATACGTAAAGGCGCTATCGTTCAGCTCGAGCTTCTCGATGGAGTGCTTTAGTTTTTCATATTCGCTGGTGTCTACGGGATAAAGGCCGCTAAAGACCATCGAACGAACTTCTTTAAACCCTTTCAACGGCTCAGTCGCACGATTACGGGAATGCGTGATGGTATCCCCCACCTTAACATCTTTAGGATTCTTCAGTGTGCCGACAATGTACCCGACCTGTCCGGCATGCAAGGACTCCACAGGCGTCATTCCTGGAGAGAAGCACCCAATTTCTTTTATTTCTGACTGGATGTCGCCACTCATAAAATAAAAGCGGTCGCGCTTCTTCAATTCCCCATCCATTACTCGGATGTAGATGATGACGCCACGAAATGAATCGTAAACCGAATCGAACACGAGTGCGCGTGGCGCGGACTCCGGTCGTTCCGGAGGCGGCGGAATGAGCTCGATGACAGCTTCCAGAACCGTATCGACCCCTAGCCCCGTCTTTGCACTGATTTGAAGGTCATCAGACGTGTCGAGTGCTAGTACATCTTCGATTTGTTGCTGGGTATTAAGGGGATCAGCATTGGGGAGGTCTACCTTATTCAGAACAGGAATGATCTCTAGATCGTTTTCAACAGCGAGATAAGTGTTAGCAACGGTCTGAGCTTCTACCCCTTGAGCGGCGTCAACGACGAGGATCGCCCCCTCACAAGCCGCCATGCTTCGGGACACCTCATAGGTAAAATCAACATGGCCTGGCGTATCAATGAGATTGAATTCGTATAACTCACCGTTCTTTTTCGATCGGTACGTCATGGTGACCGGATGAGATTTGATCGTTATGCCGCGTTCCCGCTCGAGGTCCATGTCGTCTAGAAGTTGCTCCTTCATGTCACGATCAGAGACGGTAGCGGTTAACTGCATCATCCTATCAGCGAGTGTCGATTTGCCATGGTCGATGTGCGCTATAATACAAAAATTCCGAATATGTTCTCTGTCCATAACTAACTACCCGCCGCGACCGAGCGCATGTTTTCGATTTCCGCGGCCATATCAGACGATCGGAAAAGAAAGGTTCCAGCTACAAGTATGTTTGCCCCCGCAGCTACGCACTGGGCTCCTGTCTCTGCGTTAATACCTCCATCAACCATAATGTCTGCAGGTAGCGACCTCGCGGTCAGAGCTGCCCGTATCTCGGCAATCTTGGGCAAGACTTCAGGCATGAACGATTGACCCCCAAACCCGGGAACAACCGTCATGCAGAGAACCTCGTCAACCACGTCCAGTATGTCCGTAATGCTTGATGCCGGGGTTGCAGGGTTAAGCGTGATGCCAGTACGACAGCCTGCCGCCTTGATGGTGCTAAGCACCTGCTTAACATCACAATCGGCTTCGATGTGGATCAGGATTGTGTGAGAGCCTGCATCGATAAAGGACTGAACGAGATTTTGCGGATGCGTGACCATTAGGTGAGTGTTGAGATGCAAGCCCTCCACCCGTGAAGCCATTTCGACTACCTGCGGCCCCATGCTCAGGTTCGGGACGAAATGACCGTCCATCACGTCCAAATGAATGCCGTCTGCCCCAGAAGTTTTGACCGTGCGGCAGGCAGTTTCCAAGTTGCCGAAATCAGCGGCTAAAAGGGATGGGTAGATGGTGAGTTTCTCAGACATAATTGCGGCGTATTATGCAGATTTAGTAGTCTACCGACCAGAGAAAAAGGCCTTCTGGTCGCGCGGTAGGGATATCCGGAGTCCGAACTTTTCCCGCGAGCAGGTCCGGTGCCGATTCAGGCCCTATGTGCCCCTCCCCTACCCTAACGAGATATCCGGCGATACTGCGAACCATCTTGTAGAGAAAGCCGTTTCCTACAGCCCTTAGACAGATCTCAGATCCATCCTTAGAGAGCTCAAGTGCGGAAATCGTTCGAACTGTGTTTTCGCCTTCAGGTAAACGTTTTGAGCTGAAAGCCTCAAAATCATGTTTACCGACCAGGTGCTGGGCAGCCTCTCGCATTCTGTCGACATTGAGCTCATAACGCCGGTGCGTGCGATACAATCGCAAATGAGGCGGCATCCAGGAGTCGTTCCAGAAGAAGTATCGATACTCCTTCGATATCGCGCTTCGACGGGCATGAAAATCGTCGGAGACCTCTTCAATCTGCATGATTCGAATATCGGCTGGTAGTAAGGCGTTAAGCGCCTTGTGGAGCGAATGCATTGAGGCGCGAGTATCCAGATCGAAATGAGCGACTTGAGCGATTGCGTGCACACCGGCGTCGGTACGACCACTGCCATGGATAATAATGTCTTGCTGGCTGAACTCTCGAATGGCGCTATGTATCTGTTCTTGGACGGTGATGCTATCTGGTTGCACCTGCCAGCCCCGATAGGCCGTACCATCGTAACTGATTATAAGTTTATAACGCATGTTAGTTCCTCTGAGTAGCCCGAACACTTACGCTGGCTAATCGACAAGGTAGTCAAAATCAATCATTCCAGGCTGGGCATCTAGATAACTCTGAAGAATGACTTGTGCAGCCATCTTGTCGCGGACTTTCTTCCGTTTCTCGCGACTGACGTCAGCATCTAGAAGCACACGCTCGACTTGACTAGTAGACAACCGTTCATCGATAGCTTCGACAGGAATGTCCAGTTCTTGGCTGACGGCCGCGATGAATCGGTTCACTTTTTCAGCCATCGGACCAATAGTCCCGTTCATATTAATAGGGAGCCCAACAACTAGACGTTCGGCCTCTCGGTCGGCACACACATGCTTCGCAGCTGCGATAATATCCGCGTTAGTGCTCACGGTGAGAGTGTCGACAGGTAGAGCGATGGTGCCGGACGGATCACTCACAGCGAAGCCGCATCGCTTAGTCCCAAAATCCATTCCAACAATGATTGGCATCGTTACCTTTTAAACCAAGTTTTGGTAATCTGGATTTTTCCTGAGGGCCTGAACCATTTGTTTGACGTCTTGTGCACGAGATTTATGACAGACGAGCGTCGCTCCCTCAGCCTGAACAACCACAAGGTCATCGACACCAATGATCGCCGTGAGGTGGCCCTTGGATACCACAATGTTGCCAGTTGCATCGATCGTTTCGCATTGACCAATGAGCACGTTGTCATGCTCGTCGTGGTCAAAATGATTAGCGAGGGCTGGCCATGCACCGACATCATCCCAGGAGAACGTTCCTTGAACCATTAATATATTATCGGCCTTCTCCATAACCGCATAATCAATGGAAATCTTCTCCAGCTTGTCGTATTCCGTCTTGAGCGTGCTCTGGAACGAATCGTGTCCCACGACCGCGGACATCGCATCAATGAGGGCGCCTAGCTGTGGCTGATACCGAGTGAGCGCCTCGCTGATCGCGATTACGGACCAAATGAACATGCCGGAATTCCAATAGAAAACCCCCGATTCGATGTAGTCAACAGCCGTTTGTTCGTCAGGCTTCTCTACAAATCGACCGGTAGAGAAGAATGATAACCCATTCTTCTCGGTGTCACACCCATCGGTTTCAATATACCCATAGCCCGTGGCTGGAAAAGTGGGTGTAACGCCAATCGTAATCAATACGTCCCGCGACCGCGCGATCTCAAAGCTGGTGGCAAGGGTGTTTTGAAACTGATCAAGATCGCCGATAATATGATCCGCAGTGAGGACCGCAAACGCTCCTTTGGGGGCGCGAGCGTTGACAATGGCAGCTCCGAGCGCGACGGCGGCAGCCGTGTCGCGACCAACAGGTTCCCCGATGATGTTTTCCTTAGGGATCTCAGGTGCAGCATCTTGCGTAGGGCCCACAAGATCCGCGCTTGTGATGACGTAAATATTTTCCACTGGGAGGATGCCGTCCAGCCGGTCGACGGCAATTTGAAGCAATGGCTTGCCGCCAACTAACGAAAGTACCTGCTTGGGATGCTTAGAGGTGCTCTGTGGCCAAAACCGCTCCCCTTTGCCTCCTGCCATAATAATCGCGAAATTTTGATCCGACATAGCTTCTCCCATAGCGTGTAAAAGTTCGAAAAAAGTGTACGTGAGGCACCCCTATAGAACAAGCCATTAAGCGCATATTGCACGGGTATACGCTTAACGATCCGCGTTGAGTTCATAGATCCGGCCTAACCCAATCAAAGTCAGATCCGGCCAATACTCAATGGGGAGCTGGAGTCCCTTTAAAACCCATTCGGAATAACCTCCCGTTGCAACAATGGTCAACCGCTTCACCCCTAGGTCGCGCTTAATTTCAGTGATTAACTCTCTGACCATTCCGCGGTATCCGATGCTTCCACCTACGCACATTGCTTCTCGTGTGCTTTTGCCAATAGATGTATCGGTTTGAGTCAATCGGATATGTGGGAGCAGTTCGGTCTTTTCCGCCAGGTAATCGGTCATCAAAGGCAGGCCAGGAGCAATGACCCCACCCACGTAGCGATCACCTCCTGCAATAATATCAAAGGTCAGCGCGGTACCGAAATCTGTCACAAGAACCGGCGATCCGTAACGGTGCACGGCAGCGCATGCATTTGCTAAACGGTCAGCGCCTATCTTAGACGGCTTCGGATAATCAATGGCGACACCAAGATCCAACTTATGAGAGACAGTCAAAAGCTTGAGGCCGAGCAGGTCCCGCACGGCGTCGGTCCACGATTGGTTCATTGATGGTGCTACAGACCCAAGCACTGCCCCATCGACATGACGATTTCCAACCAGCCGCTTGATGCCGGCGCGAATGCGCATGACGCTCCGACTTGTGGTCGTTATTGATTGGACACGCGTCACCTTTTCGCCGTCATACAGTCCGAATACTGTCCGCGTGTTTCCAACGTCAATAACGATAATAGTCGACTTCATAGCAAGAGGCGTTAGGTGAGAGACTTGATAAGTTGATAATCGAGAGAGAGATCTGTTGACTGCACGGAATGAGTAAGGCAGCCGAGCGATATAGCATCCACTCCGGTGGCCGCATAAGATGCGATGGTTCGTAGCGTGATACCGCCTGACGCCTCGAGCTTGGTTCGCCCCTTAGAAATGCGTACGCACTCCGCTACATCAGTGGGCGACATGTTATCCAGAAGCACCCAGTCCGGGTTGGATTCGAGCACGGCGACCAGATCACTTAAGGTCTCGACTTCGACTTGGATCAGGATGTCCGGATGCGCTGCGCGAGCCTTGTTTACCGCGTCGGACAGGGTGAACTCTGTCTGCGATCCCAAAAACTCTCGGTGATTATCCTTCACCATGACCCGATCGTAGAGCCCCATACGGTGGTTAGTGCCTCCGCCGCATGTAACTGCGTATTTTTCAATAGCGCGTAACGTGGGTGTTGTTTTGCGTGTATCAAGAATCCGGGTATCGTGAGGCTTGATCGCTTCGACGAACGCCGCGGTTTGGGTGGCGATCCCACACATCCGCTGCATAAAATTCAACGCGACCCGCTCCCCCGTTAAGATCGATCGGCCAGAACCGTGAACCTCCATGATCGTGTCACCTGCTGCGGCCACTTCACCATCCGTCTTGATTACAGAAAGCGTGACGTCTGGATCAAGGGTACAGAACACCGAGC
>CAXMRT010000004.1:0-9836 GCA_964196025.1 uncultured Gemmatimonadales bacterium | reverse complement strand
TACAATGAGGCCCGAGGTGTGCCGCTTGATCCGGCCAGGACGATTTCCTTGCTCAAGCGCGCCGCTGCTCGCGATCATGCGGAGGCAAAGTTTGCGTTGTGGGAAGCGTACCGGCAACGACGTGGGGCGAGTTTTGGTGTTAAGGAGTATGAAGCGAAGAAGTGGTTGAAAGGGGCCGCCGCTCAAGGGCACCCTGACGCATTAGCAGAGCTCAAACGGCTCAAGGCTATGGCTGCCGGAGCTCAGCCGTAGTTGAGTTTGTGCAGCGTGGGCGGCTTCCCGTTGTTCCCTTAGCCAGGGGCAATGTTAAAAATCTCCCGCAAAAAATAGGCAGTGAAATAGGCGAGTGCCGCTGCCGCGCCTCCCGTCAGGAGTGTACGGATCCCAGATCGAAGAACAGGTTGTCCGAACGCTAGACTTTTAAGCATCCCGATTAGAATGAACACGGTCGCTGCAAGAAAAGAGCTAATTAAAAATTGTTGACCCATCTCCAAAGATGACGTGGTGTATGGCAGTAACGGTATTGCACCGACTGCAACAAATGCCAAGAACGTCACCCCAGCAGATACCGTAGGGTTTTGTGTGGTTTTTCCTAGGCCGTGTTCTTCCATCAACATTATTTCAAGCCATATCTGTTTGTCGGCAGTAATGGTGTCCACAATTTTCTCAAGGAACTCGCCATCAAAGCCCTTTGCCTCAAAAATTTGCCTTATCTCTTCTCGTTCACCTTCGGGAATTTCGTCAATGTGTTTTTCTTCTAGCTGTTTAATACTTTCAAAATGGTCCTGTTCGGTTTTGCAGGATTCATAATTGCTTACCGCCATGCTAAAGCCATCAGCAAAAAGGTTCGCGAAGCCGAGTATCACCGCGACAGAAGATGGAAACCCGGCACCGACGGATCCAGACACGACGGCGAAGGTCGTGATACACCCATCGATACCGCCCAATACAGCGTCAGAAATATTTTGCCGCTTGGGGCCCATGGATAAGCGTTCCCGAATCATCTCCGGATGATGCTCTCGAACAAGATCTTCTTTGTTTTTCTTTTTCACCTAAGGCCTTAATCTTTGCCGGCTGCGGCTCTGACAATGATCGCCTGTTTATGCACTGGCTTGAAGGCCAGATCGTTGTTTTCTTTCGACATCTGGAGGCGCTTCTTTTCCATCACCTCGATCGGCCGGTCGGCACTCACAGAAATTGTTCCATAATCGTGGTTTGCGAGTTGGTCGGGGATAATGGGGGTGTAGATGAAAACTCCGTCCGACAGAGTCTGTTCGTAAAATATTTTCACCAACATTTTTGAACCCTTTAGATCGCTTTTTGCAACGTATGCCTTGAACCAGAAAGGGCGTTGACCTTTCACTGTGGGCATTTCTTCAAACGGGGGTTTTCGCCAGTGAGTCAGCAACAACGTCCTCACAGGGGGTGTATGGTCTGGCTCGAGCAGATCCTGACCGTCGCCTGCATCCATTGGCACACCGATAGTGACCTTGATGCTGGCAGGATCCGTGTCGGGGCTTGCGTACACAGGCAGAAATAGGTGGTAGCCCTTTGAGCGATCTCGGGTTTTTCGCATCGTAAACATAAAGGTGCCTATTACGGTCGCTTTCGCTCCCTTGATCTCCACTGCGACCTGTTCCTTTTCAAGAACGATGCTATCCGTGAGGGAATGACCCCACAAGTTTGCCTCAGCCGATCCGCTCATTATGATCGGCATGACAATAATCAGTAATAGATAGCGCATGGTTTCTCCTATAGTCGTTTCCGCGGGCTTCATCATGTTGTCAGGCAGTGCTCTTTTTTCGACGTTGAACGCCCTCTTCTAAGCGCCTGGTTAGCTGATTATTCATACTTGCGACCATCATGTTTAAGCCATCCACCTTTATGCTGACCACCGGGGTCATGGTGCGTCCAGTGGATAACGCCACCTTTCGCGTTCCATTCATACTCCCCAGCATAGTGTACGACATCGCCTTTTTTTAGAGTCCTTATCTTGGGTGCCAAATCGATGTTGTGTGCCACTAATACCGTTTGACCGGAGGGTAGGCGTAAGATGAACCGTTGATGACGACTGCCTTTCGTGTCATCGCTAAGAAGTTGGCTAACTTTCCCTGATCCGCTAACCTGTACGTCGCTTAACTTGTTTTGATAGGCATTCCTAATCGTCTGGTCGTGTTGACCACGTTCCTCGGCAAGCGTGGGAGCTGCATGTGGGATATTTTGGAGATAACCATAGACGCCAAGGCCTATCGCCAAGGCTGCAACTATTTTTCTCATTGAGCCCTCAAATACTCTTTTTTTCATAATTGTGCGCTGCTTTTTCGGCGACCGGGTCAGCCACGCTGCCCAATGGATTATACTGGTAGAATAGACTTGTGTGCTCTAGCAACAACCCCTATTCGCTCTGCTGAGGTCACGGCACTACTTCTTGCCTCTTGCGACGCGCTTGTGTGAAGACACCGCTATCTCTATTCTTCAACAGAAAATCAATCGCAATCGTTTGTTCATAGCGGTCTTAAAATGAACATCGCATTCCGACACTGACACTCGCGGGTTGGTCTTCCACGCCGCCGGGCAATCCCAATATGGATGGCACGTGATTATCCCGGTCGAACAAATTGATGATGTTCAGGAACAGATCCATGCCCGAGGCAAACGTCTTGGTCACATTAAGGTCGGTGCGCCAATACGCGGGGAGATCCTCGGGGCTGCCTAATACGGTCGCGTTGTAAGCGATATCTTGGCTTCCATCAAAATAGTGATTATTCAGGTAGATTTCCACCCCGGGGCTCTCAAACACGCGGCCTACCCCCGCGCTGATCATGATGGGGGGAAACAGATCGTAATCCTCATCCGCCTTAAGGTTGGAACTTCGGATGTAGGAGCCGCTGAGGTCGACGCGCCAGGAGTTTGGATGCCAGCCCAGGGAGGCTTCGATCCCTTCCGCTTGATTCTTGCCCGAATTTTCATAAACAAACCCCTCCGGCAATGTGGGATCTGGTCGGATGAGGATGCCATCTTCCCAGTCGTTTTGAAATAGCACGAATTCGGCCTTCCAGTCAGCGCCCTGTTTGAGAAAGATCAATTCATAGGATTTCAGGGTTTCAGGGTCTAGTTTGTTAACAACAGACTCGACCGAATACTGCTCACCGATGGTCGGGGCGCGAAAGGCTCGTTGGTAGACCAGTTTAATGGCCGTATCGGCGACGGGCTGAAAGACAATTCCCAGGCGCGGCGACGTCTGAGTAGTCACATCGCGGTAGTTGTCTACTCGCCCGCCGTAGATCACCGACCAATGATCATCTGGCATTACCGTCCGGGCATCCAGTAATACATGTTTAATATCGCGGTTCTGGCCGACGCCGACCAAGTCACTCTCAACTGGCGAGAGGGTCGGGTCCACAGGGGTTTGCATCGTCGAGCCCTCTTCAAAAGACGCTCGTTCAAGCCCGAGGGAAACGGCATATTCGGTCCGCCATCGTTCGGTTTGAGGCTGCCGGAAGGTGAGAGTCGCGCCCGTCCGCTCTTCCCGAAAGCTGACGTCCGAGTTGACCACACCCGCGTTTCCGAATCTCTGGGTGAGAGAACGTGGCGAATGATTCCTCATGCGATAAGTACGCGCTTCCAGCGTTCGACCTTCTGCAAGCGAATAGGTGGCCGAAAGTTGCCCTGCCACGGTCAGGGAGTTCCACTCTGACTCACTCACCGTATAGAAGCTACCGGGATAGTTAAAGGCATCATAATTATCCACAAAAACCCCCCCCTTAACCGTCAGTCGGCTGGTCGGGTTTAGGGTCAGCTTGAAACTTCCGGTTTGGGATCGATAAGTCTGCTGGGGGTTAAATTCTGCGATAGACAAGGTGTTCAAATCTCGCGCTTGATAGGTGCGATCCTGATCCTCACCGCTAAGCCCAAAGGCGATATCTAGTCGGGCATGGTCCCCGAGCCCGACACTGTGTCGTACGCTCCCGCTATAATAGTTATTCATGCCCCCTTCAACCGAAAGTTCGGTCAAATCCACCTCAGACTCAAAGGTGCTCATGGAAAGAACCCCATGAAACGCATCGGTGCCGTACAACGCGGATCCGGGCCCCCGGATGACTTCAATGCGGTCCAGTACGCCCAGATTGATATTCTGCACCAGATATTGACCCGTTCCAAAATAGGGCCCATTCATGGGAATTCCGTCGAGCAGGGTTGCCGTCCCGCGGGAGGAAGCCACGTGCCCGTAGCCGCGAATGGCGATCACATTTAGTCCGTACAAGGAGGGATAGAGCATCACCGAAGGCTCGTGAGCAATGGCCTCCAGCGTCCGTCGCGCACCCGTGCGCTCCCAGTCCGAGCGTTCAATCACGCTGACGCTCGAGGCGACCGTTAACGCATCACGTTCAAAGAAGGATGTTGATTCCACCTTGACCCGTAGCAGCTCCTCCAACGACAACTCGAAGATAGATAACTCCGATGAGGGGGCGGCCTGAGCATTTGTAGAGAGTATAAAGAGAATGCAGTAAAGGGCGGTTTTCATCTGCTAAACCGCGTGCTTCTTATTCCCATAAGGGCTAATACTGATTATCAACGCCTACTCCATGAGCTTATGCGATTCAACGCTTATTCATCCAGAATTATCGAACACTGCTCGTCGAAAGGAAGTGTATCGCACGCACTACGTTAAACAAGGGATTTCCCCTGTTAATGAAAACGGTGGAGTGAGGCCGGCAATTCGTGGGCCCCAGTCAGGCATAGTCACCGGGTCTGTCCCCATCGCCCCCTCTTTGCGGCCTCGCCTATTTGGGCCACAGAGACCATGCTTGCGAATGTTAGCTACCATTGCCAGCTAGCGCCTGCGCCTACGGCATTCTGGTGTCCGGCATGACTAAGGCTTATTTTTATGGTGTACTGATGCTCGTCGCCAAAGTTCGAGCTGAAACCAAGTGCCTCCGCCGTTCTTCCGCCAGCGCTGGCAGCGCCGACGCTAAGGCCGGACCGACCTTCTGTCGCCTGCGGCAACTCGGCGACTGCGTATGCTGATAGGCTGAGATCAAGGGCTTTGCCAACAGTTCTCTCGATATGTTGAATGTGCTGCTGCATCTGCACGATCTGGTCTCTTGTTGGATTTTCAGGAAACGTGGTGGGTCTCACTTCAACGGTGCCTTTGCTCTTGGGGTGATCTTTGTGTTTTGTCTTCGTCTGCTTGGCAATTTCCTTGCTGGAAGGTTTTGGTTTTCGTTTCAGTAACGGGTGCTTCTTCTTCGAACCTTTCGTGTCGGAAGGAGTTGGTTTTTTCGCCGCCAATGGGGGTGTCTTCACAGTCTGTGGTTTTACGGCATCTCGCGGTTTTGGGACAGCTCGCAACATATTCGAAAACTCGTCCAGCGACCCGTCCGACTTGATTGCGCCGCTCTGCTGAAGTTGCCACGCTTCATGGTTCGTCAGGCGCCTCTCCTGGTATTGCCCTCTGTTCTGGGGGTTGCGCTCATGGATAAGATAATCCGACAAGCCCATGGGGTCGGCTACCTGTGCGTATGCGGACAATGAGAGGACTATTCCTGTAACGATCAGTAATGCGGTTTTCATGTGTTCTCTTCCTATTTTTCTGACGTCCCAAATCAGCGGCGCGGTATTTCGCGGTCGCTGATTTTGTTTGTTATCGTATTCGATTGAGTATTCACCGGTTCTGGCTTTTTACTCTTCTTTGAATTTCTTTCAGCAGTATCGGAAAGGCGGGTTTAGTAATACCATGCCCGTAGCCCTTCAGCTCTAGAATGGTGGTGTCTTTGTGACCGGACACTTTCATCATCCGCATCATGTAAGCATTCTCTTCATACCGGCCTAGCATCTCCTTCTCTCTGTCACCCGTAATCAGCAACAGAGGCGGGGCATCAGCGCGCACGTGGTATAACGGCGCTAAGTCGTCGATAATAGGCCTGGTTCTTGGATCCCCTCTCTTTGCGAACGGTGAAAGGGGTTATAGTGTGGCCACTCAGAGGAATCAAGCCAGCAATCTGGTTGGCATCTATATTATGGGCTGCCAGCCATCTTTTATCTAACCCAATCATGCTTGTAAGATATCCACCCGCCGAATGCCCCGATATGAATATGCGCGACGTGCTGCCGCCATGCCCTTCAATAGCGTCGACTAAGTCGAGTTTCCGGTCCCGCGCAATGATGTGCCTCATCATCTGATCGCGATACCTCTGACTGCGAAACTGATACTTGGAATCCCGCCGAGTAGCAGATCGCTCTTGCGGCCGCATCATAGGCAATGCCAAACCCACTCATATAGAGTTCCTTTCTTGCCTTAGCGACGCGTTCCGTGGCGTGGGTTTTCCGCGTCTTTTGGCGCGCGTGCTTGGGCATCTGTTTGAATGGCCAGATCCTTGGGTGACAACTTGTGTTCGTAGACCAATCCGTTTTTAGCGGAGAAGGACCTGAATATGATCGCGACCTCTTTGTCAGATGACGGATTGAACTCTATCTCTCCGAACATGTTGTTGTCGTCTTTCTTTCCATAGGAATAAATCATTGTTTCGGGCAAGGGATTCGGCGCCGTTCGATGAGTTCTGGCGAGGGCTCCCGGCGTGAAATCATAAAAGGACCGGTTTCCCCCGATCGGGAGCCTATAGATGTCGTTGCGATGAACATCACCCGAGATACCGAACACGCCGGAAATGTTATTCGTAGAGATGAAAGCGAAAAGACGGTTGCGTTCGCCGACATAATTGTTCCCGGCCCAGCCATCACTTTTCACTCGTCCGAATTGAGTGCCGGAGACCAGAACTTTGTAGCGGCTCTTCGAGTTCTTTAGCCCCTTGCAGAGCCAGTCGAATTGAGTTTTTCCCAACATTGTTTTCTCTTTTTTTCTCGCTGGGTAACGTCCATCGAGCATGAACAACTCTACGTTTCGAACCACAAATGAACAGTAAATGCCTTTGTCGCCGGGCAGACCGTACGAAGGGTTTGGCCAATATTCTTTGAATGCGGCCAGTGCCTGATCGGCATTCGCGTGTGTGCCGTCACAGTCGTTGGGGCCAAAATCGTGATCGTCGTAAACTCCATAGGTCGGTGTGGATGACGTCAGCTGCGTAAAGCCAACGACATCTCGGATCTTTTTGTTGCCGATGCGGATTTCTTCCTTGGCGCCCTTGGCTGTATATGGGAAGTCTCCGAGGAAGAGAATTAGATCCGCTTTTCTGGATGCCATTTCCGAAAAAATGGACGTGCCGGACTTCATCCCATTGTCTCCATGGTTGTAACCATATCCGTAAACCATGCGGACGGGTTCGTCCTTCAGGGAAGAGCCAAGAGTGGTGAACGTGCCCTCATGTGTCGACTTGCCGGCGAGAACGACATATCGGTAGCTCGTGTTCGGGTTCAAGTCATTGAATCTGGCAATGGTTGTATTGTCAGCCTCTGCGGCAGTCGTGACTTTCTGGAGCCGCGGTTCTTGTTGAGGTGAGCGGCTTGATACCGTGATAGTTACGTCGCCCGGCACGCGGGTCCTCAACCAAATGGCCGCAGAGTTTTCAGATACAGCACCCAGCATCGGTCCATGTGAAACCTCAAGGGCCTCTTCTGCAAAACTTGTGGCGGTTAGGAGCATGGCGCACAAAAGCCACGTGTGAAATCGATCCATCTTATCTCCTCTGCTCTTCAGTGCCCAAGGTTTGTCTGGAGGTGCGGCGTGAACCGTCGCCTCGAAGGCGTGGGTCGGCATCATTTAGCTTTCTTCTGGAAGACTCTAACATACTCGATCTCGTAGCGTGTCGGAAAAGGGGTCTTTGACGGATCGCCACCCGCGTTGCCGCCGATGGCTAAGTTGATCAACAGGTAGTGCGGTTGGCGGAACGGATTCTTTGGGCCTCTATCTGTTGGGTTCACGGTCCGGGTTACGTCGATTGTGTTGAGAAGCTGATCATCGACAAACAACTGGATAGCGTTCTTGTCCCAATCCATCCTCCAAACATGGAAGCGCTTGTCCCAGTCCGAATCGCCGAAAGACTTGACCGGCTTCTTGCTGCTATCCCATTTCGCGTTCCATCGTTTCTTAGTGCCCCAGCAGGCGTTGGCAAGAATGTTCCCACCGTAGTACTCCATGAGATCGATCTCACCATTGCTTGGCCACTCGCCATCGACACCGAGGAACCAGATAGCGGGCCAGAGTCCATTCTCTGTACGAATCTTAGCTTTCACCTCGAATCTTCCATACTGCCAAGAGTGGAGTCCCTTTGTGATCAGGCACGACGAGGTGTAGTGGGCGGACTTCCTGCTCGTCTTCCAGTTCTTGCTACCCGTTTGATAATTCGGGTTTGGCTTGCTCTCTCTGCGACCTTCAATGATGAGTTTGCCTTGCTGACAACTGGCGTTCTGGGGCTGATACCATTGGAGTTCATTATTACGAACAAAACCCTGTTCGTAGGTCCACTTTTTCGGGTCCGGTTTGCCATCCACCTCAAACTCATCCGCCCAAACGAGTCGGTACTCACCACTGGGCTTGTCTGCGGCCATACAGGCTGCAAGAAGGTGTGGCAATATGATCGCTATGGCAAAAACATGTCTCACTCGCGTTGCTCCTTATCACAGCGGCGCCCTCAGAGCGCTTTGTTCGGGTGTCTATTACAACTTTACGTCTATTGTTTTCTTCTCGTCCAGGCCGATGGACTTAATGCCTTTTAGCATTTTTTGGTTGCTGCCTTCGCCAATCTTGACGGTGTATTTACCATCCTCAAATACCTTCGGGCGGAATGTGTTGCCTTTGATCCGAAGCGTATAGACGACCTCGCCATCTTTTTCGCGAATGACCTGCACGACTGGGTCGGCGTGTCCCTTGATTGTCAGAGTGGGGAGGTACGCCTTGGCCTTACGGCCATAGTTGTCTTGTTGGGTAATGGTGATTGGCCAACCGGGATACTGGGGTGCATCGGCTTTGCGCACATCGACGCCTCGTGGCCAGCACTCCATGGTGATCGTTCGCTTCTTCACATCAAACCGGACGATGGCATGACCATCGGCGTTAGCGCCCCATTCGCCACCGTACTTATGTTCATTTGCGGGCTCGGGATTCACATAGGCATGCATGTTTACGCGATTACCGAATCCATCAAAATATTCACCCGTGTGTTTAAGCGGCGTCTCAATTCGTTTGCCATCCAGAGTCTCCGGCATCCAGTGCCGCGGGTAGTAATTGACAATCGAAGGTGTGCAAAAAGAGTACATGGCATCGCCCCATGCATCGACACCATGATGAATCACCGTGGCCAGGTGCTGATCTCCTGCGATATGGAAGGCGTATGATTTACGAATAGCCTTCACTGCCCGATTCCGGCCGGATTGAGGCCACCCATTGGAGTCGAGGTCCATGGCCAGACGTTCACCCTTATGAATGTGGGCGCCGCCGGCGAATATCGTTTGAGAGAGGACGCACTTCATATCGACGCCATCCCACTGTGTCCCCCAGTCCTCGAGAAACTTGAGCTGGCGCGCGCCAAGCAGAAGTGCCTCTGGAACATCAATATCAGTCGGTTTGGGCGGTGGGGTTTTCACGTGGTCTGCCCGGACCAATACCAAGCCCTTCTTCTGAAGCGCCTCCTTATCCAAAACCGTATAAGACGCCTTGAATTTCCGGTCTTCGACAATTGAAAAATCGACCCGCCCGATTTTTAGTGAGGTATAATAGACGCCTATGCCGCGTTCGATGGGAGTCGAATCATAGGGGTCCGGAAGGTTGCTCGTCTGTGCGTGCTCGACGCTTTTAACAAAGACAGGGTTCCTGTAGCCCTCGGGAGTCGGTTTCCCGCTATTGCCCCACAAGTTCCCATTGCCCACATCATGGTCATCAG
>CAXMRT010000003.1:0-19400 GCA_964196025.1 uncultured Gemmatimonadales bacterium | reverse complement strand
GACCGCGTGTTTGCGACGCTCGATACCAAAACTCGCAAAATGCGTTTGCCGGAGGCCCGCGACATCTTGTTGAACGATACGGTTGGATTTATCCGGCATCTGCCTCACAGCCTTGTGGCTTCTTTTCGATCGACGTTAGATGTCGTGAACGAAGCGGACGTGTTGTTGTTGGTGGCTGATGCGGGTCATAAATTTGTGCGAGATCATTTGCATGTGGTCCGCGAGACGCTTTCCAAGATCGACGCGGCGGGGCACACAATCGTCTTAGTGTTTAATCAGAGTGATACGCCGGAATCTAAGGAGGCCTTGCCGGCTTTGATGGAAGCATTTCCGGATGCGGTGCCAGTATCGGCACGTACAGGGCGCGGCATAGACGCCTTGTTAACGCGGCTTCAGACGGTGGTTCCTGAGTATCACAAATGATTGCGGTCAATGAGTCGCGACACATCATCCGACTTGCGGTTCGAGATCTCTTAGGGCCGACGCGAGGCTCCAGTTCTGACGAGCCCTCCTTTGCGGGTCCCGGACGCGGCCGCTTGGGGCAGGACGTGCACACTGTCTATCTCGATCGTCGGGTGAAAGAGGCCCGCTATCGCAAAGAGGTGACGGTTAAGTGGTCGTTTCCTTGGCGTGGCTACTCGGTTGAAATCGAAGGACGCCTCGATGGCTTGTTAGAGGGGCCGAATGGCGTGACGGTTGAAGAAGTGAAGTCGACGCTTCACTCTTCACATATGCTGCGCAAGATGCCTGCGGTTAAGCGGCATGCCGAACAGTGTGGGTTTTACTGTTTGATGTTGCATCACTCTGGGGTGGAGATACGTCGCGGCGTCGTGGTGTACGTATCCTTGCTCGACGGGTCTGAGCGGCCGGTCGATATTGAATTCGACGTCATCCGCTATGAACAGCTTCTGCAGGTGCGGCTTGATATTCTGATTGCTGCGCAGGTTCAAAAAGAAGAGTTGCGAGATGTGCGTGCGGAGTATGCGGCCGGCATGACGTTTCCGTTCGCCGAGATCAGAGACTGTCAGGACATTATGGTGGAGGATGTTCGTGGCGTGGCGGAAAGTGGTCGAACACTCTTGTGTTCGGCCCCGACAGGAACGGGAAAGACGGTGGCCGCTTTGTTTCCGATGGTCCGTGAAGCGTTGAGAGTGAACACGCGACTGTTTTTCGTGACGGCGAAGGTGTCTCAACAAGAGTTGGCCTTGGATACCCTGCGTTTGATTTTGAAACCTGAAGGACGGGCGTGTGCGGTTCAGATCACGTCAAAGGAGCGGACGTGCCCCGAGAACGATTCTCGGTGTGTAGACCGTCGGTGTCCGGCCTTGGATAATTTTTATTTCCGACTACACCGGTCCGGCATTTTGACTGACCTGCTCGAGAATCCTGTCATTGACCGGGCGATGATTGAGGAGGCTGCTGCGGCGCATCAGTTTTGCGCCTTCGAGTTGTCTTTGACTCTCGCGGAGTATGCGACGGTCATTGTGGCGGATTTTAATTATGTTTTTGATCCGAACGTGCAGCTTAAGCGTTTTTTCGATGAGAGTTTTAGCGACATGTTGTTGGTGGTGGACGAGGCTCACAATCTGCCTAAGCGTGCGCAGGGTTATTATTCTCCCGAGTTAGATGTTCATGAGTTGAGGGGATTTATTCCCTTATGTATGGACGAGGACTTGGATGTTTATCGCCGTGCTGGCGCCTTGTTGAACCAGGTGTGTGCACATTTCGACGGCGTGTTGCGCAAATTGGCGGAGGAACAGGGGCCCTCGGAGTGGTATGTGGCGGAGCCGGACCGGTCATGGTTTGAGCGTTTGCATTGGAAAATCGAAAGTTTGATTTTGGATTACCATCTGTTTGTTGCCATCGAGCAATCGCGACCGGCGCCCTTTGTACCGGTGCAAACACAGGGTCGCGAACGTTTGGTTGATCCTTTGCTTGAGCAATTGTATGCGATACGTGAGTACTGTCGATGCTGTGACCACGATCCCGACTTGTTTGCCGCAGTCTGGTATACCGAGGGTCGATTCAAATTGTTGTGCTTGGACGCTGCGCCCTTTTTGCGCGAGAAGATAAACGGGTTTCATGGGTCGGTGTGCATGAGCGCGACGCTGACCCCGTTTCCATTTTTTAGTCGTGTGCTGGGTGTTGATAACGTCGATACCTTGATGTTGGATTTGCCGTCTCCGTTCCCCGTAGAGAATCGATTGTTTGCGGTGTGTCCGGACGTCGACACGACGTACAAAAAGCGGAGTGCGAGTGCGGCGCAGATTGGCAAGACTCTCGTTGAGCTGATGTCGCTTCGCCGGGGAAACTACCTGGCGTTCTTTTCAAGCTTTGCTTTTCGGGACGAAGTCGTAAAAACCATGGAGTTGGGATCGGTCCGTGTTCTGCTCCAGACGTCGGGAATGGATACCTCGGGCGTCTTGCGGGAGATGGAAGCCAATCGGGATGAGACCCTTTTGCTGTGCGCGGTGCATGGGGGAGTGTTCTCTGAGGGAGTAGACTTTCCTGGGCATATGGCGGTGGGCGCGTTTCTAGTGGGGCCGGGTTTGCCGGCGTTAACCGTGGAACAGGAGCTGATTCGCGCGTACTACGAGCGTCATATGGGGGCAGGCTTCGAGTATGCCTACGTGTACCCGGGATTGAACCGTGTGGTCCAGTCTGGCGGCCGCGTGATCCGGTCGTCGACTGACAGAGGTATCGTCATTTTGTTGGGGAAACGGTTTGTGGATCCGGTGTATCAAGAGAAGTTACCCGAGTACTGGCAGAAGGAAATCGGGTGCCCGGAGGACTTGAAGGCAGAAGTGAAGCAGTTTTGGGAGGCCGCAGACGATTCGTGGGCTTTTTAGTGTTATTTCGGTAAAATCGGTCCTTTGGGCGAGATTTCCGTGTGATGGGTTGAAGTTCTCGCCCTTGAGTTCTATATCAATACCGAGTATGGCAAATAGTCTTGGCGTAGAATCGCGGATTGTGCTTGAGGAAAAGGGTCTTTTTTTCGTTTAATACTCGCTTGCAGAAAGACAATAGACGTGATCATGAAAGGTGCTGAAAGTATGAAAATGAATGTGAAACAGTGGCTGATGGGAGCTGCGGTAACGAGCTTGCTAGGTAGTGGGTCATCGATTCTCGCTGCCGATAAGGTAGATTTCGAAAAGCAGATTTGGCCGATTATCGAGAGATCGTGTCTGAAGTGCCATAAGGCACCTTATGTCGATGAGCGTGGCCGAAAGAAAAAGCCGAAGGCGGGTCTCCGGGTTGATACGGCAGAACTGTTCATGGCGGGTGCTGATGACGAGGACGACGGAAAAGTAAAAGTAATCATTCCAGGTAAGCCTGAGAAGAGCAGTTTCTATACGTTGACGACCCTAGACGAAGATGATGATGACGTGATGCCTTCCAAGGGCGATTTACTCACGAAAGAAGAACAGGACCTTCTCAAGCAATGGATTCTTGAGGGTGCAAAGTTCGGTAAGTGGAAAGCATGGGACGGCAAGAGTGCTTCAGCTGCGCCGAAACGTGCGAAGTCTCGCATCGAAATCATTGCAGAAGGGGTAAAGCCAGTCGCGGATAGCGCGCTGGCTCCTGCCCGCACCCTGGGTGCGTTGGCGATGCCTTTGGCGCAAAAGCATTCGCTCGTTCGTGTTGACTTCAGTCGCGTGGCTGACAAAACGACGGATGCAGCACTGGATAGTTTGGTTAAGCTATCCTCGCAGCTTACCGATCTAAATCTTGCGGGTAGCAAAATTTCGGATGGTGGGTTGAAAAGTGTCGCTAAGTACTCGAATTTGACGCGCTTGCATCTTGAGAAGACGGGCATCACGGACGCGGGTTTGGCCTCGCTCTCCAAATTGAACAATCTAGAATATTTAAACGTGTATGGTACGAAGGTAAGCGACGCGGGGCTGAAGCACCTAGCGACGCAGAGAAACTTGAAGAAATTGTATGTCTGGCAGACGCAGGTAACCGCCTCAGGGGTGGCCGCGATCCAGAAAATGCTTCCAAATTTAGAGGTTGTCGCGGGTGGCAATGGTCGTGCAAAAGTGTCAGACAAACTTGCGTCGGGATTTTTGAAAGATGCCTGTTGCGCGAAAGCGCACGCCGCGGATACCGCCTGTTCTCGTACGTGTTGTTTGAAAGCATCGGCATCGAATACCGTCTGCAAGCCGTGTAATACGGCGAAAGTGATTCCGACCTTGACCGGCAAAAAAGCTGAGCTGGCGGCCCTGTTTGTCAAAGATGGGTGCTGTGGGAAAGCTAGGAGTGATGGCAAGGTGTGCGAGCACAAGTGCTGCGTAGGCGCTGCTGAAAAAGATGAAATCTGCATCAAGTGTAATAAAGGGGCTGATGCTGGCTTCAAGAAGCTGAAGGCAAAGTGGGCTGGCGGCGACAAGGCGGCCGAACTCAAAGCATTGTTTGTAAAAGGTTCTTGCTGTGCGAAAGCAGGGGACAAGGCCTGCGCGCACAAGTGCTGTGTTGCGGCGGCGAAGAAGAATGACGTGTGTGCCAAGTGCAACGAGGGATCTGAGGCCGGGTTGAAGAAGCTGAAGGCGAAGTGGGCCGCTTCTGAAAAGAAACCTGCTGCCAAAGGCGGCGACAAGGCGTCCGAACTAAAAGCTTTATTTGTAAAAGGTTCTTGCTGTGCGAAGGCAGGGGACAAGGCCTGCGCACACAAGTGCTGCGTTGCTGCGGCGAAGAAGAATGACGTGTGCGCCAAGTGCAACGAGGGATCTGAGGCCGGGTTGAAGAAGCTCAAAGAAAAGTGGGCAAAAGAGGCCAAGACGGTCAAAAAGTAGGCGCATCTTACAGGTGTCGGTGTGGAAGACCATCGGCGCTTCCAGAGTGGGTCATTGAGGAATTGATATGCAGCGCATCATCCTGTCCGCTTGTCTGGTTCTGCTCTCCCTTTCCTTGGGCCGTGCAGAGGATGTGATCCCTCCAGGGTTGGAGACTTACAAGGGTCGCACGCTTGCCAAAACGATGCACTGGCGGGGAGCTGACTGGTTGACGCGTAAATCGCGTGAGCTCGAAGAGTCCGCCGCGCTAATGATTAAGACTCTAGACATCAAGCCCGGCCAAACGCTTTGCGACTTGGGTTGCGGAAATGGGTTCCACACATTAACGATGGCGAAGCTAACGGGCAAAGAGGGTGTGGTTTGGGGGTCTGATATTCAGCAAGAGATGTTGGACTTTCTGAACGTGCGCGCGAAGGAGGCGGGTATCGACAACATTAAGACCGTACGTGGTAGCTATATTGACCCCAAGCTTCCTGAGGGAGTCCTTGACCTCGTGTTGATGGTCGATGTGTATCATGAGTTCTCTCACCCAGAACACATGTTGCGTGCGATTCGAAAAAGTTTGAAGCCGACCGGGCGAGTGGTGTTCTTGGAATATCGGATGGAAGACAAGACGGTGCCGATCAAATTGCTTCACAAAATGACCAAGGATCAGTTGAATAAAGAGCTCATCCCGAATGGGTTTAAATTGGTTAAAGAGTTCGATGGCTTGCCATGGCAGCACATGATGTTCTATCAGCCCGACCCTGATTTTAAGCCGGCGTCGAAGTAGCCAGACCTACGCGTCTTCCGGTTCCTCGTCTGGTGTTCGGATAAACTTTTCGTTGTTGCCTGCGATCACGATGGTTACTTCGCCTTTTACTTTTCGATCTTCATAATGAGCAACGAGCTCCGACAGGTATCCCCGTTGAACCTCTTCAAACTTTTTCGTGAGCTCGCGACAAACCGCGGCTTGTCGATCGCCGAGAGCCTCGAGTGCGATCGTGAGTGACTTCGACACTCTGTAAGGGGATTCGAAGATAACGAGTGTGTGTGGCAGGTCGCCATCCTGCTCAAAGAAGCGTTTCATGGCCGTGCTTTTCCTGGGCGGGAAGCCCTTGAATGTGTAGCTGGAGGTCGGGAGGCCGGACTTGAGCAGTGCGACTGGGACTGCGCTAGCGCCGGGGATAACTTGGATGTCGATATCGTTTTCCGCCGCGAGTGCCAGCAGCCGATAGCCAGGATCGCTTATGCCGGGATAGCCGCCGTCGGTGCACAGGGCAACCGTGCTGCCGGCGAGCATCAATTCGAGTAGCTTCTCGCTGGCACGGTGTTCGGTTTGTTCGCGATATGAGAGGGTTTTGCGTGGGCAGGGGATGTCGAAATGTGTCAGGAGCTGCCGGGTCCGCCGTGTGTCCTCCGCCGCGAGGATGTCGACTGTCTTGAGGGTCTCGAGCGCACGGATTGAGATGTCGCCCAGATTTCCGATCGGTGTTGCAATAACGTATAACATGTTTGGATACTAGCGTGTCTCGACCGGCAGCGACACTGAATAATGCCGACTGGCATCATTGAAAAAGCGACCCTTTTTTTTGGGATGAACGACGGCTTGATGTGATTCGATCTGTTCGACGAAGCTGGTGGGAGGTATACTCGCTTCGTGATGGAAGACTTTTTCCCCGATATATGTTTGATTGTGGTCTGCTCTGCGGCGCTTGTGTGGGTGTCAGCGTTGGGTCGTCAGCCGATCATTATTGCCTATCTCCTCTGCGGCATTATTGCAGGTCCTCGGATTGAAAATAAAGAACTTCTCGACGCCGTGTCGTTGATCGGGATCACGTTATTGTTGTTTCTCGCTGGATTGGTTCTGCATCCGGATCGACTGGTGAGGATGTTTAAGAGCGTGGTGATCGTGACGCTAGTGCTCAGTGTCGTGTCTTGGGGGCTGGTATTTGGTGTGTTGCAGCTGTTTGGGTTCAGTACTGGGGATAGTGCTGTCGCCGGTCTTGCGTTGATGTTCTCGAGCACGATTCTGGTCGTCAAGCTGCTCCCTACGACGGCCCTGCATCAACAGCACATGGGATCTTTATGTATCGCGATTCTAATTGCGCAGGACATCCTGGCAGTCATTGTTATGTTGTTTCTGCAAGCATCGCCTGAGGCGCGAGGCCTTGGGCCGATCCTTCTTTTGCATGTGAAAGCGGTGGGATTGATTACGGCCGCGGTTTTGTTTGAGCAATGGGTGCTTCGACGGATGATGCAGCAGGTTGATCGGTATCACGAAGTCCTTATGATGCTCTGCCTGGGGTGGTGTCTTGGACTGTCTTGGGGGGCGCATCTCTTAGGGCTTTCGTATGAAATAGGGGCGTTTGTTGCGGGTGTTGTGTTGGCTCGAAATCCGATTTCGCGATTCTTATCGGGTGAACTCAAAACGATGCGGGACTTCTTTCTGATGTTCTTTTTCTTTGTATTGGGTGCACAGCTCGACTTCTTTACCGCACTTGAAGTGTGGCTGCCGGTGTTGGTGTTGGCCGTGGTGATCCTGGTCTCGCGACCGTTGTTGTATCGATTCATGTTTATGCGAGTGGGTGAACCAGAGTGGTTTTCGAAAGAAGCTGGGTTGCGTTTGGGGCAGGGCAGTGAATTTGCCTTGATCATTGCTGTGGTGGCCGCGACGAGCGGGCAGATCGATGACGCGATCTCGCAGCTGATCCAGATGACGGCGATTCTCACCATGATCGCTTCGTCGTACATCGTCATTTTTACCTGCCCGACACCGTTGGGTACTCGTAAGGGCTTGAAAAAAGATTAATGATGTTCTGAGTCGGGCGTCCATCCTCACGAGTAGCGGGTCGTCCAAACTCCCGAGCTGAGTGTCTTGTCTGAGCTTGCGGCGCGGGCATGGGCTGGGTAGAGTTGGTTCTCATGATCACGGCGAATTATCATACGCATACGTTTCGGTGCCATCACGCCTCGGGCGACGTGGCCGACTATTGCGCTGCGGCCGTTGACGCGGGGCTGACGGTCCTCGGCATGTCGGACCACACGCCGTTGCCGGATGGACGATGGCCGGAAGTTCGAATGACGATGGATGAGCTGCCTGATTATATGTCAGCGATTGATCGTGCGCGTGAAAGTGTTCCCGAGCTGACCCTTCTTCGCAGCATGGAATGTGAGTATACGCCCGACTATGTTGCCTTTTACGAGGACGTATTATTGGGGCAGTATGGGTGTGAGTATTTGATCGGGGCGGTCCACTTCTTCCCGCATAAAGGTGAATGGGCTCGGGCTTTTGGGGGCCCCAGTACGCCAGCTATTTTGAGGTCCTATACTGATTACGTGATCAAGACCATGGATTCCGGGTTGTTTGCGTTTCAGGCGCATCCGGATGTATTTGCGAATGCGTACCTAACATGGGATGCGGAGGCGGAAGCCTGTTCGCGGGCGATCCTGGATGCGGCGGTAGGCTTGTCGATGCCGCTGGAGGTGAATGCTTATGGGTTTCGAAAACCGGCGGTGGTCACGCCCGAGGGAGAACGAGCACCTTATCCGTTGCGCCAATTTTGGGAATTAGCAAGCGAGTATGATATTTCTGTCACGGTCAACTCGGATGCGCATCGCCCAGAAGATATTGTGGCGCGGATGGATGACGCGCTTGCCTTCGTAGAAGAGTTTGATCTGACGATGGCCGACTTTTCTGCGCTTGTTCTGAAGACGGAGGCGACGTGATGAATCGCGTGGTGTATACGGGCAAGGGTGTTTGTGAAATTGAGTCACAGGTGCTGACTGAGTTGGAGGCGCAGGAAGTTAGGATCGAAGTCGCCTTCGCGAGCGTGTCGACACTCGACATGCGGCTGGTCGCGGGTGAGTTGGACGTGTCGGCCGATGTGCCGGTTGTTCCCGGCCAAGAAATGGGAGGAACGATCGTTGAGGTTGGCGCGAGGGTGGCGGATCTCAAGGTCGGGGATCGAGTGGTTGTGCGATCCATCATTCCCTGTGGAAACTGTCCTGCGTGCGAGAGTGACCTAGCGCATACGTGTCATCACGTGTCGGTATACGGAGTGGATGCTCCAGGATGTTGGCAGAGCATGTGGACGGTTGCCGCGGCGGCGGTGCATGTGTTGCCGGACGAGGTGACGCTGCGACATGGCGCGTGGGTCGGGTCGGTGGCGGTGGCGTGCCATGCGGTACGGCGAGCGCAGGTAAAGCCAGGGGAATATGTGGTTGTCATGGGAGCTGGTCCGATTGGGCTCTTGCTGGCCTGTGTGGCGCAGAATGTGGGAGCGCATGTGGTTGTGGTTGAGACGAATGCGTTTCGTCGTGGATTGGCGGCAGGGATTGGGTTTGATGTTCTGGACCCAACGACGGTTGATATGGAGGAGCTCGTTCGCTCTGAGACCACAGGCGCCGGTGCGGATGTGGTGTTCGAGGCAACGGGTTCAGCAGCGGGTGCGGCGGCGATGGTTTTGCCGAGCTGTGTGCGAGGACGGGTGGTGGTTGTGGGAGACGTGATTGAGCCGGCCGCAATTGACTTGCATCAGGTGATGTGGCGAGAACTTAGCGTGACCGGTTCGCGCGGGTATGAGACCGAGGATTTTGAGCAGGCAATCGAATGGATTGGTCAAAGCCAGCTACCGCTGAGCCGACTGGTATCTGGCTGTATCGAGTTACATGACTTGCCGCGTGTGATGGCAGCGTTGGACCCGGCCGCAGACCGCATGAAAGTTCTCGTGGCGGTGAAGGCGCTTTGATGGGGTGCGCATTGGAGCTTCGAGATAGTTGGCATTGTGCTCTCACCGCGTCTGATGCCGCGATACCCGCGGCGAGTGATGCGAGTTGGGCGCCGACGGCTCTTCCCTATGCTCCGCTTGTATCGGTCGCGACGGCTGTCTGGTTTCAGGCGACATTATCGGCGACTGAGATGTCTAATGATTTCCGTTATCAACTGAGACTGCGCTTGGCAGGAGAGTCGATTGCGGTCTGGATCGATGACCAGGCGGTGGAGTCGGTTGCACAGCTTCCGGGAGAGGCGACCCTGGACTGCACGTCGCTTTTGAGTGGGGGTGATCAGCGGTTGATTATCCGAGTGTCTGGGGCATCAGGCCCGGTCGGTTTGGTGTCGGAGCCGATGTTTGGGCCGACAGCTCGATTGAGTGTGTCGTGGTGGGACGAGGAGGGGCGAGCGATCGTTCCGGTGCGTGCTCATGTTCGGCGGGACGCGCAAGAGATCTGTATACAAACGGATCTTTGCTTGCGTAATGACTATGGGATTGCGCAGGAGTGTACGGTTCGGCAGGAGGTCGTGGATGAGCAGGATGAGGTGGTGGCTGATTACAGCAGCGACACCTTGTCGTTAGATGAAAAATCGATAGTCAGGCACTCGACCGAGTGGTCACTTGAGGCGTTGCCTGAGTGGTGGCCGAGCCGACCGACGCGTTATCGCTTGCGAACGGCGGTGGTGCGCCCAGATGGCCAAGCGGATGTGTGGGAGTCGCCGTTGGCCTCTGCGTCCTATGGGGTGTCCGACGGGCGGCTGCATGTAAATGGTCGTGTTTTGTTTTGGCGCGGTGTGCGAGCTGATTTTTGTTATCCGGAGTTGGGGCGATCTATTTCATTGATGGCTCTCGAGCGTGAAGTTGACCTGATTCGCTCGTGTGGATTTACAGGTATCGTTATGCAGGACGTTGACCTTGCGATACTGGATGCGTGCGAGGCCGCCGGTGTGTGCGTGTTGATCGAGGTCGAGGGTGAGGAGCACAGCGGGGCCCGAGGGCTTGTGGAAAGCGTGCTGGGGTATTCGTGCGTGATCGGCTTTCTGGCGTCGAACCGGGAGATGTTGACGGAACCGTTAGCGGGTTTGGGCCTTTTGGATCGTTTCGCGCGACTGACGCCCGAAAGCGTGATTGCCTACCGGCTGGAGCCGTCTCGCGAGGCGGACGTGCTTGAGGGTATCGGGACGACGTATCAGCGTTACCAACGAGGTGTCGGCGCGACGGTGCTTCAAGAACAGGTGGATCTGTGTCGTGTCTTGCATGACAGACATTATAAGACAGGTCAGGCGGGTGACCTTTATAGCACGTTCGCGGACAGAGACAGCGCTGCTGAAGGTCCGGTCGGGGTTGTTGATGCCTATCGGAATAGGAAGCCTGTATCGTGGTTTTATCAGAGTCAGCTTACGCCTGCAGAGCAGGGGCCGTTCGTGTGGATTGCCGACGAGTGGGTTCCCGGGGCGGAACGGCGGGTGTTGGTGTTTAGTAACTGTCGCGTAGTAACGCTGACGTTGAACGGGCAAGTTGTTGACGCTATCAAAGCTGACGAGGGTGATGGCAATGATCATTTGCCGTTTGCACCGTTTACGTTTGAGGTCCCGGAGTTTATGCGCGGAGTCCTGAAGGCTATCGGCTACGTGGATGATCGGCCTGTCGCCGAGCATGAGCGAGTGACGCCATTGGACCCGAGCGTTTTGTTTATTGAGATTGATGATGGGGGGCGAGCGTTGGTAGCGGATGGTGTGGACGCGGTTTTTGTGCGTGCGTCTATACGAGACGACGTCGGGAATTTGGTTCCTGATTCGCTTCAGGAGGTTAAATTTACGATTGAAGGGGCGGGACGACTTGTTGGCGAGACCCCGACCTCTGCTGAAGCGGGTGTAGCGAGCATTTTGATTCAGGCGCGAGGAGAGGCCGGTGAAATCAGGGTGACTGCGTTGGCGCCGGGTTTGCAGGAAGCCATGTACCGCTTCGTAAGTGTTGTGGGATGACCTTGCAGGACTAAGAGTCGGAACTTGTTTCAGCGATCAGCTTTTTTGCGATGGGGATATCGCCCGGAGCCAGATCATAGTCCAGGAGTTCTTTGCGGGTTGGCCACGCGATATCATCGTGCTCGGTGGGGACGATGGTTCCGGAGATCCAGTCCGCATGATAGGTGTGAATTTCAATGATTCCGCGGGGGTAAGGGTGCTCCGTGACGCCGATGAGTTCGCCCATCCGAGTCTCTATGCCGAGTTCTTCTTGTAGTTCGCGAGCGAGGCACTCTTCATGGCTTTCGCCCTTTTCAATCGTCCCGCCGGGGAATTCCCATTTCCCTGGTAGGCTGTCGTTCGCACGTCGCTTCCCGATCAGAACAGTATCCTTTCTCGAGATAACGCCCGCAACCACATTGATCTGTTTATTGCCCATGAGGTCACTATAATACAGGACTGCTAAGGGTTCAACCTTAGCGGGCGATGAGTGGGGTTAAGCGTGCGGGGAGCAGTATTCGATTGGGATGGCGTAATCGTGGATTCCTCGAGGCATCACGAGGAAAGTTGGGAGTTGCTGGCGGCCGAGGAAGGGCACGTTCTTGAGGACGGTTTTTTTCTCCGTTCGTTCGGTATGCGCAACGAGCAAATCATTCCAGATATGCTGGGGTGGGAGACCGAGCCCCATGGTGTGCGCCGCGTGTCTCGACGCAAAGAGCAGTTATATCGTAATCTCGTGCGCGACTGGGGGATAGAGCCCTTGCCGGGGGTTGTGCAATGGCTTGAAGTGCTTCGAGCTGCTGGAATACCGTGTGTATTAGCGTCTTCCACTCAGCGAGAAAATATTGTGCTCTCACTTGAAGCCTTAGGTTTGGCTGATTTTTTTCGGGACATCGTATCCTCAGAAGATGTATCGCTGGGGAAGCCGGATCCCGAGGTGTTTTTGGTCGCAGCCGCGAAGATAGGCTGTGAGTCGGCGCAGTGCGTGGTGTTTGAGGATGCTCATGTGGGCGTTGAGGCCGCCTTGTCGGCGGGCATGCGCGTGGTGGCGGTGACGACGACTCATGCTGCGGAGAGTCTGACCCGTGCGACACGAGTGGTAGAATCGTTTCACGAATTAACAGTAGACTCGGTGTGGACTAGCTAAGACCGATCGCGTCCGGTCAATCACCCGGTCTCGGGTCCAAGAGGTGTTGCCGAGCTGTCGTCCTTGCGTCCGGGCGACTTGCCTTTCTCCCCAAACCTCGTTATTGTGGACCATGTAGCGAGGCGAGATCACTATGAAACACGGATTTACAAAAATCGATTTCCACAACAGTTTGGAGCCGCAAACCGGATCCTTTCTTCTTGCGAACACGAGCTTAGTGGATCCTAATTTTTTCCGAGCGGTTGTTCTCCTGTGCGAACATGAGCCAGAGGGAACGTTTGGCTTGGTTTTGACTCAGCCCTTAACCGTGATGTTGTCGGAGGGGGTTCAGTCGTTGTTTGGTTGGGATGCACCTTTGCACCGCGGCGGGCCTGTGGAGCCGGGTAGCCTGCATTTTGTACATGGCCGGTCCGACTTGGATATTGGGAGTGTCGAAGTGGCACGAGGGATTTACTGGGGCGGGAGCTTTGAGCGCGTCAATGAGTTGATAGGGGAAGGAGTGGCTGCGCCCACCGACTTCCGCTTTTTTGTTGGGTACTCCGGTTGGGGGCCAGGGCAATTGGACGAAGAGCTTGAGCAACAGTCGTGGTATTTGACACCGGCAGCGAGCAGCCTTGCTTTTGAAGGTGATCCGGCGTTGATTTGGCAACATGCGCTGCAGGGCATGGGCCCCGAGTTTGCGATGTTGAGTCATGTGCCACTCGATCCGCACGTGAACTAACTGGCGCGCGTTTTGGCCCTCGAAAAAGATGGCAAGAGCCTTGCGTGCTATGTTTAAATGCTCTTCATGAGTCGTCTGCCATCCACCTTTACTCGATCCACGCTTACGGGCGTCGCTGCATTCTTCTGTGTCGTGATCCTGACGGGCTGTTCGCTTACACTCCCGATCAACCCCCCGAAAGTGAAGTCGCCTGTGAAGGTTGGGTCTTTGATTTGGCGGATAAATAAGTTGGACCGCAGTCGCTTGTTCCGCAGCAAGGATGGGGCTTTGGCTGTCACGACGTTGGATAACGTCATGATCCGCTTGGAGGTGCATTTGCGCAACGCCGGGGATGAACCGTTTGTTTATGGCGAGGTTTGCTCTTTAGAAGATGCCCTTGGGGAAGTGTACCCCGAGCATGTCAAAACGGTTGAGGCGATAGACAAGATGTTGTTGCCGCGTACGGGTGAACTGGCACCGGGCAAACTGATTCAGTTTAGCACGGTGTTCGAAGTGCCCAAAGATGCCAAACGACTGGCGTTCAAAGCGTTTGGCGAGACCTTTGAGGTGGATGCCGTGATGATCCCCTTGCGCCTCAAATTCAAATAAGCGAGCGCTTAGACGAAATGGCGATGTGCGAATCTTTCTTCGATCGCGCCGATTAGATCATTTTTCCCAATCGGTTTCGTTAGGATGGTGTGGAGATCGTTCGTTTCGACGAGCCCTGAGACGAATTGAGACGGAACGAAGCCGGTACAAAATACCACGCTAGGTAGTTGGGTATTATTGTCGGCGCAATATTCTTCGATTGTGTGATGTGCATCCTCACCATTCATTTCTGGCATCGCCAGATCCATGATGATCACCGCGGGCTTGATGGCGATAAACTGTTGGACCGCTTCTTTTCCGTTCTCGGCATAACTGACGTTGATGTCGGGCAGAAAGGTCTCGATGAGCTGTCCGAATATTGTGCGGAGAGACACTTCGTCGTCCACGATCAGAATACAGTCCTTGTTGCAGGGTGTCAGGCTGGTGGCGGGGGCTGCTGCAGGCGGAGTAAACTCCGTCGGCGGCCGACTGCTTTCGGCGGGGGTCTGCTCGAGGATGTCGCCCTGCTGCATCTTGCTGATTACTTCGAGAATACGTTCCACTTGTTTGCGATATTCATCCTTCTGGTCCATTTCGACCATGCTTAGCAGGATTTGGAGAGGATTATTGATTTCGTAAGCGAGGGTCGACACCGTATCGAGGCGAGATTTATCTTTCGCGCTGGTAAGCAGTTCTTCGTTCGCAGCGGCCAGTGCGAGTTCAGTGTTTTTGCGCTCGGAGATGTCGCTGAATGAGCAGACGAGGCCTTCTTGTTCTCCTTGCGAGTTGCGGTTGGGTGCGACGGAGGCGTCGACGTGGATGGTGTCGCCGGATTTCGTGCGGGCCAGCATCTCGCCGCCGCAGGAATTTCCTTCCTTCACCACGTTGTTGACTTCGTCGAATTCCTCAGGACTGGCCCAGAACTGACTGACTTCGGTGATGGCAATGCCTGAGTCTTCGTAGCCGGCTAATTCATAAAATGCTGGATTGGCGTATTGAATGCGGCCTTCGTTATCCGTAATGACGATTCCGGTAGACGCGTTCATGATCGCGTTATGCTCGGTATTGAGTTCTTCTTCGGCTTGTTTGCGTTTGCTAACGTCCCTGAAAGAAAAGAATAAGCCTTGAGTGTCGCCGAGAGGGATTAGGCTAACAGCGACATCGGAGGAGAAATGTGAGCGATTTTTGCGGACGCAGTTGGCGTGGATTACCGTGTATTTCTGTGATTCGACATTGCGCTGGAGTGTTTTGAGGAGTGAGGAGCCTGCGCGGGCGATCAAGCGCGTGACGTTCATCTCGACCATTTCCTCACCGCTAAAGCGAAAGAATTGTTGGGCGCGGTCATTCACGTCCACAATCTGGCCGTCGAGGGTGGAGATAACCACTGCATCATAGATCGAGTTTAGGAGGTCTTCGTAGCGGGTGGCCGTATCCTGCTTTTTCACAAGTTTGATTTCAGCGGGAGCCCGCTCCGTCGTTGCAGCGAAGCGCCGAGTGGTGACGCGTTGCGTTTTTTGTATTCTTATTGGTTTTTTGGCCATGTTTCAACTACTCTGTTGTTTCTAAAAGCTGCTCAAATCACTGACTATTTTGCACACCATGAGCGTTTAATCAATGTCAATCTCAGCTGGTGTTATAAGGGAAAATTACGTAGTCTGTGCGCCTTTGTGTGACGAGGCGGCCCCTAAGAGGCTGTGTAAATTGAAAAACGGACAATCATATGGCGCTGGAAGCTGGAATCGTTGGGTTACCGAATGTCGGTAAAAGTACCTTGTTCAATGCGTTAACGTCGGTTGGGATCGAAGCGGCCAACTACCCGTTTTGTACGATTGAGCCGAATGTGGGCATTGTTTCCGTCCCCGACCCTCGGCTTGAGGTGATTCATGGTTATGTTGAAACACAGAAGGTAATTCCGGCGGTGCTGAACCTGGTAGACATCGCCGGGTTGGTGAAAGGTGCTAGCGAGGGCGCGGGCTTGGGGAACAAGTTTCTTTCTCATATTCGCGAGGTGGACGCGATTGTACAAGTGGTGCGTTGTTTTGATGATGGCGACGTTGTGCATGTTGATGGCAGCGTTAATCCGGTTCGCGATATCGAAACGATTAACCTGGAGTTGATTCTGGCTGATTTGGCGACCGTCGAGGCGGCGATCAAAAAATTAGAAGGAAAAGCTCGTTCGAAGGATGAAGATGCGGTTCTGCGGATGGAGGTCATGAAAATGTGCCTCGAACCCTTGGAGGACGGTCGTCCGATCCGTGCTTTGGCGGTTTCGGACCCGGAACACCAGCAGCTCATCAAGAGTTATGGATTGCTTAGCGCCAAGCGCGTCTTGTATGTAGCGAACGTGAGCGAAGACGAGGCTGCAGATAAAGTACGGGTGGATGCGGTGCGCGCGTACGCGGCTGAGTATGGCGGGACGGTGGTGACCGTGTCGGCGGCGATCGAGTCAGAGTTGTCGGAATTGGACGAAGCGGACAAACTTGAGATGCTGGAGTCAATGGGTGTCACCGAGCCGGCGTTGGGTAAAGTGTCTCGTGCGATTTATGACCTGTTGGGTTTGCAAAGTTATTTTACGGCTGGGGAGATTGAAGTTCGCGCGTGGACCGTACAGGCGGGTGCGACCGCTCCACAGGCGGCGGGTGTGATCCATGGAGACTTTGAGCGTGGCTTCATCCGCGCTGAGATTTATTCGGTTGAAGATTTAGTTGAGCATGAGACCGAAGCGGCCATTCGTGCTGCCGGTAAATTACGTGTCGAAGGTAAGGAGTATCTGATGCAGGACGGGGATGTGGTGCATTTCCTGTTCAATGTCTAGATGTCTGTGATGGAAATTTATAAAGAATTCACGTTTGAAGCGGCGCACTTGCTGCCCCATGTGCCAGCCGGTCATAAATGCGGTCGTTTGCATGGGCACTCTTATCGGGTACAGGTGCATGTGAGTGGAGAGCCAGGTGCGGAGACCGGTTGGATCATGGACTTCTCAGAAATTTCCGGTCAGTTCAAATCCGTGCATGAACGCTTGGACCATCGCTATTTAAATGATATTGAGGGCTTAGAGAATCCGACGAGCGAGCATCTTACTCGGTGGATTTGGGATATGCTCAAGCCGGGTTTACCGGCGCTTTCACGCATTGTGGTGTCGGAGACCTGCACCAGTGCGTGTGTTTATGAGGGGAAGTGACGGCTAATGGACGTGCCTAAATCAGATTTTTCGGACGTAGTGCTGCGCAAGATGTCGCGTTTCGGTGACGAGCGCGGGTATTTTTCCGAATTGTGGCATGAGATGTCGTATTCTGATGATGGTCTGCCGGCGGTTTTTCGTCAGGACAACATGTCTTACTCCACGCAGGGCGTTTTACGCGGCTTACATTTCCAGAATCCCAACGGACAGGGCAAATTGCTGAGCGTGTTAAAGGGCGAGGTGGTTGATGTCATTGTGGATTTGCGTCGTGGCTCTCCGACCTTCGGTCAGTGGGAGCGGTATACCTTATCGTTCGAAAACTGCTTACAGTTGTATGTCCCGCCGGGTTTTGCCCACGGATTTTGTGTGACGGGCGAGGATGTTTTGTTTCATTACAAGTGTTCTGAGCTCTATGACCCGTCCAGCGAACACACCTTGGCGTGGGATGACCCCGATGTGGGAGTGGAGTGGCCGCTTGAAAACCCTACGGTTTCTGACAAAGACCAATCTGGGACGCGGCTCAAAGACTTTCCAGAAGAGTCCCTTCCTGTGTATACGCCAGAAGGTTGACGCGCACGCCGGCACGGATTGATTATTGACAGCTGCGGCGTGCGGTAGTTGAATCCTCCCATGAAGCTTTTCCTATTAGTTGGCGCAGGTGGGTGTGTGGGCGCGATGCTTCGCTATGCCATTTTTCTTGGGATGGGGCGATGGGTTACCCCGGATCGATTGCCCCTAGGGACGCTGCTTGCCAATGTCTTGGGATGTTTGCTGATAGGGGTCCTGCTTCAGTGGGTGGGTGCCCGTGAGGATATGCGGCATCTAATCATCATCGGTGTGTTGGGCAGCTTGACCACTTTCTCGACGTTTAGTTTGGAGACCATCACGATGTTTCAGGGTCAGCGTGTGCTGCAGGGGCTGCTCTATGCAGGCTTGTCGTTTGGGCTGTGCATGGGCGCGGTTGTCTTGGGGATGATGATGTCTCGTGCGTTTGTAAAGGTTGGCGTATGACCGAGGGGTCTAGAGCCTTTATTTGTGCGGTGGTGGCGATTGCTGTCCCGGGAGTCAGCGTCATCATTTGGATGATGTTTCGAAAGCGAATGAACGTCCTAACCTCGAACCTTGCGAAGCCTGGTGCTTGGCGATCAAAAAAACGCAAGTAGGACGGCTGCCCGCACGGCAATTGCACATCCGTTTGAATCGATGGTGAGACTTAGCGTTTTCCAAGCTGAACGAAATGTTCGATAGCAGGACCACGATCTTCTGGGAAGGTTTGGATATGAGTGGTTAGTGCATCACGAGCTTCGTTGAGGTCGGACCATCCGCGTCGCCCTGTTTCAGGGTCTACGTAGCTGTAGGACTCCAAGGTCGACGTTATTTGTTTGAGGGTTTCAGAACTCATAACCGTATATAGGCATGGCGAGGCGGGGTTTCACCCCTAAAACGTAAAAATGAGTGGGCGCACCGTCGGTTCTGTGTGAATCCGGCCGATTAACGGGGTGCTTCAGAGTTTTGATTTCCACTCTTCGAACCCGCCGTCGACGCTGTAAGACTGCGTGAACCCTTGGTTGAAGAAGTAGTCCGCGGCGCCTTTGCTGCTATTGCCGTGATAGCAGTAGACGATCATGGGCTTTTCTTTATCTGCTTTGTCTAGACGTTCTTCGATGTTTTCGTCAGATGCGCTCATCGCGTTTTGAACGTGTCCTTCGGAGAAGGAACCGGGGTCTCTGATGTCTAGTAAGGTGGCGCCGCCTGCCTCGATTAGTTTTTGAGCGTCTTCAACAGATATGCAGGTATATGACATGAGTTTCCTTGGGTGAGGGGTTCAACTAGGGTTTGATAGTCGCATCAAGGGCAGGACTCGAGCGCTTGTTCCTGTTCCGCGAATAAGCCCACCGACAACGTAGTGAAACACTTCTAGTAGATCCAAGTGAGTAAGGTCGTCGTTGTCCATGTTGCTTCCTTTCGTATAGAAGGTGCCGTATGCCTGCACGGGCTGTTAGCTGACATCGTCTCGCTCGTGGAGGGAGGCATCGAGGTCTTCGAGCGAGTTCGTCATGAATCCGCGTGCGTCTTGAATGGCTTGATTGTAGATTTGGGGACCGAGTGTTTGTGTGAAAAACAGTAGGAGCTCGTCGGCCTGAAAGGGGCTCAGTTCTTGATCGAGTTCGTTTTCGCAGAAGGTTGAAATCTTCCGGATCAAATCGGCCTTGCGTTCGACGGAGAGCTCGATGCGAGAGGAGGGGCGTTTTTTCATATCGCGAGTGTAAGGG
>CAXMRT010000002.1:0-17204 GCA_964196025.1 uncultured Gemmatimonadales bacterium | reverse complement strand
GAAGGCGGGCACGATTCCGGCTGGAGCCATTTGGAGCGAGGGGAAGGTTCCTGCCTTCAGGAGCTCCTCATAGAGGCACTGAAACAGCGGCTCAGCGATGCTGTTGCCGCGAACCATGACGGTATCGCCTTTTTTCGGCTGTAGGCAGTAGGTGACGAGCACTTTGGCGAGGTTTTGTACGCGTGGATCCATCATATTCTCCGCTTAGTTGATGAGCGCTTTGAGTTCGGGGGCGGGGCGCTTTACCTTGCCATCTTTGGTCATCGAGACGTGGTGGGTGTAGCCGGTCACGATTGTGTCGTCTCCGCGGGTGATGGTGTAATGTATTTTGAGTTTTGCACCCTCAAAGGGTTGTGGGCTGGAGTGGACCTCTAGAAAGTCATCGAATTTGGCGGGGGTTTGGTATTCGCAGTGGGCTTCGACGACGGGCAGCATGATGCCGCGATCCTCCATTTCGGAATAGGGGATGCCTGCTTCACGGAGCATTTCAGCCCGTGCCATTTCGAAGTAGACTAGGTAGTGGGCGTAATAGACGAAGCCCATTTGATCAGTGTGAGCGTAGGGGACACGAACGCTGGAATGGAAGGTTTTTGCCATGTCCGGAGGTTAGCACAAGCGGTCATCAGTGTTCAATTACGAACCATTTCGAGCCGACCTGTTTTGTCCCTTGCGGCCCCTAGGCCTGCGTGCTAGTCTCGGTTTGCTGATCGAATTTGAACACCGTATGGCGCGCGTCCCAACCGGAACTTGGCTTTGGCAGAGCTGTATTTTGGTGGCGTTGCGACTCTGGAGCTGGACATGTCGCCAAAGGCGAAAAAGAAGACCCCCTCAGGCGCTGCGCCTGAGCACCAATACGACGAGAGCAAGGTAAAGACGCTCTCTTCCCTTGAGCATATCCGCTTGCGGACGGGGATGTACATTGGTCGAATTGGCACGGGCTCTCATTATGAGGATGGTGTCTATGTCCTGCTGAAAGAGGTCGTGGACAATGCCATCGACGAGTACATTATGGGCTACGGTAAAGAAATCCACGTGTCCATCGCTGAGAATGAGGTAACGGTGCGGGATTTTGGTCGCGGAATTCCTCTGGGCAAGGTGGTTGAATGTGTGTCGCAGATCAATACGGGCGCGAAGTATAACGATGAGGTGTTCCAGTTCAGTGTGGGTTTGAACGGAGTGGGAACCAAAGCGGTCAATGCCTTGTCGGCCGACTTCGAAGTGCGCGCGTTTCGTGAAGGCAAGTTTTCAGAGGCCAGCTTTATTCGGGGTGAGCTCCAGGATCAGAAAAAAGGTCGATCTGAAGGGGAACCGAACGGGACGTTTGTTCGGTTTATTCCTGACGTCGACATTTTCAAGACGGCCGCGTTCCGAACCGAGCATATACAGCGACGTTTGTGGCACTATGCCTATTTGAACACGGGGCTGAAGCTGGTTTGCAACGGCGAGAGCTATGTGTCTCAGCACGGGTTGTTAGATCTTATTGTGGATGAGTCCAAGACTGAGGGCGTCTATAAGCCGCTACACTTTAAAGATGCGATGCTTGAAATCGCGTTCACGCATAGCAATGTGGTGAATGAGACCTATTACTCGTTCGTAAACGGACAATTCACCAGTGATGGTGGAACTCATTTGAGTGCGTTCCGTGAGGGGTTCTTAAAAGCCGTCAACGAGTTCGTGCAGAAAAGTAAGAAGAAATTTGATGGGGATGACGTGCGCGATGGCTTGGTCGGTGCGTTGGCGATCCGGCTGAAAGACCCGATGTTTGAGTCTCAGACCAAAAACAAGCTGGGTAACACGGAAGTGCGTAGCGAGTTGGTTATACGGGTGCGCGATGTGGTTTTGGATTTGCTGCATCGGAACCCGAAAACGGCTGACAAAATGATCAAGAAGATTGAAGAGTCGCAGTCGCTCCGCAAGGATTTGCATGCGGTCAAGAAGTTGGCGCGCGAGAAATCGAAGGCGACGTCGATCCGGGTTCCACAATTGAAGGATTGTAAGTCGCACCTTGATATCTCGAAGGGCACAGGCGGTGACTCTATGATTTTCATCACGGAGGGCCAGAGTGCGGCCGGCTCGATTGTGAGTTGTCGGAATGTGAAGAATCAGGCGATCTTTACGCTGAAGGGAAAACCGTTGAACGTCTGGGACTTGAAGCGCGACACCTTGTACAAGAATGATGAGATGTACAACCTCATGCGCAGCCTAGATGTCGAGGAGTCGGCGTTAAGTTTGCGTTACAACAAAGTAATTCTTGCGACGGATGCGGATGTGGATGGGTTGCATATCCGCAATTTGTTAATCACTTTCTTTTTAAAGTATTTCGAATCGGTGGTGGATGAGGGGCATGTCTACATACTTGAGACGCCCTTGTTTCGCGTGCGCAACAAGCGCGAGACGATATATTGCTATACCGAAGATGAGCGCGACGACGCCCAGAAAAAATTAAAGCGTGGCCTCGAGATCACTCGATTTAAGGGACTTGGTGAAATTTCGCCGAAAGAGTTTAAGGCGTTTATTGGCGACGATATGCGACTGACGCCGGTTGTCTATGACGCAGAGGGGTCCGTGCAAAAGATGCTTCAGTTCTATATGGGCAAAAACACCCCCGATCGTCGGGCATACATTATGGACGCACTGGTGGTAGATGATGAAGAGTAGGGCGGGGCATCCGAATGAGTGACGTTGAGGATCAGAACCTATTCGACTTTGGCGAAGGCCTTGCGGAACCGAAGGCGAAACGTCGTCGAGCGGCAACGGCCGAGCAGCCGGACACGCCTGGGGGCGCGGACGAGGTTGTTGCGGGCGGCGGTGCTGGCGGTGGTGGCAGTGACGACGATGGCACGGGCCGTGACTATCCGAACAACGATGAGTTGCGTAGGCTCATGGACTACAACTTCTTGCAGTATGCCTCCTATGTGATTCGTGATCGCGCGATTCCGCGTTTGGAAGATGGGTTGAAGCCGGTACAACGACGGATCTTGCACTCCTTACATGAGAAGGATGATGGCAAATTTGTCAAGGTAGCCAATATTGTTGGATACTGTATGCAGTTCCATCCACACGGCGATGCGTCGATTGCGGACGCGCTGGTGGTGCTTACGAATAAGCGGTATCTGATCGAAGGGCAGGGGAACTACGGTAACCTGTACACGGGCGATCGGGCGGCTGCCTCGCGTTACATTGAGTGCCGGTTGACCGAGCTCTCGCGCAAAGAAATTTTTAATGATGAGCTCACCGAGTATGTTCCGAGTTATGATGGTCGCAACCAAGAGCCCGTGACATTGCCGTGCAAGCTTCCGTTGCTCTTGATGCTGGGTGCCGAAGGGATCGCGGTGGGCTTATCGACGCGAATTCTGCCGCATAACTTTATTGAGCTACTCGAGGCGCAGGTCGCTATTCTGACCAAGAAACCCTACTCCGTTTATCCAGACTTTCAGCAGGGCGGTGTCATGGATGCGGCCGAGTATGATTTGGGTCGCGGGAAGGTGAAGGTTCGAGCACGGATCGAGCGTGACGATTCGAGACCAAACATTCTCAAGATTGTGGAGCTTCCGTTCGGGACAACCACGGAGTCCTTAATCGGTTCGATCGAGGACGCGGCCAAAAAAGGGCGTGTCAAAGTTCGGTCGATCAGTGACTTTACTTCTGAGAGTGTGGAAATCGAGCTCAAGGTTGGTCAGGGTGAAGACGCGAACATTGTCGAGCAGGCCCTCTTTGCGTTTACCGATTGCGAGGTCTCTTTGTCGAGTCGAATTATCGCGATTAAAGAAAATCGACCGGTTGAGCTGACGGTCGAAGAGGTGCTCGCGTTTAGTACCAAGAAACTCGTCAAGGATTTGAAAGCCGAGTTGAACTTGAATCGGCGGAAGCTTGAGAAGGACATTCATCAGAAGACGCTGGTGCAGATTTTTGTTGAGAACCGTATCTACAAGCGCATCGAGACATGCAAGACGTATGAGGATGTAACGAATGCGGTGCACACAGGCTTTGAGCCTTTTAGGGAGACTCTGACGCGGGAGGTGACCAAAGATGATGTCGAGATGTTGCTAGGCATTCGCATTCGTCGGATCTCGTTGTTTGATCTCAATAAGCACAACGAGGATATGGATAAGATCTCCAAGGAGTTGGCCGAAGTTCTCAAACATCTAGATAACCTGACCAAGTATGTGATCGGGTATGTGAAGGGCTTGATCCGAACGTATAAGGACGACTATCCACGTTTAACGAAGATCTCATCAGGATTCAAAGAGATCGACGTGAAGGAAATTGCTGCGGAACAGATGAGCCTACGGTATGACTCCGAGAAGGGGTACTTTGGCTTTGGTGTCAAAGATGGCGATGAGGCCATGACGTGCACGAATTTCGATAAGGTTGTGATGGTGTGGGCGGACGGTAGCTATAAGGTTTCGGCCCCACCAGAGAAACTGTTTGTCGACACGACCATGATCTATTGCGCGGTGGTTGAGAAGAAGAGGGTGATGACTGTTGTCTATACGGCAGATCAGGTCACGTATATGAAGCGCTTCACCTTCGGCGGATATATCCTGAATAAAGAGTATACTTGCGCGACAAGCGATGCAGTGGTCGTCATGTTCGCCGACGACGACCCCAAAGAGCTCTTCTTGAAGTATAAACCTGCGAAGGGCCAGCGGATTCATCAACAGCATTTTGATTTACTGGAGATGCCCGTCAAGGGCGCCAAAGCCCGCGGTAATCAAGTGACCGTGAAGACGATCTCGAAGATTAGTACCTCTCGCCCGCGGGGATGGGATGATTCGGGCCCTGCTGGCGCGATGCTCTAAGCTGAAACGTGCACTAAACGCCTGCTCATGCAGCGTGGGCGCCTTTCCTTCGGCTAAGACGCACTACACAAGAGCCAGTTGATAATGGACACTCCGTGTTGGGTATTTAATGTTGATGGCTCGTGTCTTCTCGTGCAGCGTGGGCGCCTTTCCTTCGGGTAAGACGCGCTACACAAGAGACTGCTTTTTACTGATTCGGCAAGTTGCCGTATGTTTATACGGTCAGTTCTAGATAGCTGCTTTGATTTCAGCGACAAGATCTCCAACGGTTCCGGAGAGGGATGCCTTCACGAGGGCACTTCCGACAACGACGCCGTCGGCGCTGGCAGCGGCTGTGCGGGCCTGTTCGCCGGAGCCGATGCCGAAGCCGACGCAGATCGGTAGATCTGTGCAGTCGCGGAGTTCAGCTACATGAGCGTCAATGTTTTCGGCGACTGCGCTGCGTTCGCCGGTCACACCGGTAACCATGATGTAGTAGACGAATCCGCTAGCATGTTCGACGATTTTGTTTTTTCGTTCTTTCGGGGTAGTCGGGGCGATCAAGGGAATGAAGTCGAGACCGTGTTTTGCCATAGGGGCCTGGAGTTCGTCAGCTTCTTCGAATGGCATATCGACCACTAGAAACCCATCTGCACCTGCAGCTGCTGCATCTGCGCAGACGGCCTCGTACCCGTAGATGTAGAGAGGGTTGGCGTATCCAAAAAGGATGATAGGTGTATCGTAGTCTTTTCGGATGCGGGCGGTTAGCGCGAGGACCTTCTTCACCGTCATACCAGCAGCGAGTGCGCGCTGGCCCGCTTCTTGAATAGTGGGGCCATCGGCGGTTGGGTCCGAGAACGGGATACCCAGCTCCAGGATGTCGACGCCTTGATCGAGCGCCGTGCGGATGTTTGCTTCCGAGGTTTCGATGTCGGGGTCGCCGGCGGTGAGGAACCCGACAAGAGCCTTGCGGCCTTCTTGTTTGAGTCTAGTGAATGTGTCGTTGATCCGATTCATACGGCCTCCGGGTCTGGGTTGTACGTTAAGATGTTCTCGAGGTCCTTGTCGCCGCGGCCTGAAAGGTTGATCACGATCACTTTATCTGCGCCTAGAATGGGCGCTTGTTTCTTGGCCTCGGCGAGAGCATGACTGGACTCTAGCGCGGGGATGATGCCTTCTAGCCGCGTACATTCGTGGAATGCCTCGAGGGCTTCGGAATCTTTGACGGAATTGTAGCGGACGCGTTTTTCGTCGGCCCAAAAAGAATGTTCGGGGCCGACGCCTGGATAGTCTAGGCCCGCGCTGATGGAATGTGCGTTTAAGATCTGTCCGTCGTCGTCTTGCAAAAGGTAGGTCTTGCTTCCGTGCACGATGCCGACTTTTCCGGCGTTGATGCTCGCGGCGTGTTTGCCAGTGGCTATGCCAAACCCTTCGGCTTCGACCCCTACGAGGTCGACAGATGAGTCATCGATGAAATCGTAGAACATCCCTGCAGCGTTGCTGCCGCCGCCGACACAGGCAATGATTTGATCGGGAAGTCTGCCCTCCTTCTTCATGATCTGTTCGCGTGTTTCGCGGCCGATGATTGCCTGAAAATCACGGACCATAATAGGATAGGGGTGGGGTCCTGCTACCGACCCGATGATATAGAAAGTTGTTTCTACGTTTGCCACCCACGATCGCAGCGCTTCGTTCATCGCATCCTTGAGGGTGGATGTTCCGCTATGTACGGGCACCACTTTGGCGCCGAGAAATTCCATACGTTTAACGTTAGGTGCTTGTCGCCGGATATCCTCGGCACCCATATACACATCGCATTCCATGCCGAAGAGGGCGGCGGCTGTCGCGGAGGCGACACCATGTTGTCCGGCACCGGTTTCGGCCATGACGCGTTTTTTACCCATGCGCTTGGCGAGGAGGGCTTGTCCGATGGTGTTGTTAATTTTGTGGGCACCGGTGTGATTGAGGTCTTCACGTTTCAGGTAGATCTTCGCGCCGCCATATGCTTCCGTGAGCCGGCTCGCAAAGTAGAGCGGAGAGGGTCGGCCGACATAGTCCTGCAGGAGAGAGTCGAGCTCGGCTTGAAAGCTGGGATCGTTTCGAGCCTCTTGGTAGGCCTGGTCTAGTTCGTGGATGGCGGGCATCAAGGTTTCGGCGACGTATTGTCCGCCGAACTGGCCGAAGTGTCCGCGTGCGTCACTGACATCGTGGGTCATGGTGAGTCCTTGCTTACTGCCCAGATCGGGCGTTATGTATAAATCGTTTGAGTAGGTCTAGATCTTTTCTGCCGGGTTCACATTCGATACCGCTTGCGACGTCGACGCCTGCAGGACGCACAGTTGCGATGGCTTGGGCGACATTGGTGCAGTTGAGCCCGCCGGCCAGCATGAGGGTGTATTCCTCAGCGAGCTGAGCTGCGAGAGTCCAGTCTGCCTGCCGGCCTGTGCCGCCGTATTCGGCAGGTGCTGCGGCGTCGATGACGAAGCGTTCGGCACTCCAGTCTTCGGGTGCTGGGACGGGGAGGTCATCGGCTGCGGAAAGTGCTCTCCATACTGGAAGTGGCATATCGGTGAAGTCGTGACTGGATTCATCGCCGTGCATTTGGACAGCGTAGAGTCCGCACTCTTCGGCGACACTAACGACGGTGTCGCGGGGATCATTGACAAAAACCCCGATACAGCGGGCATCGCTTGGGAGGGCGCTGACGATTTTTTTGAGGGCCTCCGGTGTCACGGCACGTTTTGATTTGGTGTAGGTGACGAAGCCGAGATAATCGGCGCCATAGTCGAGGGCTGCACGGGCATCGTCCAGATGAGTGAGTCCGCATATCTTGATGTCGATGCTCACGCGGACTCTCCGAGCAGTGTCTCAAGGGCGGTGCCAGGTGAGTCATGGCGCAGTAGAGATTCGCCAATGAGGAATCCTTTGTAGCCTTTCGCTTGTAATCGAACGACGTCGTCACGTGTTTTGATTCCACTTTCAGCGATAGAGAGTCGATCGCTAGGGATTGCGCTTGCGAGTGTCTCCGCCACCGCGAGATCGGTCTTCAGTGTTTTTAGATTGCGGCTGTTTATGCCGACGATGCAGTCTGGACAGCTTAGCGCCAGTTCGCACTCGTCTTCAGTGTGGGCTTCCACAAGGACGTCGAGACCGAGGGTTTGGGCTTCTGCGGCGAGATCGGTAAGTTCGTTGGGGGCGAGCCCTGCCACGATGAGAAGAATGACGTCGGCGCCCCAAGCGGCAGCCTCATAGAGGTGATAAGGAACGCAGGTGAAGTCCTTGCGTAGAATGGGGAGCGGGAGAGCTGCGCGAACCGCTTCGAGGTGGGCGCTGGATCCTTGAAAGTGTTTGGGTTCGGTAAGAATGGATATGCCTGCTGCACCTGCGGATTCGTAATCGTGTGCGATGCGTGTGGGTTGATAGTCGGGACGCAGGGTTCCGGCTGATGGGCTGGCTTTCTTGATTTCTGCGATAATGTGAGTGCCGGGCGTTTGAAGTGTTGAGATTAAGCTGTGGTGTATCCGGCCCTGCGCTCGGTCCTTTAGGGCTTGGAGCGGAACGGCTCGTTCTTGTGCTGCGACGGCTTGGCGCCGTTCAGTCATAATGGTCTCTAGAATGTTGGTTGGTGGTGTCATGCGTTCTTCTGGCTGAACTCGATTAGGTTATCAAGGACGTCGAGTGCGCGCCCTGAGTCGAGTGCTTCGCGTGCCAAGCTGACGCCACCGGATAGGTTCTCCGACTTTCCACCTGCAAAGATAGCGGCGGCGGCATTGAGAACTGAAATCTCTCGAGCGGGTCCGGATTCACCAGACAAAACATTGCGCGTGATTTTTGCGTTGAAGGCGGGGTCGCCCCCGGCAAGGTCTGCGGGTGTGCTGTAGCTCTCGATGTATTGCATCGGATCGACATCGTACACGCTCACTTCGCCATCTTTTAATTCGCTGATACGTGTTTTGGTTGTGGTTGTGATTTCATCAAGGCCATCGAGACCGTGCACCACCATCGCGCGTTCGGAACCGAGGACCCTTAGGACTTCGGCCATTTTCTGAGCGAGTTCAGGCGCGAAGATGCCGATTACCTGTCGTTTGGCGCCAGCGGGGTTGGTCATGGGGCCGAGGATGTTGAATATGGTGCGAATGCGGAGTTCGCGACGTATGGGGCCGGCATGTTTCATGGCGGGATGAAGGTTGGGTGCAAACAGGAATCCTAGACCGACCTGCCGGATGGATTCGGCGACTGCGTCGGGCGGGAGGTCAATGTTCACGCCGAGCTCTGCTAGGACGTCAGCCGATCCACACTTACTGCTGATTGCGCGGTTGCCGTGTTTCGCGACTGGAATGCCGGTGCCAGCGACGATGAATGCAGATGTGGTCGAGATGTTGAATGTGCCAGCCGCGTCGCCGCCAGTGCCGCAGGTATCGACAACCGGTAGATCGCTCACGTCGACTTTTAGTGAGTGCTTACGCATCGTTTTGACAGCGCCTGCAATTTCGTCGATGGTCTCGCCCTTCATTCGGAGTGCGACGAGGAAGGCCGCGATGTTGGGTGGGCTCGCTTCACCGGTCATAATAAGATCGAAGGCCGCCGCCATTTCATCTTGTGTAAGGTCGACCTGTTCGATCACCTTTTCGAGATATTCTTTCATTATATGCTCCTCTTCGGGTGTTTAAAGGATTCGACAGACTTTAAGAAATTTCCAAGGATTGCATCACCCAGAGGTGTAAGAATGGATTCGGGATGGTACTGGATGGCGAACGTGGGGTGGACCGCGTGGTGCATGCCCATGATTTCTCCGTCATCGGTTTCCGCATCGATAATGAGTTCGGGCGGGAGGGTATCGCGCACAACTGAGAGTGAGTGATAGCGCCCTGCGACGAACGGGTTTTCGATGTCGGTATAAAGGGGTGACTCAGAGTAGCGGACGTCGGAGGTTTTTCCATGCATGATTCTACTGGCGTTCGATACGGTTGCTCCGAATGCGACTGCGATGGATTGGTGGCCGAGGCAGACGCCCAGTAGGGGGATGGTTCCGCTGGCCGCTTTGATCATTGCGACGGAGATGCCTGCTTCTTTGGGTGTGCAAGGGCCGGGCGAAATGACGATGCCGTCTGGTTTCAGTGCGAGGACCTCGTCGACCGTGACTTCGTCGTTTCGGAAGACCTTGATGTCGGCGCCCTGTATCAGCATTGCCTGCACGAGGTTGTACGTGAAGGAGTCATAGTTATCAATAAACACGATCATCGGTTAGTCTTTGCCTTCTTGCTGTGAGAGATCGAAGTTTGAGCCTGCGAGTTTGACGGCCTTCTGCATGCCCATGGACTTATGGCAGGTCTCTTCGAATTCCGTTTGAGGGTCCGAATCGTAGACGATGCCTGCTCCGGCTTGAATGCTGATTCGGTTGTCGCGAACGTCTAAGGTCCGGATTGTGATGGCGAGATCCATGTTGCCATCATAGCTGAAGTAGCCGACCGCACCTCCGTACGCGCCGCGGGGCTCTGGTTCTAGTTCGTGTATGATTTGCATGGCGCGAATTTTTGGAGCGCCGGATAGAGTGCCTGCGGGAAAGGTCGCAGCGACGACGTCGTAGGCGTCTTTGTCGTCGCGCAGTTCACCTTCTACGAGTGAGACGATGTGCATAACGTGACTATAGCGTTCGATGACCATGAACTCGGTCACGTCGACGGTTCCTGGTTTCGCGATGCGACCGACATCATTTCGACCTAGATCGACTAGCATGACGTGTTCTGCGCGTTCCTTTTCATCAGCCAGCAGGTCGTGTTCTAGTTCGAGGTCTTCCGCATGGTTTTTTCCGCGCGGGCGCGTGCCGGCGATGGGGCGGACCACGACTTTCTTGTCCGTCAGTCGAACCATGACTTCTGGGGAGGATCCGACAAGCGTATGGATGCCTAATTTCAGGAAGAAGGTATAGGGTGACGGGTTTAAGAGGCGCAGTGCGCGGTAGAGGTGGAAGGGGTGGATGTCGGCATGTGTACTGAAGCGTTGGCTCAGCACAACCTGTATGACGTCTCCGGAATAGATATAGTCCTTTGCGCTAGCGACCATTTTTCGAAACGTTTCCGGACTCATATTGGATTCGAAGTCTACGTTCGGTTCGTTGGGTGCGGGAATGTCGAGAGGAGGTTCTGCAAGAATGTTCTCCAGGCGCGCGATGTTCTCCGCTGCGGCTTGGTAACAGTCTTCGGGGGATGTCTCCGGGTTTGGATGTGTGCACACCACAATCTTGATGGTGTGTCGGACATTATCGAACACGATAACCTGATCAACTTTCACGAATTTGCTTTGTGGTTTGTGAGCGCCCTCGACCGATTTTGGATCGGGCATGTGTTCGAATTCGCCAATTGACTCATAGCCCATAAAGCCCACCGCGCCGCCGAAAAACCGGGGTAGTCCTTCGATGGGGGCCACGCGTGTACCGGTGTAGATATCGCGCAAGGACTCGAGCTCGCCTGTTTGACCGTTGGAGTGCGAGGCGTTCAGTAGGGGGCTAGGATCTACTCCAATGAAGGAGTAGCGGCCCCATGTCTCGCCACCCTCCATGCTTTCGAGCAGAAAGACGTTTTCGTCCTGAGCAAATCGCTGCAAGACAGATACGGGTGTTTCGCGGTCTGCAAGAATTTCCTTATAGACGGGAATACAGGTGTATTCGGCGCACAAGCCTTCAAATATGTCTAATGTTGGGTACATGCTGTTTCTATATATAGAAACACCCCGCTAAAGGCAACAAGAAATAATTAAAAAATGATCAGGTCCGCAGGGCCTTATTGGTCGCGGAGATTCAGGCGCCCAGTGCTGGGCTCGAGCTCGAGCTTGAAGTTTTTGAGAAAACTATTCCCGAGTAGGCCGACGACTCCAGCGCCAGGTGCTTGGTCGACGATAACTGCTTTCACGTTAGTTGCGCGGTGGGTGTCGAGCTGAACAGAGCGTAGCGTTACTTCGAGGCCTTCTGTGCGTGTGCCGTTGGCGAGAGTGAGTCTCATGGGTTTGGCACCCGCTGTGCTGACTCCTGCTCGTTGCGCGAAGGCCTTGCTGATCGTGACGAGGGATGCACCCGTATCTAGGACGAATTGCCCGGACGAGCGGTCGTTTATTCGCGCCTTAACGTGGTAGTTACCGTTTTTTTTTTGGTTGCGACGGGGGTATTCGTATAATCCTTGCTGTACTTGTCGAGTTCAGAGCGCATCTGGTCAAGGAAGTCTTTGATGTCGGGGTTCCGACGAGACTGATGGTCGCGGGCTTGTTCATCGAAGCTGCGGCGAAAGCCAGCGAGAGTGACGGTGTAGGCGCCGACGATGGAGTCGACTTGGCCAATTCCTGATGAGTTTTCAGAGACTTTCGCTGTCAACTGAGCCAGTTGGGCTTGAAGTGAGTTGCTGGTGGCAACCAGTTGGTTATAGAGGACTTTTTGAGCCGTGGTAGTGGCTTTTAGTCGTTCGGCGTTTTCTTCAATTTCTTGGTTTAGGACCGTGATTTTCTCTTGCAGCACATCGTTCATGCGGGAGTAGCCGCTGGAGTTGCGGGATGCCATGTTCGCATCGTTGCGTAGGACGCTGAGTTGGCGGAAGTTTTTAGCGAGTTCTTCGAATCCTTCGGGCACGTATTTCGCGTTTGCGAAGTTGGCGCGTTTCCATTTTTTCTCGAGGTACTCGTTGTCCGTCCGTTCGATATCGCTCAGGGAGGATTTCGGTATTTTGGAGATCCCAACGCCCATATCCAGATGGACATGCGTTTTTGTTTCCTTGATGATGACGCCTTCGAGAAAGCGTTTATTTTTGAAGTATACAACGTCTGCGGTAGCGACCTGGGTGCCTAGGCATAGTAGAAACGCTGCGCACAGTACGGAGCTGGCTATTATTCTCGGATTCATATTTCCCCCCTCATTCTCCCTGCATTATAAGGGGAGAGCTCTAATATGGGAAGGGGAAATGTCATTTTTGATAATTCGGGGGAAGATGTTAGCCCGATGTGCTCAGTAAAAGGGGTGCAAACAGGGTGTTCCAGAACTCCATGAGCCGGATGGTGATGGTCGTTGCTCCTGTCCATAGGCCGATAAACAGGCGTGGAGCCATGATGAGCATGATAAAAAAGACGTAGGTGATGAATTGGGCGCGTTGTGGATCTAAGGCGAGCATGCCTGGATAAAAATGACCATAGACTCGCCATCCGTCCAGCATAGGGACTGGGAGCATATTTAGGAGGAAAAGCATCGCATTGAGCGTAGCTCCTAAGAAAAAGAAGCTATGTGTCAGACTCGAAGCCGCGTCGCTACTGAAGAGTGGGATGATGCTGGCTCCGAAAGAGAAGAGGATGACGAGGCCCAGGTTGGCCAAGGGGCCTGCGATTGCGACCCATGCTCCGCTGCTGCGTGAGCGCATCCGACTCTCGTCGACGGGAACGGCTCCCCATGCGAACCCAATAAGGAGTAACATGAAGAGTGAGTACACACCCATTTGAATGGCGGGGTTAAGGGAAAGGTGCCCTCGTTTTGCAGCGGTGTCGTCGCCATGTTTGAGAGCGACCCAGGCATGAGCGAGTTCGTGGAGACAGATCGAGAAGACGACGATGACGATCCACATGAGTGTCTCGATTCGATCGACGGTTGAGTCGGAAAACAGTCGAGTGACAAAAATGTTAATGGCGGATCCTTTCTTTGGTCATGATGGGGGTTAACGATAGCGGGTTCCCGCGTGCGCGTCCAGCGAAAGGCCGGTGTTCAGGGGCTTGGCGGCTGGATGCGGTTGAGATACACTTGTGCATGCATTGGGTTGAACAGAGAGGGCGTGACGTGAGTCTTCGGATCAAAGTGATCCCGCGCGCCAAAACGACGACTGTTCAAGGCGAGCACGGGGATGCCTTGAAGATTCGGTTGAAGTCCCCGCCTGTGGATGGGAAGGCGAATAGCGAGCTGATCCGCTTTCTCTCTGACGCTCTCGGGGTGAAGCGATCGACGGTCGTGTTGGAGGCTGGGCTGACGAGTCGTGTCAAGCGTGTCCACGTTAGTGAATGCACGGTGGATGAGGTGATTGTGGCCTTGAGCCCGGCTCCGTAATAAAAAAGGCCGGGAAAACTCCCGGCCTGTCTGAGCGAAATGGGTCGCTGACTTAGATGAATTCGTTCAAGAGGTTCTCAAGGAACTCTTGGCGGCCGCTTGCTGAGGTAGGCTCACCATTTTTCAGCGTATAGGCTTCGAGTTCTGCGAACCCGACCTTGCCTTTCTCTATTTTCGTTCCGATACCGCTATCCCAGCCTTTGTAGCGATTCGTGACGAAACGTTCGAGACGCTTGTCTTTAATAATTCTAGACGCGTTCTTCAATCCGCGCGCAAATGCATCCATTGCACCGATATGGGCGTGGAAGAGATCTTCTGGCGACGTGGATTGACGGCGTAGTTTGGCATCGAAGTTCAGGCCACCCGTAGTGAGTCCGCCTGACTTCAGAATAGTCAACATGGCTAGAGTTGCCTCATAGATGTTGGTTGGAAACTGATCCGTATCCCAACCTAAGAGTTCGTCGCCACGGTTAGCGTCGACAGACCCAAGAAGGTCGTTGGCTGCCGCGTATTCCAGTTCATGCTGGAAGGTGTGGTAGGCAAGTGTCGCGTGATTGGCCTCAAGGTTTAGTTTGAACGACTTGTCGAGTCCGTACTTCTGGAGAAACGAGTGGCAGTTGCCTGCGTCGAAATCGTACTGATGCTTGGTCGGTTCTTTTGGTTTCGGTTCAATGTAGAACTGACCCTTGAAGCGTATCGACTTTTTGTAATCAACCGCCATGTTTAGGAACGCTCCGAGATGATCCATCTCGCGACCCATGTCGGTGTTCAAGAGTGTTTCGTAGCCTTCACGACCGCCCCAGAATACGTAGCCTTCGCCACCGAGCTTCTTGGTGACTTCCATCGCTTTCTTCACTTGGCTTGCGGCGTAGGCGAAGATGTCTGGATTGGGGTTCGTGGATGCGCCGGACATGAAACGCGGATGGGAGAATGCATTCGTGGTTCCCCAGAGCAGTTTGACGCCCGTGTCGTCCTGTAGCGATCCGGCCAGTTTTACGATTTGGTCGAGGCGCTTGTTGGTTTCGGTGAGGTTGTCGGCTTCCGGTGAAATGTCACGATCATGGAAGCACCAGTATTCGACGCCGATCTTTTCGAAAAACTCGAAGGCCGCAACCATAGTTTCTTCTGCGACTTTCATCGGGTCGTCGGATTGGTTGTAGTTTCGCTCCATTGTTCCTGGACCGAAGGGGTCGCCGCCAAGGCCTTTAAAGCTGTGCCAGTAGCAGACCGCGAAGCGGAGGTGGTCTTTCATGGACTTGCCCATGATCTTCGCTTTGGGGTTGTAGTGTTTGAACGCGAGAGGGTTTTTTGAGTCTGGGCCCTCGTACTTGATCTTTTTGATCTTTGGGAAATACTGTTTCATGTGCTGCCTTTCGAATCTTATTCTCTACATCTATTAGGAGGCCGCATGCTATCAAACTGACGTGGAAGTACAATACTTTGTTAGTCGATGCAGTCTCTTGGGCGTGAGGTCTGGCACCGTGCGGACCTGTGGCTGCTGTGAATGTGGTGATCTTCCCCGTTTTTGTGCGTCCGGAAAGACCGTCCTGCGCGTGTCGACGGGGCGCCTTTCTCCTTGTCCATCGGGCGGGTTTCTATATGGTGCGTGTGATGAAAATGACATTTCTAGGAACGGGGACCTCGCTGGGTATACCGGTGATTGCATGTGACTGCGCGGTGTGTAAGTCGGATGATCCTCGGAATGAGAGGTTGAGGTCGAGTGTGTACCTGGAGCACGACGGGCACGCTATCCTGGTTGATACAACGCCGGACTTTCGGACGCAGGCATTGCGTTATGATGTGCGCCGAGTGGATGCGGTGCTGATGACTCATACGCATGCGGATCATATTTTTGGGTTTGATGATTTGAGGCGCTTCAACACCTTGCAAGGTGAGCGCATTCCTGTCTACGGCGGCGAGCGGACGATCGCGCGATTACAGGAAATTTTTGATTACGTGAAGCCGGATAAACCACGGCCGGGGTTTTTTACTCCGCAGATTGGATTTGAAGTTCGAACGGAGGCGTTTGAAATAGGTGCGGTTCAGGTGCGCCCTCATGAGGTTGAGCATGGATCTGTTGAGACCTATGGCTTTGAGCTTGAAGTGGATGGACGTCGCCTGGGGTATTTTCCAGATGTGAAACGTATGTCAGACGATGTGGTCGAGTCCTTGGTAGGTGTGGACATCATGGTTTTGGATGCATTGCGGCCAGACCGTGAGCATCCCTCCCATATCGTGCTGGAGGAGACGCTGAGTTATCTGGATCGAATCAAGCCGAAGGCCGCGTACCTGATTCATATGTGCCATGACTTTGAGCATGCCGAGCTCGAGGCGTCGTTGCCGGCGGGCGTGTTCGCGGCTTATGACGGACTCGTTCTTGAACTGGGTAATGGCATGGACGGCGGTTGAGGGGATGAGCATGATCGTTGATACGCACGTTCATTTAGATGGATTAGAGAAAGAGAGCGGGCTTGAGGTCTATCTTTCGCGAGCGGCTGAAGGTGGCGTGACGCGCATGGTGTCGATTGGTGGGGAGCCGGCGGGCAATCTATTTTCGCTTCAAGCGGCTGAGCGTCACCCTCATTGTGTGCGAGCGGCGGTTGGTCATGATCGAGACTTGGCGGGTCAGCATCACGATCTCGATCTCTTGCGGTCGCAGTTGGCGAATTCCGCTGTGGTGGCAGTGGGCGAGACGGGTCTCGACTATCACTATACGCCTGAAACGCGTGATGAGCAGATGACGTTGTTTGGGCAGATGTTAGGTCTCGCAACGGAGTTTGAAAAACCGGTGGTGGTGCACAGTCGTGAGGCGGATGCCGACACCTTGCAGATGTTAGGTGCCTATGTAGAGTCCACGCCTGCGTTAGCCGGGCGGCCTGCGGTGTTGCATTGTTTTACCGGTGAATTGGGGTTCGCTCAGTCGTTAGTAGAGTTGGGGCTCATGATTAGTTTTAGTGGGATCCTTACTTTCAAAAATGCGGATGCGCTGCGAGCGGTCGCGAAGGCCTTGCCCGAGGAGTGTTTGTTGGTCGAGACGGACGCTCCGTACCTGGCTCCGGTTCCCATGCGAGGGAAGCAGAATGAGCCCGCCTATGTTCGCCATGTCGCGGAGTGTCTTGCTGAGTTACGGGGCTGCTCGCTTGAGCATATTGCCGCTGTCACCAGCGAGAATGCGGCACGCTTTTTCGATTGGTCTGCTTAGCCTGAACCGTGCTGCTCATGCAGGGTGGGCGCCTTTCCTTCGGCTAAGACGCACTACACAAGAGTTTGTTGGATAGTGGATGTTGAGCTTTTCGACGGTGGGCTCATGCAGCGTGGGCGCCTTTCCTTCGGCTAAGACGCACTACACAAGAGTC
>CAXMRT010000001.1:0-4797 GCA_964196025.1 uncultured Gemmatimonadales bacterium | reverse complement strand
GCCTGACCGAGCGCTATGTGGAGGAGTGCCTCGACTATATGCAGCGTGACCGCAGAAATCCTTTCTTTCTCTACCTTGCGCATATGTATGTGCATGTCCCGCTATTTGTGCCGGATCGCTTTCTGAAGGCATCCCGAAATGGCGCCTATGGCGGAGCCGTTGCCTGCATTGACTGGGCGATGGGGGAGATCGATGCTGAGTTGAAACGGTTGGGGTTGTATGACGACACTCTTGTCATCTTTATGTCGGATAATGGATCCCGTGCCCGAGGCGAGGGCGGCAGTAACGGTGATTTGCGAGGCCTCAAAGGTGAAACGTGGGAAGGCGGGCAACGCGTTCCCTGCATCATGCGTTGGCCGGGCAGGATCGCTGAAGGCAAGACGTGTGACGGCATTGCATCAGCGACCGATCTTTTCGCCACGCTCGCTGAGATTACAGGCGCTCCACTTCCCGAAGGTGTTGAGCTCGACAGTATATCGTTAGCTGGCACCATTCTGAGTGGGGACCCTGTCGAACGTGATACGTTTGTTTATTACAAGGATGCTGATTTAGAGGCGGTGCGCAAAGGTGATTGGAAACTTCACTTCTGTAAGACCAGTCGAGCAAACGGCGTGAATACACGAGTTGAGTTAAATGAACTCTACAACCTCCGACTGGATGTCGGTGAATCTGATGATGTGTATCAGGATTATCCGGACCTCGTTAAGGAACTGGGGGAGTTTGCTGATGACATCCGTCGCAAATTCGGTGATGGGAGACTCGGTATCGAGGGCCAGGAGATTCGACCCATGGGCGAGGTCTCTAATCCAAAAAAACTTACGCAGTTTGACGCGGAGCATCCATACTTCGTTGCGTATTACGATCTCGCGGATATGCCTGTCATGGCAGGTTGAGCGATCGCCCAACAGGGGTTTCGTATTCGACAGATGCGAATTATCGACGTTTACGGTGCGGCCCGCGACCTGTGATGCGCTGCGCTCTCTACCTCTAAGGTGAGGTAATTCTTCACGGCTGTACAAATTCGAGGTTGCGGCTTAGACTGGGTATTCACTTATGAGCGATCAGCAACAGAAAATAAAGCGGCCTTGGCGCGCTCGGGTTGTCACTTTGGTTCTGGTGGTTGTGGTCGTGACCACGTGTCTTGTCGTTGGGCTTAAAAATGGCGGTTATGGGAAATCGATTGAGATTGCCACGCAACAGATGGTGGGTGGCAAGCCGCGGTACTGTGCCAATGTTCAGTTGGGCGCCCGTCTTTCGTCTACGCAGAGCCGCTCCGAACTCAGTCCGTTTGCGTTTGATGAGGTGAAGGACGCTCGGACGTTTCGGATCTTCATCCTTGGCGGATCTGCCGCACAGGGTTATCCGGAGGAGGTTTTTGATTTCGGTCGGATGTTGGAATTGATGCTAGACGACGCGTACGCCGGTGCTGATTTTGAGGTTATTAACTTGGGGCTGGCGGGTGCTCGTTCAGAGTTCGTGGCTCAGATCGCAGAGAGCTGCGTGAACTTTGAGCCGGATTTGATGATCGTCTACACCGGGCACAACGAGGCGGGAGCATCTGATGTTGAGGGTGCTGAACGTGCGGCTATGCAGTTTGCCAAGAACCTGCACGGCATCTGTCGGGCGGGTACAGATGCTGGCGCGCATGTCTTGCTTTGCAGCCTGCCGTGTCACCCGCGGGACCTCCTGCCCTCTGCCGTGCGTCATCGCTCCGATCTGGCCGAACTCAACGGTGTAGTCAAGTCTGTTGCGGCTGAGCTACGTGGTGAAGCGGTGTCCTTTGTTGATCTGGCCAAGGTGTTTCAGGATCGCCCTGCGAGTAGTATTGGGGGTGCGGAGCTGTTTTATGACTTGATTCACCCTCAATTTAGCGGCAAGCACTTGATTGCCCGCGCATTGTTTGATGTGACGAGCGTGTTATTGCCCGAGGGGATTTCGCGACACAAGGCGGACGGGAGTGACTGGAGCCTGGTTGCTTGCGAAACGAGGCTGGTTTATACGGACCTCGAGCGCTACCTGTCGACTCGCCGTGTGATAGAGATGATGCGTGGGTCCACTTTTCTGAATGAGTCGTATCCACCTGAGCGGATCGTGGAGTTGCAGAATAAAGCGGACGCCTTCAAGCAAGCGATGGAGCCGAAAATGAACGATCTTCTCGGGCGTTATAAGCGGATGACTGGGCAGCACCCGGATGATTGGCGGCTGGGTTGGAAGATTGCGGACTACGCAAATCGCTACTACAAAAACCCTCGCTTGGCACAGGCGCAGGCCGAAAAAGTTCTGCAGTCCGTGCCACACACACAGGCTCGTATCCTCTTGATGCGACTCGCTATCGCACAGGGCCGGCTGAGCGACGGTGAGGCGCACGCCAAGGCACTGATCACCTTGTACCCGGACAGAGCCGATCACTATTTTGATCTCGGTGAGATATATAAATTTCGAGGTGAGTATGAGGAGGGCATCGACGCCTTTGAGAAGGGGATTAAGCTGAACCCAGGAAATCAGTCAGTCGTTGCTTATACGTATCTGGCAGAATTACATGAGGCCTTGGGTCGACCGGGCAAGGCTATTGACACGCTTTACGACGCGCTAGCGGATGACCCCGCTGAGCGCGCCGCACGGGTGTACTCGAATCTGGGGATTTTGTTGGCGGACCAGAATAGGCAGGACGAAGCCGTGAAGGTTCTGACGCAAGCACTCGATAAAATTTCCGCGAAGGAGTTTCATCGCCGCGACGAGGTGCGCGCGTTACTCGAAGAACTTGGCGAGATGGGACTTGCGAAAAGGCTTACCGAGCCTGACTTGCCCTAAGGTTTCTGAGTCTGAATCCAAGGTGTGAGTGTGTGGACGATCTCACGTGCGATTGCGTCGTGGGCCATTGCAGTCACGTGACCCTTATCGATGTAGATTTTTTGGACACCGTGTTCCTTGGTTAATTGTCGGGCGAGAGGTGTCAGGTCAAGCGAGCCACGTGCAGTCGACGAAGCGGATAAAGAGTGGGCCTTGCCAAACGCGATCATTCTATTTTGCAGCTCCGGGCGGGTCTTTCCGGGCGTTGCGTGATCGGCGTTGCCGCGCATGGGCCAAACCAATACCAGCATGGCAATTCCGCGCTCGGTTGTGAGACTCTTTGTCGATTCAAGAAGTGCGGTGAATTCATCGGGCAGTAAACGGGGTCGCGACTGGGTTTTCTGCGGGTTGGGTGTCGACGTCTGTTCATCTGGGGATGGGTTCCCGGCTTTTGCCTGCCAGATCAGTTGGCAAAGGCGGCTGCGGTCCAGTGGCGCTGGGGGGGTGATCGCTTGTATCAGTGCATCGTGTTGCATGTCGCTGCGATCATCCCACCGCGCGTAGTCGTTCCACCCAAAGTTTAGGACGACCAGGTCGGGCTGATAGTTGAGTCCTTTGGTCGCGAGGTAGCGCGAGCCCTGAAAAAGGGAGTAGCCGGGTACGCCGGCATTGATGCATTCGACCGTTTTGTCTGGGAGCATTGATTGGATTAGTGATTCTGCGACTTCGACAAAACTTTCATCGTAGGCTACGCCATAGCCGAATGTGCAAGAGTCACCGATAAACAGAATGGTGAGATCATCTGGCTTCTTTTGTAGCGGTATCCGGTGATCCTCCCGCAGTGACTGACTATTGGACATGATTCCAAAGAAGGGCCAAGAATCGGTGGTCAGTTTTTTGTTGGGTGCCAGTTGCCAGAACAAGTCGTTGTGGGTCTCTATGACTTGGGTAGCCGCGTGCAACTGGCCGCGCTCAAGTTCACTGATGTCCTGTTCAAAACGTAGATTTTGGTGAGGAGACGTGACCAGGCGGGAGATCGCTTCGGATAGGCCCAAGGCAAGTACGAGTGAGCTGGCGACGAGGGCTACTCTAAATCGGGTGTTGCGATTTTTCATGGCGCGTGATTTTGCGTTCGCCCGTAGTGAGCTGTTGCGGTCGGGTCGTTCGGGTAGAGCCACATGGCGAGTCGCCCGCTTCGTTCATACATGTTGTGGGGTGCCTCGGGTGGAATCGATGTCAGCCTCTCAAGTGAGAGCTCGGCTGCGAGTGGACCGGATGTTACGCGGCGGATTGTGCTGCGCTGAACGGCTTTGATCAGGTCAGGATCTGCGCCCGGCGCACCCGGACTTGCGAGGACCACGCAGTAGTTGCGATCGGCGTATCCGATTGCGGGTGACTCCATCCACGAGAGCCCTAGTAAGAAACGGGCGAGGTAGCCGTCGGTTTGTCTGTGATTGACCAGCGCCGCCGTCGGCCCATCCGGTTTTATGAACCAAGGTTTCACATCCATGCCATTGTAGGATTCGTGGTAGTTGCCGAGAAAGGAGAGGGGGTAGCCATCGGTATTGCCGTCAATATAGGTAGAGCCTTCACCGAGGCGCCAGTTGAGCCAGCCTCCCACCGTGAAATCATTCCAGAGTTTTGCATCGGGGGCGTTTTGTGCGATCCAGTTGGCGGCAGCGATCGGATATTTATTTGCATGCCAGCCGAAGCCGGGTCTGCGAGCACCGTAGTCACAGGCCGGGCCCCAAGCGAGGAGCGCGACCGTTAGCCAGGCGAGGGCGGGTAGGGCTGCGCTTGCGTAGAGCCAGCGTTTGCGCTCGGTGTTGTCTGTCTGTAGCAGGGTTGTCAGCCACTCGGCGATTATCGGGAGGGTGCAGAGTGCAAGAATTGTGAAGTTGCGGTAGTAGGGTAGGCTGAGGAATAGCCCTAGTGTGAGTAGGCCAAGTTTTTCTCCGTCCAGTTTCCGGTGACGCGCCATCCAAAGAGCGGCGGCCAAGCCGGCGA